>NZ_DASTEP010000251.1:0-8588 GCF_035709525.1 Hymenobacter sp. | reverse complement strand
GGAGTCGAAGCATCTCTACCGGTGAACTAACTCCTGACACTAGCAATGAAGCGGTAGAGATGCTTCGACTCCGCTCCGCTGCGCTCAGCATGACGTTCCGATACCAATGCAATAATTTCCACCTCATGCGCCTTTTCTCCCTTTCTCTGTTGCTACTACTCGGTGCACAAACGGCTGCTTATAGCGCGCAGCCCGGCCCGCCGCGCGTGGTGCAGCGCTTTGATAAGGGCTGGAAATTCTACCTAGGCGACGAGGCCGGCGCGAAAAACGCCACCTTCAACGACGCCGCGTGGCGCCAGCTCACGCTGCCGCACGACTGGAGCATCGAGGGAAAATTCGACGAAAAGAACCCCGCCAAGCCCGAGGGCGGCGGCCTGCCCACCGGCATCGGCTGGTACCGCAAGACGTTCGTGCTGCCGGCCACGGCCAAGCGCAACGTGTATATTGAGTTCGACGGCGTGTACAAGCGCAGCGAGGTGTGGCTGAATGGCCACTCGCTGGGCTACCGGCCCAACGGCTACATCTCCTTCCGCTACGAGCTGACGCCCTACCTGCGCCCCGCCGGCCAACCCAACGTGCTGGCCGTGCGCGTCGATAACTCGGCCCAGCCCGATTCGCGCTGGTACACCGGCTCGGGCATTTACCGCGACGTGCGGCTGGTGACGACGCACCAGGTGGCCGTGGACGAGTGGGGCACCTTCGTGCGCACGCCCGCCGTGAGCGCCCAGGCCGCCACGGTGGCCGTGCAAACGCAATTGCGCAATGCCACCGGGAAACCTCAAACAGTGGCCCTGCAAACGGTGCTGCTCGATAAAACCGGCCGGGAAGTAGCCCGGCAGCTGACCAGCGGCGTGCAGCTGAGCGGCGCGGCGGCCACCGTGTCGCAAAAGCTCACCCTGAAAAATCCGCAGCTGTGGTCGGTGGCGACGCCTTACTTGTACCGGGTGAAAACTACGGTGCTGGCTGGCAAAACACTTGAGGATGAGTATGAAACGCCGCTGGGCGTGCGCACCTGCGTATTTGATAGCCAGCGCGGCTTTCTGCTAAATGGGCAGCCGCTGCGCATTCAGGGCGTGAACCAACACCACGACCTGGGGGCGCTGGGGGCCGCATTTAACGAGCGAGCGGCCGAGCGGCAGCTGCAACTATTGCGCGCCATGGGCTGCAACGCCATTCGAATGTCGCACAACCCGCCCGCGCCGCAGCTGCTGGATTTGTGCGACCGCCTGGGCTTCCTGGTGCTGGATGAGGCCTTCGACATGTGGCAGAAAAAGAAGAACTCGCAGGATTACCACCTCGATTTCAAGCAGTGGCACCAGCGCGACCTAGCAGACCAGATTCGGCGCGACCGCAACCACCCGAGCATCTTTCTGTGGAGCATTGGCAATGAAATACGGGAGCAGTTTGACAGCACCGGCGTGCGGCTGACCCAGGAGCTGACCGCCATCGTGAAGCGCCTCGACCCGACCCGGCCCGTGACCTCGGCCCTCACCGAGCAGGAGCCGGACAAGAACTTCATCGCCAAGCCCGGCGTGCTCGACGTGCTGAGCTTCAACTACAAGCACGCCGAATACCCCGAGCTGCCCAAGCGCTTCCCCGGCCAGCATTTCCTGGCCACCGAAATCGCGGCCGCCTTCGAGACGCGCGGGCACTACGACCTGCCCTCCGACAGCCTGCGCATCTGGCCCAAGGATGGCAAGAGCAAGCTGACCACCGGCAATGCCGATTTCACGGCCTCGAGCTATGACCACGCCGCGCCTTACTGGGGCGCGACGCACGAGGCCGCTTGGCGCGCAGTCCGCAACAGCCCGTTTATCAGTGGCGCCTTCGTGTGGAGCGGCTTCGACTACCTGGGCGAGCCCCTGCCCTACCCCTGGCCGGCGCGCAGCTCCTACTTCGGCGTCATTGACCTGGCCGGCTTCCCCAAAGACGCCTACTACCTCTATCAAAGCGAGTGGACTACCCGGCCCGTGCTGCATCTGCTGCCGCACTGGAATTGGAAGCCCGGTCAAACTGTGGATGTGTGGGCCTACTACAGCCAAGCTGATGAAGTAGAGCTGTTTCTGAATGGCAAGTCCCTAGGTGTCAAAAAGAAGGGCGCCGATGACCTGCACGTCATGTGGCGCGTGCCCTACGCCGCCGGCACCCTGCAAGCCGTGTCGCGCCGCGCCGGCCAAACCGTGCTCACCCGCACCGTGAAAACCGCCGGCCCCGCCGCCAAAATCGAGCTAACCGCCGACCGCCAGCAACTACAGGCCAGTGGCAAAGACTTGTCCTTTCTCACCGTGCGCGTGCTGGATGCCGCCGGCAACCTGGTGCCCGATGCGGCTAACCTGGTGAAGTTCGCGGTAAGCGGGCCGGGCTTCGTGGCAGGCGTGGACAACGGGTATCAGGCTAGTATGGAGTCGTTTAAAGCGCCGGAGCGCAAGGCATACAACGGCATGGCGCTGGCGATTGTGCAGACGACGGAAAAGGGCGGGGCTATTACAGTGCGGGCCACAGCGGAGGGACTGGCGGGGGCAACAGTAACGCTGAATAGCGCCGCCCAGACGGGGCACCTCACCCCCCAACCCCCTCTCCAAAAAAGAGGGGGAGCCAAACGCTAGGCAGCAAAGTATTGACTTTGAAAATGATGCATAGAATCTACAAAGCTCTTTATCCACGCATCCCGAGTCGTCCGGCTCCCCCTCTTTTTTGGAGAGGGGGCTGGGGGGTGAGGTTCCCCGTCTGGGCGGCCTTGCTTTTCCTGTGGGCAAGCAAAGCAAGCGCCCAGGAAGCCAGCGTGTACTTCTTCCCCCACGTCTCGCACGTCCCCGCAATCTACGCCGGGCCGGAAACCGACGCCTGGGAAATCCCCCAAATCACCGAGCTAAACCGCGAGCCTGCCCGCGCCACGGCCTACTCCTTTCCCACCGAAAAAGACGCCCTAGGTGGCGACCGTAGCAAAACCCCGCGCCTGCTATCGCTGAATGGCAATTGGGATTTTCGCTTTGCCCCAAAGCCAGCCGACGCGCCCAAGAACTTCTACAAGAGCCGCGTGCAGGGCTGGAAGCAGCTGGCCGTGCCCTCTAACTGGGAGCTGAACGGCTACGACCTGCCTATTTACAAGAGCGCTAAGTATCCCTTCCGGCCCGTCGACCCGCCCCACGTGCCGCAGGACTACAACGGCGTGGGCTCGTACCAACGCACGTTTACGGTGCCGGCCGGCTGGCAAAACATGAACGTGACGCTGCACTTTGGCGGCGTCAGCTCGGCGTTTAAGGTGTGGGTGAACGGCCGGTTTTTGGGCTACGGCGAGGACAGCTGCCTGCCCTCGGAGTTCAACGTAACGCCATATTTACAAGGCGGCGAAAACGTAGTATCGGTGCAGGTAATGCGCTGGTCCGATGGCTCGTACCTCGAAGACCAGGACCATTGGCGGCTGAGCGGCATCTACCGCGAGGTGCTGCTACTGGCCGAGCCCAAGGTGCGCCTCGCCGATTTTCACTGGCAGGCCAAGCTTGACAAAGACTACCGCGACGCGGTACTAAGCATTCGGCCGCGCCTCGAAAACCTGACCGGCAACGACGACCTAGGGGGCTACGAGCTGTCGGCGCAGCTCTACGACGGCCGCAACGTGGCAGTACTCGCCAAGCCATTGCAAATCACGGCCGATGCTATTCTGAATGAGAAGTACCCGCGCCTCGACAATGCCAAGTTTGGCCTGCTCGAAACCACCGTGCGCAACCCCGCCAAGTGGAGCGACGAGGCCCCCAACCTCTACACGCTGGTGCTGACGCTACGCGACAAAACCGGCGCGGTGCTGGAGGCCAAGAGCTGCCGCGTGGGCTTCCGCAGCATCGAGTTTTCCAAGGACAATGGCAAGCTGCTTATTAACGGCAAGCTGACCTACCTCTACGGCGTGAACCGCCACGACCACCACCCCACCAAGGGCATGGCCGTGAGCCGCGACGACATTCGGCAGGACGTGCAGACGCTCAAACAGTTCAATTTCAACTGCATCCGCACCAGCCACTACCCCAACGACCCGTACTTCTACGACCTCTGCGACGAGTACGGCATCCTGGTTATCGACGAAGCCAACCTCGAAACCCACGGCCTAGGGTCGAAACTGAGCAACGACCCGGCCTGGACTACCGCCTACCAGGAGCGCAGCCTGCGCATGGCTTTGCGCGACAAAAACCACCCCAGCATCATCTTCTGGAGCTTGGGCAACGAGAGCGGGCGCGGCCCCAACCACGCCGCCATGGCCGCCTGGCTGCGCGATTTCGACATCACGCGGCCCATCCACTACGAGCCCGCGCAGGGCGACCCACACCTGCCCGGCTACATCGACCCCAGCGACCCGAAGTACCCTAAAAACCACGCCTACCGCATTCAGGTGCCGCGCGACCAAGCCTACGTGGACATGGTGAGCCGCATGTACCCCGGCCTGTTTACGGGCGAACTGCTGGCCAACCAGGACAACGGCGACACCCGCCCCATTTTCTTCTGCGAGTACGCCCACTCAATGGGCAACGCCACCGGCAACATGAAGGAGTTTTGGGACGGCTGGCGCGCCACCAAGCGCGTAATCGGCGGCTGCATCTGGGAGTTCAAGGACCAGGGTTTACTGAAACGCGACTCGACCGGCACGGCGTTTTACGCCTACGGCGGCGACTTTCAGGAGAAATACTACGACGACTTCACCATCAAGGGCATCGTGGCTTCGGATGGCCGGCCTCACGCCGCCATCTACGAGTGTAAGCGCGTGTACCAGCCGGCCGAATGCACGCTCACCGACGCGGGCCGGGGCCTGCTTCGGGTCGAAAACCGTCACGCCAGCAAGTCTTTGGCCGACTACGCGGTGACGCTAATAGTGCGTGAAGATGGCCGCGTAATTAGCACCAAACTGCTGCCACGCCTGCGGCTGGCGGCGGGGCGCGACACGGTTATCTCGCTTAAATCTTACCTGCCTAAGATGAAAGCAGGCGCGGAGTACCTAGGTACCATTTCCTTCGCACTGCCGCAGGCACTGGGTTGGGCCGAGCAAGGCCACGAGGTAGCCAGTAACCAGTTTACCCTGACTGGGCTGGCCCAGCCGACCAAGTCAGTCAAAAGCTACCCGGCCGTGGCCGTGCGCGACGACGCCACGGCTTATGTGCTCAGCGGCAAGGGCTTCCAGGTGAGCATTGACAAGGCTAGCGGCGCGCTTACCTCCTACCGCCAGGGCGGCACCGAGCAGCTGGCCGCGCCGCTGCTGCCGCACTTCACCCGCCCGCTCACCGACAACGACCGCCGCGGCTGGAAAGCCGATAAGCAGCTAAAGCCCTGGTTTACGGCCGCGCCCAAGCTGCAAAGCCTGACGCTGGACCAGTCGAAGCCCGGCCAACCCAGCCTCACCAGCACCTACTCGCTCATCGACGACAAAACCACGGTGCGCGTGACCTACACGCTAAACGGCGCTGGTACCCTGAAAGTAGACTACGCCCTCACGCCCGCCGCCGGCCTGCCCAACATTCCTAGGGTAGGCATGCAGTGCGGCATTCGCCACGCCAACACGCAAATCAGCTACTACGGCCGGGGGCCGCTGGAAAATTACATCGACCGCCGCTACGGCTTCGACGCGGGCATTTATAGCCAGTCGCTCAGCGAGTTTGCCGACTCCTACGTGGTGCCGATGGAGTACGCCAACCGCACCGACGTGCGCTGGATGCAACTGGCCGACCGGCAAAATGCCGGCCTACTAGTGGTAGCCGACAGCCTGCTGAGCATGAGCGCCTGGCCCTACACCGAGCAAACTATTCAGCAAGCCCGCCACACCAACAAGCTCAAAGACGCGGGCTTGGTCACCCTCAACATCGACCTGGTGCAAATGGGCGTGGGCGGCAACACCAGCTGGGACGCCCAGGCCGCCCCCATTGAGAAATACCAAGTGCCCGCCAAGCCCTATCGCTACAGCTTCTACCTGCTGCCGGTGAGCGGCAAGAACGACGCAGCGACCCGCGCCCAAGCCATCAAATTTTAAACACCGGAATCTCTCCAATGCCAACCGACAGCATTCAGTTAAAAGGAATTACCTGGAATCATAGCCGGGGCTTTGTGCCGATGGCGGCCACGGCGCAGCGCTTCGCCGAGTTGAATCCCGGTGTGGAAATCACCTGGCAGAAACGCTCGCTCCAGCAGTTCGCCGATGAGTCGATTCAGCAGTTGGCCGAGCGGTTCGATTTGCTCGTGATTGACCACCCATGGGCGGGTTTTGCGGCGCGCACGGGGGCCATTTTGCCGCTCGATGAATACTTGCCGGCCGAGTTTCTGGCCGACCAGCAGGCCAACACCGTGGGCCATTCCTACGAAAGCTATTCCTTTCAGGGCCACCAGTGGGCGCTGCCCATCGACGCGGCCACGCCCGTGGCCGCCAGCCGCCCCGACCTGCTAGCCCAGCACGGCCTGGCCCTGCCCGAAACCTTCACCGACCTGCTGGCCCTGGCCGACCGCGGCCTGGTGGCGTTCTCGCTCATTCCCATCGACACGCTGATGAGCTTCTACATGTTCTGCTGCTCGCTGGGCGAAGACCCCTGCCAGCGCGAAAACGAGGTGGTGAGCGAGGCGGTAGGCGTGCAGGCCTTGCAACTATTCCGCGAGCTGGCGAGCAAGGTAGACCCGGCCTGCTTCCACCGCAACCCCATCCAGGTGTACGAGGCCATGACGCAGACCGACGCGCTGGCCTACTGCCCCTTCGCCTACGGCTACTCCAATTACGCCCGGCGCGGCTACGCCCGCCGCCTGCTGCACTTCCACGACATGGTGGCCCTTACGCCCGGTGGCACCCGCCTACGCAGCACCCTAGGTGGCACCGGCCTGGCCATCTCGGCCAAGTGCGCCGACGTAGCCACCGCCGTGCGCTATGCCGAATTTGTGGCCTCGCCCGCCTGCCAACAAACGCTGTACTTCGACAATGGCGGCCAGCCCGGCCACCTAGGCGCCTGGCAAGATGCGCAGGTGAACGCGCAAAGCAGCAACTACTTCGCGGCCACGCTACCGGCCTTGCAGCGCGCCTTTTTGCGCCCGCGCTACCACGGCCACATGTTCTTCCAAGACCACGCCGGCGAGCCCGTGCGGCAGTATTTGCTAAACGGCGGCGATGAGCGGGCGCTGCTGCGCGAGCTGAACGCGCTGTATGTGAAGTCGCGGACGCTGGCTTAAAAATACCCTATTTAAACTGTCATGCTGAGCGCCGCGGAGCGGAGTCGAAGCATCCCTACCGCTTCGTTGCTAGCGTTAGGAGTTAGTTCACCGGTAGAGATGCTTCGACTCCGCTGCGCTCCGCTCAGCATGACGATTGTAAAACGAAACCAGCTATGCCCCTCCCTTTAGAAGGCCTTTTAGTTATCGAGTTCAGCCAATTTCTGGCGGCCCCATCAGCCGGCCTGCGCTTGGCCGACCTCGGCGCGCGCGTCATCAAAATTGAGCGGCCAGGCTCGGGCGAAGCGGGCCGGCAGATTGCCATCAAAAATCTATTTGTGGAAGGCAGCAGCCTAGTGTTTCACACCATCAACCGCAACAAGGAATCTTATGCGGCTGACCTCAAGAACCCCGACGACCTGGCCCAGGTGAAGCAATTGCTAGCGCAGGCTGACATCCTGACCCACAATTTTCGGCCGGGCATCATGGAGAAAATAGGCCTCGGCTACGAGGCCGTGCGGGCCCTGAACCCACGCATCGTGTACGGCGTGGTGACGGGCTACGGGGCTACCGGACCCTGGGCCACCAAACCGGGCCAGGATTTGCTGGTGCAGTCCATGTCGGGGCTGGCGTATTTGTCGGGTACGGCGGCCGATGGGCCGACGCCCTTCGGCATCGCGGTGGCCGATATTATCTGCGGCGCGCACTTCGCGCAGGGCCTGCTGGCGGCAGTGCTCAAGCGCGACCGCACCGGCCAAAGCGTGCTGGTCGAAGTAAACCTGCTCGAATCGGTGCTCGACATGCAGTTTGAGTTGCTGACCACACACCTCAACGATGGTGGCCAACTGCCCCAGCGCGGTGCAGCGCGTGGCACGGCGCACGCTTACCTCAGCGCGCCCTACGGTATTTATGCCACCCAGGACAGCTTTTTGGCCCTGGCGATGGGCAACCTCGATAAGCTTGACAACCTGCTGGATACGGGCATTCTGGCCGACTACCCCACCGCCAGCTCTTGGTTCGATGGCCGCGACGACATCAGCGCCCGCCTGGCCGCCAAGCTCCGCGAAAAGTCCACCGCCACCTGGCTGGCGCAGCTAGAGCCGCTGGGCATCTGGTGCGCCGAGGTGCTCAACTATCAGCAAGCCACGGCTAGCCCTGGCTTCGAGGTGCTGGGCATGAAGCAACTGGTAAAACTGGCTGATGGGCAGCCACTGGCTACCACACGCTGCCCCATTCGCATCGATGGCGAACGGCTGTATTCGGACAAGGCCGCACCCCGGCCGGGGGTTGATACTGAGCGTATTCGGGCGGAGTTTGGATTATATGACACCCAGACGTTAGACCCCACCCCCAGCCCCTCCCCTCCGGGGGAGGGGAGTCTATCGTCTTCTGACATTAGCGAGCGTCCGGCTCCCCTCTCCCGG
>NZ_DASTEP010000250.1:0-17863 GCF_035709525.1 Hymenobacter sp. | reverse complement strand
GGCAATGCTGTTGGCTCACAGCTTTTTAAAGTAGAGCAAACCGACACGCTCCGCGCCTTCGTGGACGTGCCGCAAAACTTCGTGCCTAGCATCAAGCGCGGCTTGTCGGCCAGCATCATCGTGCCCGAGTTTCCGAATAAGCCCTTCCGGGGCATCGTGGCCCGCGACGCCGAAGCCCTCGACCCGCAAACCCGCACTCTGCGCACCGAAGTGCGCCTGCCCAACCGCCAGGGCCAGCTGCGCCCCGGCACCTACGGCCAGGTGCGCTTCAAGCTGCCGCAGACTGCGCCCACCGTCCTTATCTCGGCCAATGCGCTGGTACCTAGCGGCACCGAGCAAAAAGTAGCCGTGGTGCAGGATGGCAAAATTCACTACCAGAACATTGTAGTGAGCCGCGATTTTGGGGCGAACCTCGAAGTTAGCCAGGGGCTGAAAGGCGGCGAAATGCTGGTTATTAACCCCGGCGAAAATCTTACCGAAGGCCTCGAAGTAGGCACCAAGCTAGCCGAGGCACCTAAGAAACCCGCCGGCCCGGCACCTACCGCGCCGCGCCCCAACGACCCCGATGCACCGCGCGTGTCGTCGCCGCTGGGCAAGTAGCTTCTTGATTATCAGCTGTCATTGCGAGCGCAGCGAAGCAATCGCACCTGTTTAGCCGCGCCGCTCGGGTGCTCGTCCTAATGCGATTGCTTCGCTGCGCTCGCAATGACAGCTGATAACTGGCGAATCTCTTTAGAATTAACTTATCCGAATGCGCACCCCTCTTATCTTATTAGGCTTAACCCTAGGTGGCTGTGCAGCCACGCGCTACCACTACGACCCGCCCGCTCAGGCCATCCCCACGGCCTGGAAAAACGCGCATCCGGCCGATTCCCTAGGTCGCATTCAGCCCGAACAGCCGGTGGTAGCGCCTACCGAAGCCCCGCCGCAGCTGAGCCAAACCCCGGCCGCGGGGCCGTGGTGGACGGTGTTCAACGACACCACCCTTACCCGGCTCGAAACCCAGGCCAATGCGCTCAATTTCAGCACGCGTGCGGCGGTGGCGCGGGTCGAGCAGGCGCGGGCGCAGCTCCGCATTGCCGATGCGCAGCGGGCGCCGGTGGTGGCCATTGCGCCCTCCACATACTACTCGCAGCTGTCGGCTCTGCGGCCCCGGCAGGCGTCGTCCATTCCGGCCGTGGCGGTCAATCAAAACCAGTTTTACGTACCTGTCAATGTCAACTACGAGGTAGACTTGTGGGGCCGCCTGCGGCGCAATGCCCAGGCTGCCACCGCCAACCTACAAGCCACCGAAGACGACGAGCAGGCCGTGCGCCTGACCATCGCCGCCGATGCTGCTAATGCCTATTTTAGCCTGCGCGGCCTCGATGCCGAGTTGCTGGTGCTCGACAGCGCCCGCCAGGCCCGCCGCTACAACGTGCAGCTCACCGCCGCCCGCTTCAAGGCCGGCGTAGATAACGAAATCGGCGTGCGCCGCTCCGAAACCGAGCTGGCCACCGTGGAAGCTAGCGCCGTAGAGCTGCGCCGCCAGCGCGCTGGCCTGGTAGCTTCGCTGGCCACGCTCACGGGCCGGCCGGCCAGCAGCTTCGCGCTAGTATCGGTGCAGCCCGATTCAGTGGGGCCGATTAACCCGTTGCCTACCAACCAAGTGCCGGCCACGCCGCCCGGCCCGCTGTTGCCCGCGCCGCCGGTCATTCCGGCCAACGTGCCCGCCCAGCTACTCGCCCGCCGCCCCGACCTACGCCGCGCCGAGCGCCTAAGCGCCGCTGCCGACCTGCGCGCCAAATCGGCTCGCCTGGCCCGCCTACCCACCCTCCAACTCAACGGCTACATCGGTCCCCAAACCACCAACGTCGGCGACCTACCCAAGCTGGCTAACGCCTACACCTACTACGTGGGCGGCGGTTTTAACATCCCCATTTTTGACGGTGGCCGCCTGCGCGGCAACCAGCAGCTAGCCGAAGCCCAAACCGCCGAAGTAGTCGCCAACTCGCGTAACCTCACCCTCACCGCCTACGAGGAAGTCGAAACCGCCCTGGCCGACGTAGCCAGCAGCCGTGCCCAGCTCGCGGCCCAGCAGCGCGCTCTGCGCGCCGCCCGCCTCGCCGGTCGCCTCACGCTAGAGCGCTACCGTCGCGGCCTCACCGACTACTTCGCCGTGGTTGATGCCGACCGCCAAACCCTCGACGCCGCCCGCCTCGTCGTCCAAACCCAGACCACGCAGCTGCGCGCCGCCGTGCAGTTAGTGCGCACCCTAGGGGGCGGCTGGCAGTAAGCCCTAACCATCTGTCCTGCTGACGAAGGAAGCATCTTGCTCGCTTGGTTGCTAATAGAAGTCACTGCGCCACGCAAGATGCTTCCTTTGTCAGCAGGACAGACGGTTAGCTATCGCTTCCTATTTGTTCACAAAACCGCCTCTTTCTTGTTCTTCCCGCGCCGGGCCCGCCGCCCGGCGCTTTTGCGTTTATGAAACTCCTCTACTCTTACCTGCGCCGCTATTGGGGCCTGCTCGTCCTGGCTCTGGTACTGGCCGCTACCAATCAGATTTTTTCGCTGCTCGACCCGTACATCTTCCGCAAGCTGGTCGACCATTTTACGCCTAAGGACGGGGGCACGGGCTTTCGCCTGGTGCCGTTTTGGCCCTTCTTTAAGGAGGCAATTCCCTACATTGGACTGATGCTAGGCGTGGCGATGGTATCGCGCGTGGCCAAGAATTTTCAGGATTACTACGTCAACGTGATTACTCAGCGGCTAGGGGCGCAGATGTACTCCGATGGACTGCGGCACTCGCTCGATTTGCCCTACCAGGTGTTTGAGGACCAGCGCTCGGGCGAGACCCTAGGCAAGCTCCAGAAGGTGCGCATCGACGTGGAGAAGCTAATCCAAGGCTTTGTCAACGTGCTGTTTACGGCGCTGGTGGGCATCATCTTCGTGATGTGGTACGCCATCAGCGTGTACTGGCCCATTGCGCTGGGGTACTTCCTCACCATCCCGCTGCTGGGCATTCTGAGCTTTGCGCTGAGCAAGAAAATCAAGGTCATCCAGAAGACCATCGTGGGCGAAACCACGGCCCTGGCCGGCGCCACCACCGAAAGCCTGCGCAACATCGAGCTGATAAAAAGCCTAGGCCTAGCCCAGCAGGAAACCAAGCGCCTCAACGGCATCACCGACCGCATTCTGAAACTGGAGCTGCGCAAGGTGCGCTACCTGCGCTCGCTGAGTTTCGTGCAGGGCACGTTCGTAAACCTGCTGCGCAACGTTATCATCTTGCTGCTCTTGTATTTGCTGGTGCAGCGGCACATCAGCCTCGGGCAATTCTTCTCGTTCTTTATTTATTCGTTTTCCATCTTCGGGCCGCTGCAAGAGCTGGGCACCATCATTGGCGCCTATCGCGAAGCCGAGGCCTCGCTGGGCAATTTCCAGCAGATTCTCGACACGCCCCGCGATGTGAAACCCACCCACCCGCAGCCTATTGCCAAAATCGAAACGCTGGCCTTCGACCACGTGGTGTTCAAGCACCTCACGGCCGCCGCGCCGGCGCTGGCCGGCATCTCGTTCGGGGCCAAGCTCGGCGAGACTATCGCGTTCGTCGGACCCAGCGGCTCGGGCAAAACCACGCTCGTGAAGCTGCTCGTGGGTCTCTACCCCGCCCAAAGCGGCCAGATTCGCTACAACAACATCCCAAGCACCGAGGTGGACCTCGACCAGCTGCGCGAGCAAATCGGCTTCGTGACACAGGACACGCAACTGTTTGCCGGCACCATCCGCGAAAACCTACGCTTCGTGGCCCCGCACGCCACCGATGCCGAGTGCCTCGCCGCCCTGCACCAAGCAGCGGCCGATTCGCTGCTGGCGCGCGCCCCGCAGGGCCTCGACACGGTGCTCGGCGAGGGCGGCGTGAAGGTGAGTGGCGGCGAAAAGCAGCGCCTCAGCATCGCCCGCGCCCTACTGCGCCACCCTACCCTGCTGGTTTTCGACGAGGCTACCTCGGCCCTCGACTCGCTTACGGAAGAGGAAATCGGCCGCACGGTGCGCGAGTTGTCGGGCTCGCGCCAGCACATTACGGTGCTCATTGCGCACCGCCTCAGCACCATCCTGCACGCCGACCGCATCTTTGTGCTAGAGCGCGGACAGGTGGCCGAACAGGGACGCCACGAGGAATTGCTGACCCAAAAAGGCCTGTACTACGCCATGTGGCGCCAGCAGATTGGCGAGCGCAAAGAAGTGGCCGTGGGGTAAGACTTGGTAGCCATATACGTCAACTAGTTGGCCCTAGGTAGCGCCTCCGGCGCTGCGCTTGCTAAAGGCAACGGGCGCGCCTTACCTTGCGCCTGCTCACCTCATTCTCTCCCCATGTCCTCTACCCGCAATATCATCGCCTGGATTCTACAAATTCTGCTGGCCGTTGCTTTTATCGCGTCGGGCGGTAATAAGCTGCTGCATCTCGCCGACACGGTGAAAGGCTTTGGCGGCATGGGCTTCCCGAGCTGGTTTGCCTATTTCATTGCGGGAGCCGAGGTATTGGGCGGCATCGGGCTATTGGTGCCGCGCTTCACGCGTCTGGCGGCCTTAGGGCTCATGCTCATTATGATTGGCGCGGCCTACGTGCACGCCACCAAAATTCCGGGCGGCCTGCTCCCCAATGGCTTTCCGGCCCTGGGTCTGCTGGTGCTGCTGGTAGTGGTATACCTGCTGCGTCGCCCCACGGCGGCCCGCGCTTAAAACTGCTTTTATAGAAGAATGGCGGCGTAGCCACTGCGCCGCCGTTCTTAGCTCAAATGGAATCACCCGCCGAAACCGAAGAAGTATACGCCATCCCGGCCTCCTACCGGAAGATGGAAAACCTGCACATCCTATTCTGGCTCATCAAGGACATCAGCTGGTGCATGATTTGGAAAACCTTAGGTATCCTCATGGTTTTTCCGACCCTTAGCATTGCCCTGCTCATCACTTGGCGCACGCGTAGCATCAAAGCCGAGCTGGCGCACAACCTGGCCATTGTGTTCTGGATTTCGGCCAACTCGTACTGGATGATGAGCGAGTTTTTTGGCTTCGACACGGTGCCCATCGGCACTATCACCGATGGCAAGCATCTGGCGATTATTCCGTTTAGTATCGGGCTATTTATTCTGCTGTACTACTACCTCGTGCAGAAGCCGCGTGAAACTCGCGAGGACCAAGTAGCAACGTTGTAAAATCGTTAGTCATGCTGAGCGTAGTCGAAGCATCTCTATTGGTCAACTAACTTTTGGCACCTGCACCGGTGCGATAGAGATGCTTCGCTGCGCTCAGCATGACGGACGTTATTAGTCAGCGCTTTACCGGCCCGGCACGCCCTGCGCCAGCGTCTTGATGCGGCACACGAAGGTGGTGGCCATCAGGTATAAGGAGTGGCCATCGTCGCCCCAGGCGCAGTTGGCCACTACCTCGCCGGGGTCGATGGTGCCTAGGTGCTGCCCCTGGGACGAGAGGATGAGTAAGCCGCCCACGCCGGCCGCGTATACGTTGCCAGCCTGGTCTACCTTCAGGCCGTCGGGCACTTCTTTGAAGCGCGTTTTGGGCAGGCTGGCCATGTCAAAAAAGGTGCGGCTCTTGCCCAGCTTGCCGTTTTTTCCTACCTCATAGGCTAGGATAACGGGCCGCAGCGAGTCGGCATTAGACACGTAGAGCGTGCGGCCATCGGGGCTGAAGGCGAGGCCGTTGGCGCGGGCCACGTCGGTTATTTCGGCGGTTACCTGGCCGTCGGGGGCGCGGCGAAACACGCCCGTGAAAGCTAGTTCGCGGGTGGGTTCGGGACTTTTTTTGCTGAGCAAGCCGAAGGGTGGGTCGGTGAAATAGATGGCGCCATCGGGAGCGGCCACTACATCGTTGGGGCTGTTGTAGCGCTTGCCCTGGTAGTTGTCGGTGAGGGTGCGCTTGCCGCTTTTCTGGCCTAGGGGTAGGCTGGCGATGCGGCGGTCGCCGTGCTCGGCGAGTAGTAGGTTGCCGCGGCCGTCCAGGGTCAGGCCATTACTGGAGGGCTCGTCGCTATAAGGTAGGCGGCCAGTGTAGCCAGTGTGCTCCAAGAACTTAGAGCGGCCGCCCTGCGCCTGCCAGCGGTAAATAGTCTGGGTTTTGGTATCCGAAAACAGCAGCATGCTGCTATCGGGCACCCACAGCGGCCCTTCGACGTGCGTGTGGCCCGAGGAAATAATTTCGAGCGCCGCGCCGGGCGCCAGCACTTGGTCGAGCGCCGGGCTTTGGCGCACCACGCGGCCGGTAGTGAGGTACTGCGGCGCTTGCGCCTGGGCAGAAACGGCCGCTACCCCTAGGGCCAAACTAGCTACAATGGAAGAGAAACGCATAACCTAAGTACAGCAAAAGGAGGCCGCGCCCCCGTGAGACTCTGCTGCTTACCCGGCTTCGTACCCGAAGGTTGCGAAACCGCTGCCCCGCTTAACCCTGGCCCGCCGGCTTCGTAGGAACAGCTTCCGCGCTCTTCCGCGCCCTCTGCCGCGCCTGCCGCGGTGCAAAAATCTTCCTATGCGCGCTCCCCTGCTCCTCGCCGGCCTGCTTTTTACACTGCCCGCCGCCGCCCAAGACCTAAAAATCCCGCTCGAAGAAGTAGCCCAGACCGGCCGCCACCAGCCCATCGGCGTGGGCATTTCGCACAAGGGGCGCATTTTCATGACGTTCCCCAAAAAGAAGAACGACAAGAACTACGAGTACGACTACGGCCTGGCTGAAATCGTGAACGGCCAGCGCCGCCCCTACCCCAACGCCCTCTGGAACCAGTGGGACTCGACCCAGGCCGCCACCCGCTTCGTGAACGTGCAGGCCGCCGTGGTCGATGCCGACGACAACCTCTGGGTGCTCGACCCCTCGAACCCCGACGACCAGGCGCCCGTCATTGCCGGTATCAAGCTGCTAAAAATCAACCTAGGAACAAACAAAGTTGAGCGAATTTACCGCTTCGAGGATTTGCCCCGCGAGCGCACCGGCCTCAACGACGTCCGCATCGACACGCGCCGCCAGCTGGCCTACATTTCCGACCCCGTGCTGGCCGGCATCGTGGTGCTCGATTTGAAAACCGGCAAAAGCCGCATCGTGCTGCAAGGCCACAAATCGACCGCCACCGAGCCAGGCTTCGTGCTGCGCCTCGATGGCAAGGAAGTGAAAGACAAGTCAGGCAAGCCCTTCAGCAGCAACGTCAACGGCATTGCGCTGCCGCCCGATGGCAAGTACTTCTACTACCGCGCCATCAACCAAACCAAGCTCTACCGCATCGCCACCGAGTACCTCGCCAACCCCGCCCTAGGTAGCGCCGACCTAGCCAGCCATGTCGAAACCGTGGGCGAAACCGGCGTTAGCCACGGTATGCTATCCGATGAGGCCGGCAACATCTACCTCTCCGATTCGCCCAACTATACCATCCGCCGCGTCACGCCCGCCGGCCGCCTCGAAACCCTGGTGCACGACCCGCGCCTGAGCTGGCCCGACACTTTCGCCCTAGGCTATGACGGCTATTTGTATCTGACCGCCACGCAAATAAACCGCGCCCCAAAGTGGAACGGTGGGGAAAGCAAGGTCGATTACCCGTTCCGGCTGTACCGGATTAAGCTGCCGAAGTAGGCTAGCGTCCGTTATTGCAGATGGCGCGGGGCTGTGCCCCGTGCCGACTATTCGCGGGCCTCTGGCCCGCACGCTGGCCAACGTTGCTAAACTTTGGCACTTAACAACGTTGGCTTACGTCGCCGGCCAGAGGCCGGCAAATAGTCGGCACGGGGCACAGCCCCGCGCCATCCCCATTATTCTACCAAATCTGGTGCACCTGCGGCCGAATCATCTGGTCATAAACGCCGCGCACGGCGGCCAGTTGCTCAGGCGTCAAGGCCGGGATTTCTTCCGTTTTCAGGTTTGACAGCAACTGCTCCGGCTTCGACGCGCCGGGGATGATGCAGCTAACCTCGGGGAACATCAAAATCCAGCGTAGCGCCACCGGGGCTAGGTTAGGCTGGTCGGGGAAGATTTTCTTCAACTCTTCCACTGCTGCTAGGCCGGTGTTGTAGTCTACGCCCGCGAAGGTTTCGCCTTTGTCGAAGGCCTCGCCGTTGCGGTTGAAGTTGCGGTGGTCGTCTTTGTCAAAGGTGGTTTGCTGCGAAAACTTGCCCGTGAGCAGGCCGCTGGCCAGCGGCACCCGCACGATTACGCCCACGTCGCGGCGCTGGGCTTCTTTGAACAGCAGCTCGGCCGGACGCTGGCGGAACATGTTGAAAATCACTTGCAGCGTCGTCACGTTGGGGTACTCGATGGCTTTCAGACCTTCCTCTACCTTTTCCACGCTCACGCCTAGGTTCTGGATTTTGCCTTCTTCCTTGAGGCGGTCAAATACCTCAAAAATCTCGGGGCGGTAGTACACGTCGGTGGGCGGGCAGTGCAGCTGCACGAGGTCGAGGGTGTCGAGGCTCATGTTGCGCAGGCTGTCCTCTACAAAGCCGCGCAGGGCGGCGGGCTGGTAGGCCTCGGCGGTGTGGGGCTGAAGGCGGCGGCCGCACTTGGTAGCCACGTAAATGCGCTCGCCGGCGCGGCTGCGCACAAGGCGGCCCACGGCTTTTTCGCTTTCGCCGTCGCCGTACACGTCGGCGGTGTCGATGAAGTTGATGCCCGCGTCTACGGCGGCGTTTAGGATGCGGTCGGCGTTGTCGTGGCTGAAGGGCTCGCCCCACTTGCCGCCCACCTGCCAGGTGCCGAGGCTGATTTCAGAAATGGAGAAGCCGGTTTTGCCGAGGGTGCGGTGTTGCATGAAGGGTGGGTTTTGAAACAAGAAAAGCGGACCTAGGCCCGCTTTGGTAACTCGGAAATGGGCTCAGGGTTGCCAGTTGCGCGGACTTTGTAGTCCGCGGCCGGCTGGTTGCCTGCTAACGCACGCGGACTACAAAGTCCGCGCAACCGTTAAATCTTGCCTTCGCCCACGCACGTCACACCAAAGAGCTTATTGGCCGACGCAATTTTCATCTCTACCGATGTTAGCCCCAACAAGATATTATTCACTACCGGGCTGAACGGCCGCATGTTAGAGGCCGCGTCTTTGCCCTTCAAGTTATCAAGCTGGCGCACGGTCCATACCATCGGAAACAGGCCGCCATAGAGGTAGTAGTTGCTGATTTTGCGGAAGCCTGCTTTTTGCAGCACCTCGCGCAGCATCGGAATTTTGTAGCGGCGGTAGTGGCCTAGGTACACGTCGTGCCCACTCCAGAGCGACTGAAACGCCGGCACCGTGATAAAGAAGTAGTTGTTGTCGCCCACGCAAGCTGCCTTCACGCTTTGCAGCATGGCCAGGTCGTCTTCGATGTGCTCGAGCACGTCCATCATTACCACCAGTCCGTTCTCGATGGTGCTTGGAATACGGTGGACTTTCTCAATTTTCTGTCCCTGCGTCAGGCTCATTTCTTCCTGCGAGTAGCCGGTATCCACGAGGTAGACTTTGCGGATGGCGTTGCCATACAGCTTTTCGAGCTCGATGGCGAAGAAACCCGACCCTGACCCAATATCCACGATGGTCAGTGGCTGGCCGCCGGCCAGCGCTTTCTTGGCGTAGTTCAGCAGCGGCAGCTTTTTGCTTTGGTAATACCAATGCACGTGCGGGTCCACGCCAGCTTCGAGTTCCTTTAAATCCATGCGAGCTAGTAAATTCTGGCTTTAGTACAGTGCCGTAAATATAGCCCGGCAGCCCGCCCCGACTATGCATAGCATCTACTTGTTGGCCCCGTAGTGCCGAAAGAGCCCGCCCGAAATGGGCGTCCAGAGTGCGGCACGCTGGCCGCTGGCTTTCAGACCATTATTGGCCCACGTATTGCAGGTATGCCAGAAGCTGTAGGCCCACTGGCCTTCGTAAAAGGCATCGTGGCCGGCGTAGGTGTGGCCCGGCAGGTACTGCACGCGGCCCGCCGCATCAGGCCGAAAGCTACCCTGCACGTAGGCCACCAGCCGGGCGTATTGGTCGGGCGTGAGGTCGAGGCGCACGCAGGTAGTGCTGGGTAGTAGCTCGCTTTGCTTGTAAAACGTGGTGTGCATGGCCGACGTGCCCAGGTGAAACGCGGCCTTGAAGGCAATGGGAAAGGTGAGGTCGCCCCAGCCGGGGATGTAGAAAAAGCCTTTGTCGCCCCAGCCAAAGGCCAGGTAGTCGTAGCCCGCGCTGTCGCGGCTGGTGGTGTGGGCGTATTTTATCTGGCGGCTCCAATCTACTTGGGCGGTGCGCACGGGCAGCACCAGGTCGGTGTGTACCCCGTTGGGCGTGTAGAGGTACACCGGGATGCGCGGCCCGCCCGGCGGCACCGGCTCGGCGGCTACCGGTATCAGGGCCAGGCCAAAGGCGGCGGCCACGTACAGCAGCAGCACGGCCACAATGCCGCCCAGCGTGTAGCCGATAATTTTCAGGGTTTTGCGAAGAATCTTGCTCATGGCCGGCAAACATAGCGCCGCTGTAGACTATCCGGCCGCCAGCCGCACCAAACTCGCCGAATTCATGCAGTAGCGCAGGCCGCCGGGCTCGGGCCCGTCGGCAAAAACGTGCCCCAGGTGCCCGCTGCACACGTTGCAAACGGCCTCGATGCGTTGCATGTGGTGGCTGTCGTCAAAGGCGTAGCGAATAGCGTTTTTGGCCACCGGCTGCGTAAAGCTGGGCCAGCCCGACATGGCGTGGTACTTCGTGCCCGCATCAAACAAGACGCTGCCGCAGCCCGCGCAGGCATACACGCCTGGCTCATAGCTGCGGCAATACGCATTGCGATACGGTGGCTCGGTGCCCTGCTGCCGTAGCACCACGTACTGCGCCGGGGTCAGCCGCGCCTGCCATTCGGCATCGGTTTTTTCGACGCGGCGGGGCGGCTCGGGGTTGCTGTATTTGGCGTAGTAGAGAATGTCTTTCCAGCGCAACATAAGGGTTACAGCTGGTTCAATTGACTTCCTAAAACAACTTCAATAACTCTAATTACTTGTTCCAAAAAACGATTCCTAATCAAGTTTCTTCGCATGATAACGACGCTCTATTTTGAAGCCTACCCTAGTGTTTATTTCTGCGTACTGGCCTAATTTATTGAAATCCACCCCAGCAGAAAATCGTTTAATTTGTGCTTCCAAGCCGCTTCGAAACTGCCAGTAGTCTTGCCAATAAGCTATTCGACCAATTGCTGCAAGTTGCATGCTACGGGCACATGAGCTATTGAGGTAAATAAAGAAGGGATAATTAAATCCTGCTTCCACGCCGATTTTAGTTGCTGAAACTTCCTCTGCTGAATAGCTAAGATTGCCAATAGCTAAGTAGACTGGTATCTCTCGACCCACTAGCTTGCCGGTGTAAGTTGCGCCAATGGTGTAGCGAGTGTAAGAAAACTTTTGCGCAGCCAACCGCACGCTCTGATAGCTCGTGGTTATATCCACATTATTATCGCAGTTTATAAAGGCATTACCAAGTGCCAGCGTCCCATTATGTTGATAATTATCAGTTCCAAATTGATAGCTAAACTCTGCTCGTAAGTGCCCTTGGCCATGCCGAGTCTTAATAAGATATGGGTAGAGAGCCTGTATTCTACCACCCAACGGGGTGTAGCGCACACCGCTCAGTAGCGAAAGCTCTACGTGTTTATGATAGAAGAAATCTATACTACACTCCTCTTTCAGGCGAATAGGAAGTAGTGTTGTCGTATCCTGCGTAAGAATAATCTTTTTTTCCAGCCTTTCAAACCCAACCGACGAAAACACTAGCGTAATGGTGTCGCGCAAACTGGCCAGTTGAAAGCTTCCCTGCATGTCGGTAGAGGCTCCCGTTCTAGTGCCCTTAACCAATACCACTACGCCGGGCAGCGCTGTCTTATTTGAGGCAACCTGCACTACGCCCCGCACCACTCTTTGCGCGTGCCCGGTTGTTATTATCCATAGCAGTAGCAAACAAAGTATTCCGTAGGTTTTTCTCATACGCAGCCCGTTTGGTGGTTTTAGAGTAGATACCACGTTCTTGGATTTTGCACACGCACGAAAACGGCCGCCCCGGTTTCCCGAGGCGGCCGTAAACTTACGTTGCGAGCGTGATGCTGACTACGCTACGCCGCTTTCCTGCAACTTAATGAGGTTCAGAGCCGAGCCGGCTTTGAACCAGGCGATTTGGCCTTCGTTGTAGGTGTGGTTTACCGTGATGAGGTCGGTGTCGCCGTCGGCGTGACGCAGGCGCACTTGCAGCGGCTGGCCGGGTGCGAAGCTCGTGAGGCCGAGGATGTCGATTTGGTCGTCTTCTTCAATCAGGTCGTAGTCGGCCTTGTTGGCGAAGGTGAGGCCCAGCATGCCCTGCTTCTTGAGGTTGGTTTCGTGGATGCGGGCAAACGACTTCACCAGCACGGCGCGCACGCCGAGGTGGCGGGGCTCCATGGCGGCGTGCTCGCGCGAGCTGCCTTCGCCGTAGTTTTCATCGCCCACCACGATGCTGCCGATACCGAGGCTCTTGAGCACGCGCGCGGCCTGGGGCACTGGCACATAGGGCTCGCCCTGGGTGCCGTGGTCTTTCACCGAGTTCGTTTCGCCGTTGAAGGCGTTGGTCGCCCCGATGAGCATGTTGTTGGAGATGTTGTCCAGATGGCCGCGGAAGCGCAGCCAGGGGCCGGCCATCGAGATGTGGTCGGTGGTGCACTTGCCCTGGGCCTTGATGAGCAGGCGCAGGCCGAGCAGGTCGGTGCCTTCCCAGGCCTTGAAGGGCTCCAGCAGTTCGAGGCGGTCCGAAGTGGGCGACACGAGCACTTGCACGCCCGAGCCATCGGCAGCGGGCGCCTGGAAGCCAGCGTCTTCGACGTCGAAGCCGCGAGGCGGCATCTCTACGCCCTGGGGCTCGTCGAGCATCACGTTGCCGCCGTTGCCGGGCAGCGTGTCGGTGAGCGGGTTGAAGGTCAGGTCGCCGGCGATGGCGAAGGCGGTCACGATTTCGGGCGAGGCCACGAAGGCGTGGGTGTTGGGGTTGCCGTCGTTGCGCTTGGCGAAGTTGCGGTTGAAGCTCGTGATAATCGAGTTCTTACGCTTGGGGTCGTCGGTGTGGCGGGCCCACTGGCCGATGCACGGGCCGCAGGCATTGGCCAGCACGACGCCGCCCATTTCGGCGAAGGTGTCGAGGAGGCCGTCGCGGGCCACCGTGTAGCGCACCAGCTCCGAGCCGGGCGTGATGGTGAACTCGGCGGCTACGTGCAGGCCCTTGTCTACGGCTTGCTTGGCCACGCTGGCGGCACGGGTGATGTCTTCGTAAGAGGAGTTGGTGCACGAGCCAATCAGGCCTACCTCCAGCTTCTCGGGCCAGCCGTGCTCTTTTACGGCGGCGGCAAACTGCGAAATCGGCCACGCGGCGTCCGGCGTGAACGGGCCGTTCACGTAGGGCTCCAGCGTGTTAAGGTCGATTTCGATGAGCTGGTCGTAGAAATCGGCGGGGTTGGCGTACACCTCGTCGTCGGCGCGCAGGTGCGCGGCTTGCTCGCGGGCAGCGTCGGCGATGTCGGCGCGGCCGGTGCCGCGCAGGTAGTCGCCCATTTTCTCATCGTAGGCAAATACCGAGGTCGTCGCCCCGATTTCCGCGCCCATGTTGCAGATGGTGCCTTTGCCGGTGGCCGAGAGGCTTTCCGCGCCTTCGCCGAAGTACTCGACGATGGCGCCGGTGCCGCCTTTCACGGTCAGGATGCCGGCTACTTTCAGGATTACGTCTTTGGCCGACGTCCAGCCGCTCATTTTGCCGGTCAGCTTCACGCCAATCACCTTCGGGAATTTCAGCTCCCAGGGCATGCCGGCCATTACGTCCACAGCGTCGGCACCACCTACACCGATGGCAATCATGCCCAGGCCGCCCGCGTTGGGGGTGTGCGAGTCGGTGCCAATCATCATGCCGCCGGGGAAGGCGTAGTTTTCGAGCACTACCTGGTGGATGATGCCCGCGCCGGGCTTCCAGAAGCCGATGCCGTATTTGTTGGATACCGAGGCCAGGAAATCATATACTTCCTTATTCTCGTCGTTGGCAATGGCGAGGTCTTCGGTGGCGCCGTCCTTGGCCTGAATGAGGTGGTCGCAGTGCACGGTCGAGGGCACGGCGGTTTTGTCTTTGCCGGCCTGCATAAATTGCAGGAGGGCCATTTGGGCGGTGGCGTCCTGCATGGCCACCCGGTCGGGGGCAAAATCCACGTAGCTTACGCCGCGCTGAAACGACTTGCCGCTTTGGTCGCCGTAGAGGTGCGCGTAAAGGATTTTTTCGGTGAGCGTGAGCGGGCGGCCAACGGCCGCGCGGGCGGCTTCGATGCGCGAGCCGAGGCCCGCGTACACGGCCCGAATCATATCAAGGTCAAACGCCATAGGGAATGGGAGTGGGTTTTTAGCTTAGGCGCAAAAGTAACTCGGCGGGTAAGCAATTGCTAGGAATTTGGTAATTTAAGCCTATACTTAGAAGCTGTCCAAATAAAACCCGCCGGCCAGGCTAGCCTGTTTTACGGCCGCGCGTTCGCAAGTACTGGGCCACTAACGGCCATTCTTATAACTAAGGTGCTGCCTTGCTGGTTTCAGGCCTTCTATCTTGCCTTTTATGAAAGCTTTTCCGCTTATGCTGTTGGGTGCCGGCTTACTGGCCGGCTGCAATTCCACTCCTTCCTCTACCACCACCGACGCAGCCGGCACCTCGGCCGCCGCGCTGCTCACGCCCGGCCCGTGGCGCGGCGAGCTGGCCATTCAGGGCCAGCAGTTGCCTTTTTTGTTCGAGGTCAAAACCGAGGGCGGCAAGCCCGTGGTCTACCTCATCAACAAGGGCCTGAACGGCGAGGAGCGCCTGCGCTGCGACGAGATTTCGGCGGCCGGCGACTCGGCCACCATCAAGCTGCACGTCTTCGATGCGGCGCTGGTGGTACGCGCCGATACTACAAGGGATATTGCTGTGCCTGATAGTGCTGTAGGCGCTGCACCTGCTCAGTCAACTGTACACAAGAGTAAGTTAAAAGGTGTATGGGTCAAATACGACGCCAAGACGCCGTACCGGGTGCCGCTGGTGGCCGAGAAGGGAGAGTTATTACTGCCTCGTTATGACGAAGAGCAACCTTCTACAGCATTTGATGGCACTTGGAAAGCTACTTTTACAGAAGAACAAAAAGCTAGCTACCCAGCTGTTGGGATTCTAAAGGAGCTAGATAAAGGCGAGATAAGGGGCACTTTCCTCACTACAACTGGTGACTATCGCTACTTATCAGGCTACAGAGAAAACGGCCGAATAAAGTTGAGCACCTTTGATGGTAGCCACGCATTTCTTTTCGTGGGGCAAGCTCCTGAAGGTCGCCTACACAATTCTTACACGCTCGGAACATTAAAAGGCGACTTCTACGCCGGCAAGTCCGGCCACGAAATCTGGACGGCTACCCTCGACCCCAAGGCCAAGCTGCCCGATGCCGACACGCTCACCTACCTCAAAAAGGGCGAGTCGCGGCTGAATTTCAAGTTTCCGAGCGTGGCGGAGGGCGGCAGCATCTCCCCCACCGATGCCAAGTACCGGGGCAAGGTAGTGGTGCTGCAAGTGCTGGGCTCGTGGTGCCCCAACTGCATGGACGAAACCGCCTTCCTGGCCCCGTGGTACGCCAAAAACAAGGCGCGCGGCGTCGAGGTCATCGGCCTGGGCTACGAGCGCAGTTCCGAGTATGATAAGGCCGCCCCGCGCCTGCGCAAGCTCAAGGAGCGCTTCGACATCGGCTACGACCTGGCCGTGGCGGGCGTGGCTAATAAGGACTCGGTGGCCCGTTCGCTGCCGCAGCTGGCCAAGTTTCTGGCCTTCCCCACCACCATTTTCCTGGATAAAAAAGGCGCGGTGCGCAGCATCCATACCGGCTTTGCGGGGCCGGGCACGGGCAAGTATTACGAGGAGGAAATCGCGGGCTTCAACCGCACCGTGGACAAGCTGCTGAAAGAGTAACGCACCGTAGCGTGCGGAAATAGCTTCGACGGCTACCAAAGCAGCCACCCAGGCGCATACCTATCGATAGGTGTTGCGCTCGGGTGGCTGCTCTACTTTAGCGGGCTCTGAGGTGTTACCCCACTCTTTTCCGCTTCCAAATCCGCTTTCATGCGCGCTAAACTTCTTCTACTCAGCTCTGCCCTCTTGTTGAGCCGCTGCCCGGCGGCCCTGGCGCAGACCACCACGCTAGTCAACCCCATTCTGTCCGGTTTTTACCCCGACCCGAGCATTGTGAAGGTCGGCCCCGACTACTACCTGGTCAATTCCACGTTTGCGTATTTTCCGGGCGTGCCCGTTTTCCACAGCCAGGATTTGAAAAACTGGAAGCAGGTGGGCAACGTCATCAGCCGGCCTTCGCAGATGGATTTTATGGGCGACCGCATGACGCGGGGCTTGTTTGCGCCGGCCATCGACTACCACAACGGCACGTTTTACCTCACTTGCACGCTCATCGACCACAAGGGCAACTTCGTGATGACGGCCAAAAACGCCGGTGGGCCGTGGAGCGACCCCACGTTTTTGCCCGAGGTGCGGGGCATCGACCCCTCGCTGTTTTTCGACGACGCCACCAATAAGGCCTACGTCATCTACAACAGCGACCCGCCCGACAACAAGCCGCTGTACTCGGGCCACCGCTCCATCAAGCAAATCGAGTTGAACCCGCAGACACTGCAAACCGTGGGTGAGGCCAAAATGCTGGTCAACGGCGGCGTGGACCTCAGCAAAAAGCCGGTTTGGATTGAGGGCCCACACATTATGAAGCGCGGCGACTGGTACTACCTCTACGCGGCCGAGGGCGGCACGTCGGTCAACCACTCGGAGGTGGTGTTTCGCAGCAAGTCGGCGCTCGGCCCATTTGTGCCCTATGAGCAAAACCCGATTTTGACGCAGCGCGACCTGCCGCCCGGCCGCCCCGACCCCATCACGTCGGCGGGGCACGCGCAGTTTGTGCAGGGGCCTGATGGCAAGACCTACGCCATTTTCCTGGCCGTGCGGCCCTACGAGGGCAACTTCTACAACACTGGCCGCGAGACGTTTATCGCGCCCGTGACCTGGAAAGACGACTGGCCCATCATCAACCCCGACAGCAAAGAAGTAAAGTACGCCTACACCGCCAATTACCGAGAGGTGAAGCAGCCCGGCGCGCTGCCGCAGAGCGGCAATTTTGCCTACACCCTGCGGTTTGACAAAGCGCTGGACCCGGCGCTGCTCTTCCTGCGCACCCGCGACACCACGAGCTACGCGTTCAGCAAAGCCAAGGGCCTCACGCTGAAGCTCAAGCCCGAAACCTGCGGCGGCACGGGCAACCCGTCCTTTATCGGCAAGCGGCAGCAGCACCTCAAGTGCAGCACCGAAACCGAGCTAAGTTTCGCCACCAAAGCCGACAATGAGAAGGCCGGCCTCACGATTTTCCAGGACGAAAAGCACTACTACTTCCTCTGCCAGTCGGTGGCCGCAGGCAAGCCCGTCATTCAGCTTTTCAAAAGCACCGCCGACGAGAAAGTGCCCGAGCTACTGGCCCAGGAAATGCTGCAATCGGCCACGGGTAAAGTCGGCCTGCGCATCAGCGCCGACAACGACACCTATAGCTTTTACTTCGCCGAGAAGGCCAAGAGATGGAAGCCACTGAAGGAAAAAGTCAATGCCAAATTTCTGAGTACGCAGGTGGCGGGCGGCTTCATCGGCTGCGTGTTTGGGATGTACGCCACCTCGATGGGGCAGGCTACGACGAATACGGCGTCGTTTGGGCAGCTCAGCTACGAGGGGCACGACACGATGTATAAGAAGTAGGCCTAACGCGGGGCACCTCACCCCCCGGCCCCCTCTCCAAAAAAGAGGGGGAGCCTGACGCCTTTTTGACGTAAGCTGACGTCCATT
>NZ_DASTEP010000249.1:0-16428 GCF_035709525.1 Hymenobacter sp. | reverse complement strand
GCAGCCGAAGCATCTCTACCTCGGTACTAATTAGTGACGCCCAACAGAGAAGCGGTAGAGATGCTTCGGCTGCGCTGCGCTCCGCTCAGCATGACGGACGGGCGCAACCAACCGCTACCTAGCGCACCTGCCAAAACGGCCACTCCCCCACCCCGGCCCCAAATCTGCCGTACCGTTTACCTATGCCTTTCCTCGCAGATTTACTAAGTAAAATTTCCGCCAAAAACCCCAAGCACAAGCACGGCCCGCCCGCCCCCGCCGTGAGCGTGCGCGAGCGGGCCGCCGCTCTGCGCCACCTGCCAGCCTTTCTCAAGCTGATTTGGCAAACCTCGCCCACCCTCACGCTCGGCAACGTGGCTTTGCGCCTGCTGCGGGCGGCCCTGCCGCTGGCCATGCTCTATGTGGGCCAGCAGATTATCGACGGGGTAGTGACGCTTAATAAAGCCGACTACCGGCCCGCCTGGCTATGGCCGGTGTCGGGACTGGTGGCGCTGGAGTTTGGCCTGGTGCTACTATCTGACGCGCTGGGCCGGGGTGTGGCGCTGCTCGATTCGCTGCTCGGCGACCTCTTTGCCAATGCGAGCTCGGTGCGCCTCATGCGCCACGCCGCCGAGCTCGACCTCGACCAGTTTGAGGACAGCACTTTCTACGACAAGCTGGAGCGCGCCCGCCGCCAGACCCTTTCGCGCTCGGTGCTGATGAGCCAGGTGCTGGCCCAGGGCCAGGATGCCGTGACGCTGCTGCTGCTGGCGGCCGGGCTGGTGGCGTTTCAGCCGTGGCTGCTGGGGCTGCTGCTGCTGGCCGTGGTGCCCGCCTTCCTGGGCGAAAGCCACTTCAACGAGCGCAGCTACTCGCTCTCGCACTCCTGGACGCCCGAGCGCCGCGAGCTCGACTACCTGCGCCAAACCGGTGCCAGCGACGAAACGGCCAAGGAAGTGAAGATTTTTGGCCTCTCCGATTTTCTGATAAACCGCTTCGAGACGCTCTCCGACCAGTTTTATCGCCAGAACAAAGCCCTAGCGCTGCGCCGCGCCGGCTGGGGCACGGTGTTCGCGGCCGTGGGCGCGGCGGGCTACTACGGGGCGTACCTCTACATCATCATGCGGGCGGTGCATGGCAGCATCAGCATCGGCCAGCTCACGTTTTTGGCGGGCTCGTTTGCGCGGCTGCGCGGGCTGCTGGAGGGCATTTTGAGCCGCTTTAGCCAGGTGGCCGACGGGGCGCTGTACTTGCAGGATTTCTTCGAATTTTTCCAGATTCAGCCGCGCATCGTGCGGCCGGCCCTGGGGCAGGCGGTGCGGCCGTTTCCGCGCCCCATCCGGCAGGGCTTCGCGTTTGAGGACGTGGGCTTCAAGTACAAAAACGCCGAAAAGTGGGCCTTGCGCCACCTCAGCTTCGAGCTGCACGCGGGCGAAAAGCTGGCCCTAGTGGGCGAAAACGGCGCGGGCAAAACCACGCTCGTCAAGCTGCTGGCCCGCCTCTACGACCCCAGCGAGGGCCGCATCCTGCTCGATGGCCACGACCTGCGCGAGTACGACCCCGCCGAGCTGCGCCAGGAAATCGGCGTCATCTTCCAGGATTTCGTGCGCTTTCAGCTGCCCGCCGGCCAAAACCTGGCCGTGGGCCGCATTTCGGAGCGCCAAAACCAGCCCCGCATCGAGCAGGCCGCCCACCAGAGCCTCGCCGACACCGTGATTGCCAAGCTGCCCCAAGGCTACGACCAGATGATAGGCCGCCGCTTCAACGGCGGCGTGGACCTGAGCGGCGGCGAGTGGCAAAAAATCGCCCTTGGCCGCGCCTACATGCGCGAGGCCCAGCTGCTGATACTCGACGAGCCCACCGCCGCCCTCGACGCCCGCGCCGAGTACGAGGTCTTCGAACGCTTCAAGGAGCTGACCCAGGGCAAAACCGCCGTGCTCATCTCCCACCGCTTCAGCACCGTCCGCATGGCCGACCGCATTTTAGTGGTCGAAAACGGCCGCGTGCAGGAAATCGGCTCGCACGAGGAGCTGTTGGCCAAGGGCGGGCGGTATGCGGAGTTGTTTCAGTTGCAGGCGGCGGGGTATCGGTAGGGGGATAATTGTAGAATTTAATTCAGCAGCTTAAATTGCAGTAGTCTTATCCCCAGATAAGGTATGATGGCCCATTGTAATAATTCATAGCGTAGTAGCCTATGAACTTTCTGCAAACTAAACTTAAAATTTAACTATGAAAAACACAGAAATCAGCAAAGAAAACGTATTAGCTGCTCTAGCTGACATCGATGAGAAAGGCTTCGACAAGCGTAGACAATCAACTAAATATGATTTATGTTACAACGGAAAAAGGTATCCACCAAAGGTTGTTCTGTCTGTAGCAACAAAATTCGCTACGGGCAGAGAACTAGCAGCCAATGAGTTTTATGGCGGAATAAATACAAACTTAGTCCTAGAGAATTTAGAGTTTGAGGTTATAGAAAAAACTGCAGATTGCAGGAAGCAAAACTCTCACTAGTAGCCCCCTAGATTATACTCGATTGGGATTGCTCTGCGATTCGAGCTAAATGACAGCCTATTCATCCTGCAACGTAGCATCTGGCGATGAAGCAACGCGAAGTAGTGCTACGCCGCTTTTTTCATATACCTGGGTCACTGTCATCCGCAAGTTCAATTCGGCAATTAGCAATAGTTCTTCTGGGTCAGTGAGTATATTTATTACCCACTGGTTGGCTTCATTGCGGCGATACCATTCCACGCGCCAAGTGTTTTGCGCTATCATCAAATAATGGTGAAGCGACGGGAGCTTTTGGTATTGCTTAAACTTCAATCCCCTATCGTAGGCTGAAGTAGACGGTGATAATACTTCCACAATAAGTATTGGGCTGTACACCTGCTGGTTTTCGCGCTGGTCGTGTGGGTCGCAGCTTACTAGCACGTCGGGGTAAGTGTAGTGGCGATTTTCTTCCACAGCTAGCCGCACGGATTCTATCTGCACAAAGCATTCTTTATCGCCTATACCCTGCCGCAGTGCCATCGCCATATTCAGTGCGATAGTATTATGCGCTCTGGTAGTACCTGCCATAGCAAATACTTCGCCCTCGAAAAACTCATGGCGAACATTGCTTGCCGCTTCTAAGGCAAAATAATCTTCGACGGTATAGTGGCTCTGTTGTACTTCAGCGTGTCCCATAGTGCTCAAATATAACGGCCAAAGTCGCCCCTGTCACAATAGCCAACGCCACTCAGCTCCACTTATAAGCTGAGCCTTAAACCACTTATGCACCCGTCTGCGTAACTTAGAGGAACCCATCCTCTTTTTACTGAACTGGCTGCTTATGAAACCTATCGCTACGCTTGCTTTTGGCGGTTTATTGAGCCTCGGGCTGCTTTCGGGCTGCCTCACCTCGCGCGAGGCGCGCATCGAATCGAGCTATAGCTACCGCGGCCGCTTCCGGCACTACCGCACCTACGGCTTCCTCAATGGCACCGGCCTCACCGCCGACAGCACTCGCCTTAGCGAAACCCTGCGCGACGCCGTGCGCCAGCGCATGCGCATTCAGGGCTACAAGTACTCGCGCAAAAACCCCGACCTCATGGTCAGCTTCAAGCTGTTTGAGGGCGACATGCGCTTTCCCGGCTTTCAGCAGGAAGACATCACCTACTGGGTGAAGCGCAACGAGGCTGAAGACGACGAAACCCCCGAAGACCAGCGCCACACCTACCTGCCCAAGCGCATGCTGCTGCTCGACGGCACGCTCATGGTCACGCTCATCGACACGCACTCCGACAATGCCATCTGGAACGGCTACGCCTCGGGCGTGGTGGTGCCCGAGGGCGTGCGCGGCGAGTACGTGCTGGTGCGCTCGGTGCGCTCCATCTTCGACCGCTACCGCATCTTCACCGAAAACTACTTTCAGGGGGCCAACCTCGACGGGGCCAGCACCGGCGAGCCCAGCGCCACCCCTGACACCGCGCCCACCCCCGAAACCCCGCGCTAGGCCGCCACGGGAGCGGGCTTATTTTCGCCCAAACCGGCTTGGGTGTACCTTTGCCTGTCCGCGCCCCCGTGCCCGGCGGCTAACTTATTGACTTTTACGCTGCTTGCCTATATGACTTCTTATCAGCCCAGCGACTACCTGCCCATTCTCATTCAGTTTGGGCTCGCGGTGGCCTTCGTCGCCTTCGCCATGACCGTCTCGCACCTCGTGGGGCCGCGCCGCATGAGCCGCGTTAAGGATGAGGCCTTTGAGTGCGGCATCGAGAGCGTAGGCAATGCCCGCACGCCCATCTCGGTGAAGTATTTTCTCACCGCCATCCTGTTCGTGCTCTTCGACGTGGAAGTAATTTTCATGTACCCCTGGGCCGTGAATTTTCGCCAGCTCGGCACGGCCGGCTTCGTGGAGATGATTATCTTCATGACCCTGCTAATGGCCGGCTTCGGCTACGTCATCAAGAAAGGCATTCTGCGCTGGAATGAGGCCCCTTCTAGCCAAACTTATACGGCAAAACCGGTGTTGGAAAAACGTCCGGCCGAGATTGGACAGGCCGCCTAATTTTAATGACGAATGACTAGTGACTGCTGCCTAATTCAGTCTGTCACTGGCCGTTAGTCACTAGTCACTGACTTCCTCATGGTTGATACCCGCGTTCCTGAAATCAAAACCGTAGCCGCCCCCGAGGGCATCGAAGGCGCCGGTTTCTTTGCTACCTCGCTGGAGAAGGTAGTGGGCATCGCCCGCGCCAACTCGCTGTGGCCCTTGCCCTTCGCTACTTCGTGCTGCGGCATCGAGTTCATGGCGACCATGGGCTCACACTACGACATTTCGCGCTTTGGCTCGGAGCGCCCCAGCTTCTCGCCCCGGCAGGCCGACCTGCTGATGGTGATGGGCACCATCGCCAAAAAGATGGCCCCCATCGTGAAGCAGGTATACGAGCAAATGGCCGAGCCCCGCTGGGTGCTGGCCATGGGTGCCTGCGCCTGCTCGGGCGGCATCTTCGACAGCTACTCGGTGCTGCAAGGCATCGACCGCATCATCCCGGTCGATGTGTACATCCCCGGCTGCCCCCCGCGCCCCGAGCAAGTGCTCGACGGTCTGATGCGCATTCAGGACCTCGCCAAAAACGAGAGCTTCCGCCGCCGCAATTCGCCCGAGTATCAGGCGCTGCTGGCGTCTTATAATATCAAGTAGTGCTGCCGAAGGTTTCTGGTTTCTAGTTGCTGGTTTCTGGTTTATAAATGCTAGAAAACGAACCAGAAACCAGCAACTAGAAACCAGAAACCAGAAACACCCCAATGGCTGACCCCACCAAAGAAGAATCGCCCGCCGCGCAGGAAACTGCCGCCCAAGACCCCGCCGCCCAGCAAAATGCGCAGGTGCTGGCCTTGCTGCACCGCCTGTTTGGCGAGTCGACTTTTACCGACGTGGAGGAGCCCTACGGCCTGCTCACGGTCACGACCAAGCGCGAGCACATTCACAACATCATCGCTGGCTTACAAAAAGATGAGGAGCTGAAGTTCCACTTCCTGACCACGATGTGCGGTATTAACTACCCCGAAAATCTGAATCAGGAACTCGGGATGATTTACCACCTGCACAGCCTGGTGCATAACATCCGGCTGCGCATTAAAATCTTCTTCCCACTAGCCGACCCGGTGGTGCCGACCCTCACCGACCTCTATGCCACCGCCAACTGGATGGAGCGCGAGGCCTACGATTTTTACGGCATCATCTTCACCGGCCACCCCAATCTGCGGCGCATCCTCAACGTGGAGGACATGGACTACCACCCCATGCGCAAGCAATACCCGGTAGAAGACGGCACCCGCGAAGACAAAACCGACCTGTTTTTCGGTCGATAGTATTTTTAGTGCTTGGCTGTTAGTGCTTGGTGCCTAGTCCCGTTCTGCGGAGCTAAACACCAACACTAAGCACTAGGCACCAAGCACTAAGCACTAGCAACAATGGCAGTAAACGACGCCCTGGCAGGCACCCACAAGATTATTCAGGAAGCGCACGAGCAGCAGGGCAATTTCGTGCCTACGCTCAACGACTTCTCGCAGGAGCTGACGACCCTCAACCTGGGGCCGACGCACCCGGCCACGCACGGCATTTTCCAGAACATCCTGCAAATGGATGGCGAGCGCATCGTGTCGGGCGTGCCCACCATCGGCTACATCCACCGGGCATTTGAGAAGCTGGCCGAGCGTAAGCCGTTCTACCAGATTACGACCCTCACCGACCGGATGAACTACTGTTCGTCGCCCATCAACAATATGGGCTGGCACATGACGGTAGAGAAGCTGCTCGGCATCACGGTGCCCAAGCGCGCGCAGTACATGCGCGTGATACTGATGGAGCTGGCCCGCATTACCGACCACCTCATTTGCAACGGCATTTTGGGTGTAGATACGGGTGCCTTCACCGGCTTCCTCTACCTGATGGAGGAGCGCGAAAAGGTCTACGAAATTTACGAAGAAGTCTGCGGCGCCCGCCTCACCACCAACATGGGCCGCGTGGGCGGCATGGAGCGCGACTTTTCGCCCGTGGCGCTGCAAAAGCTGCGCAAGTGGCTGAAAGAGTTTCCAGCCGTGATGCGCGAGTTTGAAGCCCTCTTCAACCGCAACCGCATCTTCGTAGACCGCGTGGTGGACGTGGGCGGTATCTCAGCCGAGAAAGCGCTGAACTACGGCTTCACCGGCCCCAACCTGCGGGCCGCTGGCGTTGACTACGACGTGCGTGTGATGAACCCCTATTCGTCGTACCAGGATTTCGAGTTCGAGATTCCGGTGGGTACCAAAGGCGACACCTACGACCGCTTCATGGTGCGCAACGAGGAAATCTGGCAGAGCCTGCGCATTATCAATCAGGCGCTTGATAACCTGCCCGAAGGCCCCTTCCACGCTGATGCGCCGCACTACTACCTGCCCCCCAAGCAGGCCGTATATAAGAACATGGAGGCGCTGATTTACCACTTCAAAATCATCATGGGTGAGATTGAAGCGCCCGTGGGCGAGGTCTATCACTCGGTAGAAGGCGGCAACGGCGAGCTGGGTTTTTACCTGATTTCGGACGGCGGGCGTACGCCCTACCGCCTGCATTTCCGCCGGCCGTGCTTTATTTACTACCAGGCTTATACCGAAATGGTAGTGGGCCAGTCGCTCTCCGACGCCATCGTGACGCTAAGCTCGATGAACGTAATTGCCGGCGAGCTCGACGCCTAGTTTTTAGTTGAAAGTATCTGATATGGAGCCGACTACCGCCGCTGCCAAACCCCAGTTTTCGCCCGCCGCCCAGGCCGAAATTAAGCGCCTGCTCACGCACTACCCCGACGACCGCAAGAAATCGACCTTGCTACCCGTGTTGCACATCGCGCAGGCCGAGTTTGGCGGCTGGGTAAGCCCCGAGGTGCAAGACCTGGTAGCCGAAACGCTGGGCCTTAAGCCGATTGAGGTGTACGAGGTGAGCACGTTTTACACGATGTTCAACCTCAAGCCGGTGGGCAAGCACGTGCTGGAAATCTGCCGCACCGGTCCTTGCATGCTGCGCGGCTCCGACGAGCTAACGGCTCACTTGGAGCGCATCACTGGCGCGCAGGTGGGCGGCACCTCACCCGACGGCCTGTTCACGCTGAAGGAAGTAGAATGCCTGGCCGCCTGTGGCTTCGCCCCCGTGGTGCAGGTGCGCGAGAAATACTACGAGTCGCTCGACACCGAGGAGAACGTGAATGCGATGCTGAGCGAGCTGAAAGGTTTGGTGCATCGGCCCATTTTGCCTTGGGAAGAAAATGGCTTGCCTACTTCATTGCAAAATAACTAACTCGATAGCGCAATGGCTGACCAAGACAAAGACCTTCCGCTCGTAGTATCCGAGATACTAGTTGAGATGCATGGGATGAACACCCGCTTGGAGCGTGTGGAGAATGTCTTATCGCAAGTTGTCGGTAGCATTCAGCACCTGAGCGGTGCGGTCAGTCGAATGGCGGAAGTTATCAATAAGCAGCAAGAAGCGAACACAGCGAATTTCAAGCTGCTTATGCAGGCTGATGAGCGCAATACAATTCGGCTGGAAGCTGCTCTAAATCAAATCAATCAGCGCCTAGAATATCTAGAAAATAAGTAGTATGGGACGCAAGCTATTAACCGAACACGTTAACGTAGAAGGCATCGAAACCTTTGCCGTGTACCGCAAGCACGGCGGCTATCGCGCCGTGGAGAAGGCGCTGAAAATGACGCCCGACGAGGTGGTCGAAGAAGTGAAGAAGTCGGGCCTGCGCGGGCGCGGCGGCGCGGGCTTCCCCACAGGTATGAAGTGGAGTTTTTTGGCCAAGCCGGAAGGTGTGCCGCGCTACCTCGTCTGCAACGCCGACGAGTCGGAGCCCGGCACCTTCAAGGACCGCTACCTGATGTCGAAGCTGCCGCACTTGCTCATTGAAGGTATGATTGCCAGTAGCTACGCACTGGGCGCGCGCACCAGCTACATCTACATTCGTGGCGAGTTGTTGTACGTACTGCGCATTCTGGAGAAAGCCATTACGGAGGCTTACGCCGCTGGCTTCCTGGGTGAGAACATTCTGGGCTCGGGCTATTCGCTTGATTTGCACGTGCATCCGGGCGGTGGCGCGTACATCTGCGGTGAGGAAACGGCGCTGCTGGAATCGCTGGAAGGCAAGCGCGGCAACCCGCGCAACAAGCCGCCATTCCCGGCCGTGCAGGGCTTGTACGCCCGCCCCACGGTGGTAAATAACGTAGAAAGCATTGCTACCGTCGTACCCATTCTCAACCTAGGAGGCGACGAATACGCTAAAATTGGCGTGGGCCGAAGCACGGGCACCAAGTTGTTTTCTGCCTGTGGCCACCTCAACAAGCCCGGCATCTACGAGTTGGAACTGGGCGTGCCGGTCGAGGAATTCATCTACTCGGATGAGTACTGCGGCGGCATCTGGAAAGGCCGCGACCTGAAAGCCGTAGTAGCTGGCGGCTCGTCCGTACCGATTCTACCCAAGGAGCTGATTCTCAAAACGGCCGCTGGCGAAAACCGCTTGATGACCTACGAGTCGCTTAGCGACGGTGGTTTCGTGACGGGTACCATGCTCGGCTCCGGCGGCTTCATTGCGATGGACGAAACGACGTGCATTGTGAAGAATACCTGGAACTTCTCGCGCTTCTATCACCACGAAAGCTGCGGGCAGTGCTCACCCTGCCGCGAAGGCACCGGCTGGCTCGAAAAAGTACTGCATCGCCTGGAGCACGGCCACGGCTCGATGCACGACATCGACCTGATTGTGAGCGTAGCCAAGCAGATTGAGGGCAACACCATTTGCCCGCTGGGCGAAGCTGCTGCGTGGCCGGTGGCCGCCGCCGTACGCCACTTCCGCGACGAATTTGAGTGGCACGTGACGCACCCGAAAGAAGCTACTGCGCCGGGTGCGGTGTACCGGGGCAACCTAGTGCTGGCGTAATTTTGAATTAGATATTAGCAAGACATGAGACGTTAGACATGAGACATGGGAAAGCTGCTTTGAGCAATTCTCATGTCTCATGTCTAACGTTTAAGGTCTTAAATCCTTATGGCTAAAATAACTTTCGACGGAATTGAGGTAGAAGTGCCCGACGGCACAACCATCCTCAACGCGGCCCGCAAAATCGGGGGCGGCGTGGTGCCGCCCGCCATGTGCTACTACACGCCCCTGAAAGGCAGCGGCGGCAAGTGCCGCGCCTGCCTCGTGCGCGTGGCGGCCGGCTCGGCCAAAGACCCGCGCCCGATGCCCAAGCTCGTGGCCTCGTGCATCACGCCGGTACAGGATGGCATGGTGGTCGAAAACACGACTTCTGAGCAGGTGCTGAACGTGCGCAAAGGCATCGTGGAGATGCTGCTCATCAACCATCCGCTCGATTGCCCGGTGTGCGACCAGGCCGGCGAGTGCGACCTGCAAAACTTCGCCTACGAGCACGGCGTGAGCACCACGCGCTACGAAGAGGAGCGCCGCACGTTCGAGAAAATCGACATCGGCCCCTACGTGCAGCTACACATGACGCGCTGCATCCTGTGCTACCGCTGCGTGTACACCGCCGACCAGCTCACCGAGGCCCGCGTGCACGGCGTGCTGGGCCGCGGCGATGCTGCCGAAATCGGCACCTACATCGAAAATTCGATTGATAAAGACTTCAGTGGCAACGTAATCGACGTGTGCCCGGTAGGCGCGCTTACCGACAAAACCTTCCGCTTCAAGCAGCGCGTGTGGTTTACCAAGCCCGTGAACGCCCACCGCGACTGCGGACACGAGAAGTGCAACGGCCGCGTAACCCTCTGGTACAAAGGCAAGGACGTGCTGCGCGTAACCGCCCGCAAGGACGAGTACAACGAGGTAAAGGAGTGGATTTGTAACGAGTGCCGCTTCGAGAAAAAGGAGACGTCGGACTGGGTGATTGAAGGCCCGGCTCACATCGACCGCTCGTCGGTTATCTCGGCCAACCACTACGAATTGCCGGTTATCAACCCGCAGGTCATTGCTGACCTACCCGAAAGCACCGTGCGCGAGTTGGAGCAAAACCCACCGCTCAAACTGGGCGGCCTGAATGGCTAAAGAGTAAACTGTCATGCTGAACGCAGTGAAGCATCTCGCATGACGCAGTAACTCCATATTTTATAAGAAGTTAGTTCTCCATGCGAGATGCTTCACTGCGTTCAGCATGACAAACAATTTACACTGAATTATGTCTCTCGAAACCCTGGGCTGGCAAGGCCTCGTCATTCTGGTGCTGTTCGGCTTATCGCTGCTCATCGCTACCTATTGTACTTACGCCGAGCGCGTTATTGCAGCCTTTCTGCAAGACCGCGTAGGTCCTGACCGCGCTGGCCCCTACGGCCTCGCGCAGCCGCTGGCCGATGCCGTGAAGATGTTTACCAAGGAAGAATTTTTCCCTGGTGGGGCCAACAAGGCGCTGTTTATCTTCGGCCCCTGCCTGGCGATGGTTACGGCGCTGATGTCGTCGGCGGTGATTCCGTTCGGCAACTTCCTCAAGTTTGGCGATACCGTCGTGCATTTGCAGGGCATCGAAATCAACGTGGGCATGCTCTACGTGTTCGGCATCGTGTCGCTGGGCGTGTACGGCATCATGATTGGCGGCTGGGCTTCCAACAACAAGTTTTCGCTGCTGGGTGCTATTCGTGCCGCTTCGCAAAACATTAGCTACGAGCTTGCTATGGGCTTGGCGCTCATTGCCGTGCTGATGATGTCGGGCACGCTTTCGCTGCGCGAAATCACCTTGCAGCAATCGGTACCCGGCGAGTGGCACTTCTGGAACATCGTGAAGCAGCCGCTGGGCTTTATTATCTTCTGCGTCTGCGCTTTCGCCGAAACCAACCGCACTCCCTTCGACTTGCCTGAGTGCGAAACCGAGCTGGTCGGCGGCTACCACACCGAGTATAGCTCGATGAAACTCGGCCTGTACCTCTTTGCCGAGTACATCAACGTCTTCGTGGCCTCGGCCGTGATGAGCGTGCTCTACTTTGGTGGCTTTAACTTCCCCTTCCAGTACGAGCTGAGCCAGTGGCTGCAATCGTCGCGGGGCCTCTCGGCCGACATGGCGCAAAACGTCATTTCCATCCTCGGCTTCGTGGGGCTGTTTTTGAAGATTTTCGCCTTCATCTTCTTCTTCATGTGGGTGCGCTGGACCCTGCCCCGCTTCCGCTACGACCAGCTGATGCGCCTGGGCTGGACCATCCTTATCCCGCTGGCTATCTTCAACATCCTGCTCACGGGCGGCCTCATCACCCTCGACGTTATTGCGCCGGTGAAGCAGTGGTGGCTCACCTCGCCGATAGCTGTGCGCTAATTCTGACCTGATATATGCAATCGCTAAGCAACCGCGCCAAGAAACTGGAAAAGAAGCCGTTCACGCTCGCCGAGCGCGCGTATCTGCCGGCTATTTTCCAGGGCCTGAGCATTACGATGCGGCACTTCTTCATGAAGAAGGCCACCATCCGCTACCCCGAAGAAACCCGCCCTTTCTCCCCCGTTTTCCGGGGCCTGCACGTGCTCAAGCGCGATGAGCAGGGCCGCGAGCGCTGCACGGCCTGCGGCCTGTGCGCCGTAGCCTGCCCCGCCGAAGCCATCACGATGGTAGCCGGCGAGCGCAAAAAAGGCGAGCAAAACCTCTACCGCGAGGAAAAGTACGCCGTCAGCTACGAGATTAACATGCTGCGCTGCATCTTCTGCGGCCTCTGCGAAGAGGCTTGCCCGAAGGCCGCCATCTACCTGCAAGCCGACAAAATGGCCCCGCCGCGCTATGAGCGCGACGAGTTTATCTACGGCAAAGACCGCCTCGTAGAGCCCGTGTCGCCGGATAATCGCTCGAAGCGCGGCATTCAGCTCACGCCCGAGCAGGCTGATAAGCTGCGCGCGCAGTTGGCGTAGTGGTGTAGGGTAAGCGTTAGCTTGCCTTTCTTAATTCAGAGTTCCAACGATTGGCAAGCTAAAGCTTACCCTACATAATGTCCCTCTTTCTCTTCTTGTCGTTCGTGGCCCTGCTGAGTGCGCTGGGCGTAGTGCTAGCCAAAAACCCGGTGCATAGCGTGCTGTTCCTCATCCTCACGTTCTTCACGCTATCGGCCCACTACCTGCTGCTTAATGCGCAGTTCCTGGCCGCCGTAAATATCATCGTGTATGCCGGGGCCATCATGGTGCTGTTCCTGTTCGTGATTATGTTCCTGAACCTCAACCAAGACACCGAGCCGCACAAGCCCATGCTGGCCAAAGTAGCCGCCACCGTTTCGGGCGGCCTGCTGCTGCTGGTGATGGTGGCCGCGCTACGCAGCGTGGAGCCGGCCGGCTACAACGCCGACAAGTTCGACTCGCAAATTGGCATGGTTGACCGGCTGGGCATGGTGCTGTTTCAGCAGTATTCGCTGCCGTTTGAGTTGGCTTCCGTCCTGCTGCTAGCCGCGATGGTGGGCTCGGTGATGCTGGGAAAGCGCGAGACGGGCGAGCGCAACTTCTAGTTCCGCTTCCTACCTGATTTTTAAAAGGCGTCCTCTATAGGACGCTTTTTTCGTTTTAGCTCAGCCGTTCTATCGCAGTTGATACCTTAGCCTATCCTGTTCATTAATCGTTTTCTCGCTACTTTTCGGGCAATATCAATCCCGCTCTATCTCGCTCTATGTCGGAAAATTCTCCCTTTCTACTGATTGGCCCCTTCCGGCAACTACTTCCAATGGTACACCTCGTCGAGCGCGGCCCCATCGCCGACGAGTCGCTGCGGCCCATCGGGGAAGGCGGGCTGCTTTTGCAGGGCGAGCTTATTTACCGGGTTGGGGCTTTCAGCGACCTGCAACTGGAGGCCGAAGCGTTGCAAGCTACGATAATCGAACTGACCGATGACTTCGTGGCGCTACCCGGCTTCATCGACGCGCACACGCATATCTGCTTTGCCGGCACGCGGGCGCAGGACTACGCCCTGCGCAACGCAGGCAAAACCTACCTCGAAATCGCCGAAGCGGGCGGTGGCATCTGGAGCTCAGTGCAGCAAACTCGCCGCGCCGACCAGGCCGAGCTAACCCGCCTGACCGTGCAGCGCGCCACCCGCCACCTGCAAAGCGGCGTGACGACGATAGAAGTGAAAAGCGGCTACGGCCTCTCGGTAGCTGAGGAGCTAAAGCAGCTGCGCGCCATTAAAGAAGCTGATAGCCAAGTAGCGGCCGACCTCGTAAGCACTTGCTTGGCAGCCCACACCCTACCGCGCGACTACGCGGGCACGCCCGAAGAATACCTCGCCGAAATGGCTGCCCAACTTTTACCGCAGCTCAAGCAGGAGCAGCTTACCAACCGCGTCGATGCCTTTCTGGAGCAGGGTGCGTTCTCGGCGGCCCAAATAGCGCCCTATTTCGCCGAGGCGCGACGGCTGGGCTTCCAGCTCACGGTACACGCCGACCAGTTCAGCGCCTTTGGCAGCCGCATGGCCGTGGAGGCCGGGGCGCTCAGCGCCGACCACCTGGAGGCCAGCGGCGATGAAGAGATTCAGTTGCTGGCGGGCAGCCCTACCGTGGCGGTAGCGCTGCCGGGCGCGTCGCTAGGGCTGGGCTGCGGCTTCACGCCCGCCCGCCGGCTGCTCGATGCCGGGGCCTGCCTCTCCATCGCCAGTGATTGGAACCCCGGCTCGGCCCCGATGGGCGACCTACTAACGCAAGCGGCCCTGCTAGGCACCTTCGAGAAGCTGACCGCCGCCGAGGTGCTGGCTGGCCTCACCTGCCGCGCCGCCCGCGCCCTCGACCTTACCGACCGCGGCCGGCTGGTCGCGGGCCTACTAGCTGATTTTGTAGTTTTTCCCACCGCCGATTACGCCGAAATTCTTTACCAGCAAGGGCAGCTCCGGCCGGCCCAGGTTTGGAAAAGCGGCCGTTGCGTTTACCTCTCCCCCGCCCTAGCATGACGTTTCAGGAAGAAATTCAGCAAGGTATTCCGACGCAGCTGCCCGCGCCGCGCCCGCTCGATGCCAGCGTGAGCCACGCGCCCCGGCGTAAGGACATTCTCTCGCCCGAGGAAAAAAAGCTGGCGCTGCGCAATGCTTTGCGCTATTTCCCGGCCGAGTGGCACGCCGAATTAGCGCCCGAGTTCAGGGCCGAGCTAGCGGCTTACGGGCGCATTTATATGCACCGCTTCCGGCCCACCTACGCCATGCACGCCCGGCCCGTGACCGACTACCCGGCGCGTTCGCCGCAGGCGGCCTGCATCATGCTGATGGTGCAAAACAACCTCGACCCGGCCGTGGCGCAACACCCGCACGAGCTAATAACTTACGGCGGCAACGGGGCAGTTTTTCAGAACTGGGCGCAGTACCTGCTCACGATGAAGTACCTGTCCACCATGACCGACGAGCAGACGCTGCACCTCTACAGCGGGCACCCGCTGGGGCTGTTTCCGTCGTCGCCCTTTGCGCCGCGGGTGGTCGTTACCAACGGGATGATGATACCGAACTACTCGCGGCCCGACGACTGGGAGCGCTACAACGCGCTGGGCGTCACGCAGTACGGCCAAATGACGGCGGGCTCGTTTATGTACATCGGGCCGCAGGGCATCGTACACGGCACCACCATCACGGTGATGAATGCCTTCCGCAAAACGCTGCCCGCCGGGCAGTCGCCGGCCGGCAAGCTCTTCCTCACGGCGGGCCTGGGCGGCATGAGCGGCGCGCAGCCCAAGGCCGGCAACATCGCGGGCTGCGTTACAGTATGCGCCGAAATCAACCCCACCGCCGCCCGCAAGCGCCACGCCCAAGGCTGGGTCGATGAGCTGCACGAAACCCTCGACGCGCTGGTAGCGCGGGTGAAGGAGGCCAAAGCGCGGCAGGAAGTGGTATCGCTGGCCTATCTCGGCAACGTGGTGGAGGTGTGGGAGCGCTTTTACGAGGAAGATATTTTCGTGGAAATTGGCTCCGACCAGACCTCGCTGCATAACCCCTGGTCGGGCGGCTACTACCCGGCGGGCTTGTCTTACGAAGAAGCTAACGAGCTGCTGGCCAGCCAGCCCGAGGCCTTCCGAGCGCAGGTGCAGGCCACGTTGCGGCGGCACGCGGCCACCGTGAACCAGCACGCCGCGCGCGGCACGTATTTCTTCGACTACGGCAATGCCTTCTTGCTGGAAAGCAGCCGGGCGGGGGCCGACGTGCTAGCCGAAAACGGCGTGGATTTCCGCTACTCGTCCTACGTGCAGGACATTCTGGGGCCGATGTGCTTCGACTATGGCTTCGGCCCCTTCCGCTGGGTGTGCGCCTCGGGCGCGCCCGCCGACCTGACGCTCACCGACCAGCTCGCCCACGATGTGCTGGTAGCCCTGCGCGCCGACGCGCCTCCCGAGATTCAACAGCAGCTCGACGATAACATCCGCTGGATAGCGCAGGCCGCGCAGAACCGGCTGGTAGTGGGCTCGCAGGCGCGCATTCTGTACGCCGATGCCGAGGGCCGCATTCGTATCGCACTGGCTTTCAACGAAGCCGTGCGCGATGGCCGCCTGCCCGCACCCGTCATTCTGGGCCGCGACCACCACGACGTGAGCGGCACCGACTCGCCCTTCCGCGAAACGAGCAACATCTACGACGGCAGCCGCTTCACGGCCGACATGGCGGTGCACAACGTCATCGGCGACAGCTTTCGGGGCGCTACCTGGGTTTCGATTCACAACGGCGGTGGCGTGGGCTGGGGCGAGGTCATCAACGGCGGCTTCGGGCTGGTACTCGATGGCAGCCTGGAGGCCGAGCGCAAGCTGCAAAGTATGCTGTTTTTCGACGTCAACAACGGTATTGCCCGCCGCAGCTGGGCGCGCAACCCGGAGGCGCGCTTTGCCATTGAGCGCGAGCTGGCGCGGAGTACTGGCTTGCAGGTGATGCTGCCGCATTTGGTAGATGATGGGTTGCTGGATTCGTTACCAATTGCTTAGTTGCTGGTTACAGTCGTCA
>NZ_DASTEP010000248.1:0-3548 GCF_035709525.1 Hymenobacter sp. | reverse complement strand
GGTGGGCGGCGAGCTGGTGGTGTAGCCAGGCGGGGAGCTGGGCCAGGGCGGGGCCGGCGGCTTGCAGCTGCTGGAAGCGGGCGGGGCCGTCGGGCAGCAGGCCGACGAGGGCGCGGGCCAGGGCCCGGGGGGCGGCGGGGGCGGGGCGGCCGGTGAGCGGGTCGTGGCCCAGGGCGTGGGCCAGGAGTTGGTAGGGGGCCTGCTGCTGGGCGGCGTGGGCCAGCAGGGCCACGGCGGGCGCGAGCGCCGGGGGCACGGCGGCCAGCAGGGCCGGGGCGGGGGCGGCGCGAATGAGAAAAGCAGGCAATTCGCCCGCTCTACCAGAATTTCACTCTGACAGAGTGGGCGAATTGCCTGCCTCCATACGCTGCCTCGCCCGGCCCATATCGGCCGGCACTGGTCATACGCACACGTACAGCCAGCTTAGCGCGCACTGCGTTTAGCTGCGCTTCAATTCGTGGTAGCGGGCCACAAATGCCTCGTAGTCAAACTCGGGATACCAGGCGCTCAGGTCGCGCCGGAGGGCGGGTGTGACGGACTCCAGCCGGTGGGCCGGGTTGCGGCCATCATCCGGCAGTAGTTCCAGCAGCGCCAGCTGCCAGTGTTCGTAGCCCAGCGTATAAGGAAGAAGTTGCACGTAGCCTTCCAGGTCCAGGTGCAAGGGGTAGGGGTTCTGGCCCTCGCCGGGGGCGTAGTAGTAAAGCGCCGGGCTCTTTTCTTCGTCGTGGTAAAGACCCACGAAGGCTTCGGGCTGGCAGTAATCGACGGGCTTAAACTGGCGCAGGCGCGGGCTTTCCTCTGGAAAGCCGAAGTACACGCTGCCCTCCCAATCGGCGTAGATTTCTTCGACGGGCAGGAAGTTGACGCCGCCCGTGCAGGCTGGCCGACCCGACCCGTCGGCCGGGCTACGCCAACTCACCTCACTCCCGCCAAAAGTGTTGGCGAAGCTAACTAACTGTTCAGGCACCCATTCACGATGGGGAACCTTCGACCAGGATTTCTTCCCTGCTATGCCAATTGGTCGTGACTCTGTAATCTCAAACAGCTGTTCACAGGTCCATAAAGCGTTCATGAGGTAATAATTATACCCGTATTCCATAGCTAAGCAAGATAAAGGTGCGGCAGCGAAGATAAGTCTACAACCTTAACCTGATTAAGCCAACGCAAGTCGACCATTTTTTATGAGTTGAGCAAAACGGACTTTGTCGAGTGTTGGCGACACACTGCCGAGCACTCTTTTTACATTAGCACCCATCTGTTGAGTTTGCAGGTCATTAGCCAACTGAAAGAGTACGCTTGCTTCAGTAATAGGTGCGTAACCTCTTGCTGTGCCTAGGGTAACCGCTGCTCGTACAGTGATAGCCTCTTCGCCTCGCAAACCCGCCTTCACCAAATTAATGTACAAGCCGCTGTTTATAGGCACTGCTAGCGCTACTTTCTCAAGCTGGTAATCATCCGGGTGTTGCGTGACGCGGTTGTCGATGGTTTCGTCCTTGCGCTCGACCAGTTTGCCCGGTTCGCCGCTGCCACCCGGTAGGCGAGGGTCCCACACGCGCAGCATACAGACCAAGTTCAGCGGCACGTGCTGCTCGGCCGTGATAATGCGCGCCTTTTCGGCGGCTTGCGGGTCGCCGCTGAGCGCACTAATCAGGCTCGTATTGACCGTGCGCCCGTAGGTGGGCAGCACGGTGTAGGCCACCACTTCCGGCCCGCCTTTGTAGCGCTTGGCAAACTGTTCAACTTTTCGCTCGTGGGCCCCGTTGTCGGCACCCCGCAGCGGCGTCAGGTTATACCACTCCTTGCCCGTGCCCCCCAGCTCCTGGCTGAGCAAGTGCCCCAGCACGTAGTAGCGCGACCCGCCGCGCCGGCGCTCGTTCAGGTCTGCAAAATTGGCCGCCGTGCGCAGGCTGCTTTTCGGCTGGCTACCTGCCTGGCTCAGGATGGCTGGCCCAGAGAAAGTAGCCGTCATGCTGCGGCCGAACCCACCGGTGGACGTGACGCCCCCGTAGACGACCTCATACGTGCCAGCGGCAGGATGCCCGAGCTGCACATCCCGCTCTTTCATCAGAACGATAGTGTAAGGCACGAGTTTTTTGAGCAGCGCCGCAACGGTCGCCGTGATGTCGACTCCTACCGCCTGGGTAGCCAAGCTTGCGTCAAGCTTTTGCGCGAGAGGTTGTGCCTTCTGATACGCCTGCGCGGCGGTAGGCGAGGTCGGCACAACGTGCCTGGCAATCTCGGTCAGAAAGTCAGCGTATGACTGTGGAGTACTAGCTACGAACAAGGTGTCGGGCTGTTTGGCGTCGAAATAGAGCGTATGCTGCTCAGCTCCAACGGAAAACCGTTCGCGCAAGCCGAGCCAGCCAGCGACCTTACCGCTCACAGTGGCCGCGACCTGCCGACTCTTGTCAGCGACCTTACCCGCGCCGGCCTTGAGCGTGCTCCAAATAGCTTTAGCCTTGTCGGCAACAGTATCAAGCACTCTATTGACCGCTTTCTCCACCGGCACGCGCACCTTCTTCAAACCCGTCTGGATGGCCTGAGGGATAGCGTCGAGCCGTAGCAGGCGGCCCAGGAAGTTCAGGGCCACGGGCAGGATTTTGACCAGGGTATTCTCGACGGCCTGGGCGGCGGGGGCGAGCTGGCCGGTGGCGATGGCGGCGGCCGAGGCGAAGAGGGCCTGGCCCACCTGGGCAAGCTGCTTGCCCTTCTCCACGAAGAGCATCACCCCATTGTAAAGCCCCCTAGCCAGTTGCAGGAAGGCCCCGCCGGGCACGGCCAGTGAGGCCAGCAACAGGGGTACGGCCTTGGCGGCCACGGCCAGCACCTGCTGCTGCACCAAGTCCAGGGCCTGGGCGCGCAGGCCCTGGGCGTGGGCACTGATGGCTTGCCAGGCGGCTTGCGGGCCGTGCTGCCAGAGGGTGAGCGCCACGCCGCCCACCTGGGTGAGCACTTGTTGCAGGCGCTCGGTGGGCAAGGTGGGCAGGCGCTGACGCAGGCGATGCAGCACGGCGGCCTTCGTGAGGTCGAAGACTTGCAGGAGCACATCGAGCAGGCCAGCCACGTCGAGCTTGGCGGGCAGGAGCAGGCCGGCGTGGGCCAGGCCGCCGAGCAGCCAGTCCTGGACGGCGGCCAGCAGGTGGCGGGGGCCGTGGGCCAGGAAGTTGGCGAAGCCGCGCTGGCCGGCGGCGACGAGGTTGGTGAGGAAGGGCAGGGGGTGGCGCAGGATGCGCAGCAAGAGGTCGCCGCCCTGGTCGAGGGCGCGCAGCACGGGGGCGGCGTGGTCGGGGCCGAGCACGGCGGCGACGAGCCAGCGCAGCAGGGCGGCCTCGGTGCGGATGACGAAGCGGGCCACGTCCTGGGCCAGCGCGAGCCAGGGCAGGGTGAGGCGGGCCAGGGCGGGGGCCGGGTCCAGGGCGTCGCGCAGGCCCAGGGCGCGCAGCTGGGTCCAGGTCTGGGTCAGCACCTGGGTGAGGCGGGGGCCGGAGAGTTGGTGGGCGGCGAGCTGGTGGTGTAGCCAGGCGGGGAGCTGGGCCAGGGCGGGGCCG
>NZ_DASTEP010000247.1:0-3719 GCF_035709525.1 Hymenobacter sp. | reverse complement strand
ACGAGCGGACAGCCGGCGAAAAGCCGGCAGCCCGCCCCGGCCGCTACTCCAACGTCACCGACTCGATATCCACGCGCAATTGCTCGCCGAGCGCGGCAGGCTGGTCGACTATCACTTGCAGCACCTCCATATCGGCCAGGCGGAAGGGCGGCGCGCTCGCCGGCCCGTGCGTGAGCGGCAAAAAGCCAGGGTAGGGGCGGGGCACCAGCAGCAGCGGCGCGGGCCGCAGGGCGCTCAGTGGCACCCGCGCGGCCGTGCCCGGCGCGGGCAGCGGCACCACGGCCTCATAGGCCACCGCGTCGCGGCTCACGAGGGCTACCCGCAGGCGGGTATTGGCCGGCTGGTTGCTGGCTGCTTTGATAACCAGGTCTTTGAAGCCCGCTAAATCGGCCGTGCGGGTGGCAGTTTTGGCCCCCAGGTAGGCGCGCAGCGCCGACGCGGGGCTGGGGGCCGGCTGCCCAGCCTTGGCCGGGTTCACGAGCAGGCGCAGGGCCAGCGCGCCGCCGGGCGTGGTGGTGAAGTCCGTCCAATCGGTCCAGCTGATGCCTTTGGCTTCCACGGCGTCGCGGTCGCGGGCGGCGGTGAAGAGCGGCAGCGGCGCGGTGGCGGCCACTAGCGGCACCTCCCAGGCCGTCGCGCTGCCCGTAAAATCCCAGTCGCGCGGCGTGCCCGGCACCGGGCCGGGTAGGGTGACGGTTTCCCCGCTCCGCTGCTTCAGCACCAGCCAGTAGCGCAGCAGGCCGGGGTAGGTGAGGGCAGCCGGCACGGTAGCCGTGGCCGACCCGCCGCCTGTGCGCCGCATGGGTAGTGTGCGGGTCGGGCCGTAGTAATGCTGGGCCACCAGCAGCAAGCTGTCGGCCTGGTTGAAGGCTGAGCCGCTGCCCGTTAGGGTGATGCTAAGCGGCTGCCCGGCCGTGGCCTGGGGCGCGGGCTGGTGGCGCACGTTCAGCGGCAGCTCAAACGTCGGATTCGGGGCCACGAATTCTTCCAAGCCAATGACACCTAACGTCTTTTGCGCCGGCCAGGCGCGCGCATCCGTGGCCTTGGTGAGTAGGTAGGTGCCTGGCCGTACCGCCACTTGGCCGCCGCTGGCCGTGGCCTGGGCTTGGTTGCCTTTGCTGAGTCCGCGCAACAAAAAGGCTGGCCCCAGGTCGGGTAGCGCGACGGTTAAGGGCTGCGCATTCCAAGTAATGCGCGTGACTACCTTATTCAGCGCAGGCGTTGCGAATGAGTCACTTTCGGGCTGCGCGTCGGGCATCACCTCCAAGCGCCACGTGCCGGGGCTTACTTGGTCGAGAAAATACGCCCCGCTGCCGCCGTACTGCACCACTTCCGACGAGCCTACGCCCGCCACGTGGCGCAGCCGGGCGGGCTGCATTGGCCGGCTGCCGGTGTTGGCGGTGTAATAAAACTCGGCGGGCGCATTCCACTCGCTCAGCTGCTGGCGGTAGCTCACGCGGGCCGCCCCGAATACCGTGTCGGCCGGGTAGCGGCCGAAGCTTTGGCCGCGCTTCACCTCGTGAAATACCCGGCCGGCGATGAGCAGGCTCAGCGCCTTGGCGGGCGTGTAAGCCAGGTTGAGGTAGTGCGTCTGATACTCGGTGTTGAAGGCAGCGATACCCAGCGGGTCGTAGGCAAACTGCGTGGCCCACTGAAAGCCCGCCTCCCGAAAGCTCTTGGCCATGAAGGGGTACATGATGGGCTGCAACACGTCGGCCGATTCAAACTCGTACACCATCTTGGCCTTGGTATCGAAGCGCTTATCGCCCTTATACGGCAGCGGGTACTGGTCTACGTAGGGCAGAAAATTGCCCTTTAGCTCGTGCCCCGCCACCAGCCCCTCCGGGTACCACTGAAAGCTGACGCCCTGCACGTTGGCATCCAGGATGGCATCTTTCACCTGCGGGCTTTCAGCGATGTTGTAGAAAATCGGCTTTTTCAAGCCCGTGGCGCGCATGGCCGCCACCAGCCGGTTGGCGAAGCTGAGCACCGGGGCCAGCGGCGGGCGGTAGTGCGGCTCGTTGCACACCTCGTAGGCGATGATGCCGGGGTCTTCGCGATACAGCCGGCCCGAGTACTGGTTGCGGTGCTGAAGAAACTGCCCCAGGTAGTTTTCCTGCGCCCGCACGGCGCGCGGGTTGGTATACGCCTGCCCCTTGTCGTAGATGCTCGAAAAGCCCCGGCCCGTGTTGGTGGGCTCGGGGTAGGCATTGCCCCAGTAGGCGATGGGCGTGAGAATGATTTTGATGTTGCGCGCCTGAAGCTTGGTAATCAGGTAGTCGAGCAGGCGCAGGTGCTCGTTTTGCTGCAAGTTGCCGAGCGTGTCGGTTATTTCCACGTCCCACACGTGCACCCGAAAGGCATCGACGCCCAGCCGCGCCAGGTGGTACACGTCCTGGTCGATGGCGTCTTCGGGCTTAATGCCCTGCTTGAGCAAAGCGCGGTACGAGTAGGCAAAGGGTGCAGTGTAGTTGACGCCGAACAGGGAGACTTCCTGCTTGGTTTTTTGCCAGCGCAACACACCCTTGGCATCGACAAAAACATCGCCGGTGGGCGTGGGCGGCACCTGGGCGCGGGTGGGCAGGCTGGCCGCGAGCGCGGCGACTGACAGGCTGGCGCGGAGAAAGGAAAAGAAGGACATAGGCTAGCAACAGGCGAACAGCAAAAACGTCCGTCCCGCTGAGCTTATTGAAGCTTGGCAGAACGGACGCGGTAGAGACGCAATATTTTGCGTCTGGCGTTAGGGCACGCTATTGGGGCAGGCGTAAGGGCACGCTGCTCAGCAACGCAAGACGCAAAATATTGCGTCTCTACAGCCTTACCCTTCGTGGTAGCTCACCAGGTCGTCGATGGGCGAGCGCAGAATTTTACCCACTTCCATGCCGTGGCTGTTAGCCACTTGCGTGAGGGCATCGCGGAAATTATATCCCACCGAGCCGATGCAGTTGAAGGTATACTTCTGGTAGTCGGGGTAGTGCAGCACCAGATTTTGGAAGAAAGCCTCGAAGGCTTCGAGCACGATTTGGCGGCAATAGCTCACGTTGTTGTGGTCGTAGCAAAACTTGGCGAAGCTGGCCAGGTAGCGGTTGGGCAGCGGCTGGTTGTAGAGCTTGTCGATAATCTCGTTGCGCGTGCCCACGTGGTACTCGGCCTGCAAAGCTTCGCCCAGACCCTCGGGCAGCAGGCCGCGCAGGTAGTCGCGCAGCAGGCGTTTGCCCAGGTACGAGCCGCTGCCCTCATCGCCCAGGAAATAGCCCAGAGAATCAACGTTATAGGTGATTTTTTCGCCGTCGTAGAGGCACGAGTTGGTGCCCGTGCCCAGGATGGCGGCAAAGCCCGCTTCGCGGCCCAGCAGGGCGCGGGCGGCGGCCAGCAGGTCTTCGGTTACTTCCACGCGGGCGGCGTTGGGGAAGGTCTGGCGCAGGGCGGCGGCGATGGTTTCGGCCTTGGCCGCGCTGCTCACGCCGGCCCCGTAGAAGTAGATTTCGCGCACCTCGGCGCGGTTCATGTCGTCGGGCAGGTCTTTGTCGAGCGACGCCACGATGAAGGCCGTATCCACAAAATCAGGGTTGTAGCCCTGGGTGTTGAAATACACGCGCTGGCCCTCTTCGGAGAGTTGGCACCAGTTGGTTTTGGTCGAGCCGCCGTCGGCAATGAGTATCATAAGGTGAGTGGAGTAAGGGGGAAGCTGCGAAAATAGCGGGTTTTTGTCATGCTGA
>NZ_DASTEP010000246.1:0-9595 GCF_035709525.1 Hymenobacter sp. | reverse complement strand
GCGATTGCTTCGCTGCGCTCGCAAGGACAGGCGTTTTAGACCTTACAGCCCCAGCAAATCAGTCATCCCAAACACGCCCTGCCGGCCCGGCAGCCAGCCCGCCGCCAGTAGCGCCCCGGCCGCGAAGCCCGCGCGCGAGTGCGCCTCGTGGCGCAGCTCAATGGTATCGGCGGCCGACACGTAGCGCACCTCGTGGGTGCCCACCACCTCGCCGCGCCGCTCGCTCAGCACCGCCAGCTCGTCGGGAGCCTGAGCGGGTGCGTTGCGCCAGGTTTTCTTTTCGGGAAAGTGCGCCAGGATGCCCTGCGCCGCCGTGAGGGCCGTGCCGCTGGGCTGGTCTACTTTATGAACGTGGTGAATTTCCGTCACTTGCACATCGTAGCCCGCCCGAAACTCGTGCATCTTGGCCGCGATGTACTCGTTGAAATGGAAGAACAAATTGACGCCCACGCTGAAATTGGAAGCGTAGAACAGCGCCCCGCCCGTTTCCGCGCACAGCGCCTTGGCTTCGTCGAAGTGGTGTAGCCAGCCCGTGCTGCCGCACACCACTGGCAGGCCCTGCCGCAGGCAGGCCGCCACGTTGGCAAACGCCGACTCGGGGTGCGTAAACTCGATGGCCACATCGGCCGTGGCGGGCGTGAAGTCTTCGATGCGTTGCGCTGAGGCGTGCTGGTCGATGATGCCGACTACCTCGTGGCCGTGGGCCGGGGCCAGCTCGGCCAGGGTGCGGCCCATCTTGCCGTAGCCGATAAGAATGATTCTCATGTTGATTGTCTAGTAGTTACGTCCGTCATGCTGAGCGCAGCGCAGCCGAAGCATGACGGACGTAAACGTTATTCTTACTTCACCCGCAAAGCTACGGTAGCCCCTATGCCGGGCAGCACTTGGCCGGGAACTGGTAGCAGCGCTGGCTGCCAGTGCAAACTCAGGTCGCGGCCCACGTCGAAATCGTGCAGGTGGGCATCCACTACGGCATCCAGAATTTGCAGGCCATAGCCCGCCATGAAGACCAGAATGTACAGGTCGCGATTGCGGCGATAAAAGATGATACCGCTTTCGATTTCATTTCCGTTGCGCGCTAACCTGGCATATCCCAGCCGCTCGTCGCCATAGGTATAGGTCTTATCGGTCTGAAGCAACTCCTTGGCCTTTACATAATTGCTATAACGCGACCAGTAGAAGTACTCGATACTGCCCAGCGAGCCCACTAGGCCGTACACCAGCGGTAGCTTCCACCAGCGCCGGTTGTAAATCTGGCCCGCGCCGGGCAGCAAAGCCAGGTAGCCCGCCTTTTGGGCGCGCGTCACCCGCAGGCCAAACAAGCGCTCAGTTTTGAAAACCGAATCAGCGGCCGCCCGTTCGCGCTTTTGCGCCTTGGTGAGCTTGGGGGCCACGCGGGCCGTGTCGTTGCGGGGCTGCGTGAGGTCGGGGTCGACCACGGCGGTGCTGGGTAGCTGTGCCCAGGCCGGGGCTGCCGTGCCCAGGCACAGCAGCCCCACTACCCAGGCCCAGCGCGGAAATACATCAAGCAGGTTTTTCATACAAAAGCTGCCAACGCCACGCTGCCAGCGAATAGTATTCAGCACCTTACGCGGGCTGCAAAATGTGCAGAATGCGCTGCATATCCTCCACCGAGTCGAAGGAAATCTTGATTTCGCCGCGGCCCTGGGCCGTGGGTTTCAGCTGCACCTTCGAGCCAAAATAGTCGGTAAGCTGGCGCTCGGTGCGGCGCAGCTCGGCCACGGGCACCACCGGGGCGGGCTGCTCTTGCGGGGCGGCGGGGGTGCTGGCAGCCGGCTGGGCCGCGCCCTGGCGCACCAACTCCTCCACGCGGCGCACCGACAGGTCTTCGACCACGATGCGGCGGTAAAGGGCCACCTGCTGCTGCGCGTCTTCCATGCTGACGAGGGCGCGGGCGTGGCCCATGCCAATGACGGCGTCGCGCAGGCCGATTTGGATATCGGGCGGCAACTTTAAGAGGCGCAGGTAGTTGGTGACGGTCGAGCGGTTTTTGCCCACGCGCTCGCCCAGGTCTTCCTGGCGCAGGTTGCACTCGCTCAGCAGGCGCTGGTAGCTGAGGGCAATTTCGATAGCGTTGAGGTTTTCGCGCTGAATGTTCTCAATCAGCGCCATTTCCAGCATCTGCTGGTCGTCGGCCTTGCGGATGTAGGCCGGGATGGTTTCCAGGCCCGCCAGCTTGGACGCCTGCAAGCGTCGCTCGCCCGAAATGAGCTGGTACTGGTTGGGTCCGAGCTGGCGCACCGTCACGGGCTGAATGATGCCTTGCGCCTTGATGCTGTCGGCCAGCTCGGCCAGCGCCTCCTGGTCGAAGTGGGTGCGGGGCTGGTAGGGGTTGGCCTCAATCTGGTCGACCGCGATGTGGCCCACCATGTTGAGCGGACTGGGCGTGGGCACGGCGGCCACCGAGCGCTCGCTGGGCTTGTCGAAGTTGCCTTCAATCAGGGCGTTGAGGCCGCGGCCCAGGCCGCCGATGCGGCGCTTGGCGGCGGCAGCCGCGCCCGGGTTGGCCGCCAGGGCCGCCTGAATTTTATCTTCGTTCTTCTCTGCGGACATAGTACCAAGCAGCGTGGCCCAAAAGGTAAAGGGGCCGCTGAACTTCAAAATTACGGCCTAGCGGGCGAAGGGCAAGGTGGACGCGTGATTAGTTGAGGCGGGCTTTCTGCATCGCTAGCGGTTGGCTGCATACCGACAACAGGCTCGAATCATCTCCTCATCAAGCTCTGGAAAATCGCTGATTATTTCCGAAAAGCTCATCCCGTTGCCGAGCCAAGCCAGCACATCGGCGACACTGATGCGAGTGCCAATAATACACGGTCGCCCAAAACGAATTTCCGGGTCGATGGTGATGAGCGGATGGGCAGCTGGTGAGAGCATCACAAATGGTTTTATAACGGCTCAATATCAGTTGGAAACTGACTCCATTCATCCCAGGTGGTTTGCTCTATTTCCGGTGTAATCTGCGCGTCAGTAGCGTTGCGGCGATTCCAGGCGCGATTCAGATGAGAGTATATATGTGCGAGCCAGATGCGAAACTCAATTTCGCTGAAATCAGGGTCTTGCTGCATCTCCTGACACATTTGTGCCAGATGCTCTTGCGCGTCGGTTAGCTCATCATTGAGCAAAGCCCAGGCAACCGGATTAACTTGCTGGTCTATCATCGCCTACATTCAAACCGCGCTGTTCGTAGCACTAGTATGCGCGGACTCGCAGAGTCCGCGCTACACGTTACGCCAGCTCGTCGGCCGCCTCCGCTTCGGGGTTGGCTTCCACGCTGTTCTTTTCCACGATTTCGCGGGCCAGGTTGAGGTAGCTGACTGCGCCTTTGCTTTCGGCGTCGTGCAGAATGACGGGAATGCCGAAGCTCGGCGACTCGCTCAGCTTCACGTTGCGCGGGATGATGGTGTCGAACACGAGCTGCTGAAAGTGCATCTGCACTTCCTCCACTACCTGGTTGGAGAGGCGCAGGCGCACGTCGTACATCGTGAGCAGGATGCCTTCGATTTCGAGGTCGGTGTTGAGGCGGCTCTGAATTATCTTGATGGTGTTCAAGAGCTTGCCCAATCCTTCGAGGGCAAAGTACTCGCACTGCACCGGGATGATAACCGAGTTGGCGGCCGTGAGGGCGTTCACGGTGATGAGGCCCAGCGAGGGCGAGCAGTCGATGATGATGAAGTCGTACTCGGCGGCCAGGGGGCGCAGGGCGGCCTTCATCTTTTCCTCGCGGTTGGGCAGGTTTATCATCTCCACCTCGGCGCCCACCAGGTCGATGTGCGAGGGCATGAGGTCGAGGTGCGGCAAGATGTTGGTTTGCACGATGATGTCCTTGGCCGGAATGCCATCGACCATGCACTCGTACACGCTGTTTTCGATGTCTTTGGGGTCGAAGCCCACGCCCGAAGTGGCATTGGCCTGCGGGTCGGCATCGACGAGCAGGGTGCGGTAGTCGAGCGCCGCCAGCGAGGCGGCCAGGTTGATGGCCGAGGTGGTTTTGCCAACGCCACCTTTTTGGTTGGCTACCGCAATGATTTTACCCATAACAACAAACAGTATAACGAAAATGCGCTGCCCTAGTAGCTAATGGCCGGCGAGCCGGCGTAGTTCAACATACAAAATAAGGCTAAAAAAAATGGACTAGCCAAAGGTGTAGGTAACACCAAGCTCCAGCTTGGTGAATCGTTGCCGGGTTCGCCTACTCCGCAACGATTCACCAAGCTGGAGCTTGGTGTTGCAATTCTACCTAGTGAATGGGCCCAACAACGATTCACCAAGCTGGAGCTTGGTGTTACAGCTCTACCGAGCTGCCGATGGGTAGCAGGCGTAGGTTTTTGCCAGCGGCTTTAGCCTCGGCCTGCGCGGCGGCGTGGTCGATGATGAGCGGCGGGAAGGTGTCGTAGTGCATGCCGATGAGCTCGGTAGCGCCTACCCAGTCGGCCGCCACCAGTGCCTCGGTCACGCCCATGGTGTAGTGGTCGCCGATGGGCAGCAGGGCAAAATCGAGGGTGTACCAGTCCCTGATGAGCTTAAGGTCGTAGGTCAGGCCCGTGTCTCCGGCGTAGTAAAAGGTTTGGTTGTCAGTAGTCTTAATGACGAAGCCCACCGGCACACCGGCATACGAGCCATCGGGGAAGGAACTGCTGTGCGCGGCCGCCACGAAGTGTACCGTGCCAAACGGCAGCTTGACCTTGCCGCCCAGGTTGGCCCCGATAACCTCGATGCCCTTGGCCCCGAAGTAGCCGGCCACCTCGGCAATGGCCACGATGGTAGCGCCGGTGCGCTTGGCAATGTCCTCGGCGTCGGCGATGTGGTCGCCGTGGCCGTGCGACAGCAGAATGTAATCAGCCTGAATGGCGTCCACGTTCACATCCTTGGCCAGCGGGTTGGGGCGGATGAAGGGGTCGAAAAGCACGCGCACGCCGCCGATGGTGGCCAGAAAGCAGGAGTGGCCGAAATACGTAAGTTGCATGGGGGAAAATAGGGAGGTGTGTAGGATGAGTAGGAAGTGCAAATGCCCCGACGGGCCGGCAAGCCTACTCCTTACCTTTGCAACCGACACCCTAAATAGATGTTTCTACACGATTTGCGAACGCGCAGTAGTTTAATCTGGATAACGCTGGCGGGCGCGGTGGCCGGGCTGGCCGCCTGCGGCGGCCCCGCGCAGTCGGCGGCCGACGAGCGGCGCGTGTTCCGCTACAATCAGCCCGAGGCGCTAACCTCGCTCGACCCGGCCTTTGCCCGCAACCAGGCTAATATCTGGGCCGTGTCGCAGCTTTATAACGGGCTAATGGAGCTGGACTCTACCTTGCAGCCGGCCCCAGCGCTGGCGCGGCGGTACAGCATTTCGCCGGATGGGCTGACGTACACGTTCTGGCTGCGGCAGGATGTTTCCTTTCACGAAAACACAGCGGTCTTTAACCCAGCGACGGCAGTGCGGACTGAGAAAGGAACAGATGCTAGTAAGCAACAGGTAGGAGATAATAATACAGGACATGACACGGGGCCATTTCGCCCCGTTACCGCCGCCGACTTCGTATACTCTTTCAAGCGCCTGCTCGACGCTAAAACGGCCTCGCCGGGCGGCTGGATATTCCGGGGCAAGGTGCTGGAAGACAGCAAGGGCAACATCAGCGACACCTGCTTCGTGGCGGCGAATGACTCTACGTTGCGCATTCACCTCAAGGAGCCGTTTATTCCGTTTCTGAGCATCCTGACCATGCCCTACGCCTTTGTGGTGCCCCACGAGGCGGTGGAGAAATACGGCAAGGACTTCCGCGAGCACCCTGTGGGCACCGGGCCGTTCCGCTTCAAGCTCTGGGACACCGGCAACGTGCTACTGCTGCACAAAAACCCCGGCTACTGGCGGCGCGACGCCAAAGGGCAGGAATTACCCTACCTCGACGCGGTGCAAATCAGCTTCATCGCCGACCGTAAAACCGAGTTTCTGACCTTTCTGCAAGGCAAGCTGGACTTTCTAAGCGGCATCCGCGAAGGCTCGCGCGACCTCGTGATGAACACCGACGGCACCGTGCGGACCGACTTTCAGGGCCGCTTCACGGTGCAGAAAGCGCCCTACCTGAACACCGAATACCTGGGCTTTCAGCTCGACTCGGCCAACCTCACCGGCGAGCAGGCCGCCCAGGGCCGGGCGCTACGCAAGCCGCTGGTGCGCCAGGCCCTCAACTACGCCATCAACCGGCCCGAGCTGGTAGCCTACGTGCTCAACCACGTGGGCGTGCCCGGCACGTCGGGCTTCGTGCCGGCCGCGCTGCCCTCGTTTTCGCCCGAGAAAGTGCCCGGCTACACCTACCAGCCGCAGCGGGCGCGGCAGCTGCTGGCGGCGGCCGGCTACGGCCCCGGCCAGCCCTTGCGCCTGCGCCTGAGCACCGTGGCCGAGCGCAAGGCTGTGGCCGAATACCTCCAGAAAAACTGGGCCGATGTGGGCGTGCAGGTTCAAATCGACATCAACCAGGCCGCTACCCAGCAGGAGCTGGTGGATAACGGCCGCGCCGCCTTCTTCAGCAAAAGCTGGCTCGGTGACTACCCCGATGCCGAAAACTACCTCTCGCTGTTCTACAGCCCCAATTTCAGCCCCGGCGGCCCCGACAAAACGCACTTCAAATCGCCGGAGTACGACGCCCTCTACAACCAGGCCCGCCGCGAGCAAAACGCCGCCCGCCGCACCGCCCTCTACCAACAAATGGACCGCCTCATCGTGGCCGAAAGCCCGGTGGTAAGTCTCTACTACGACGAGGTTATCCGCCTCACGCAGAACAATGTGCGTGGCCTCGCGCCCAACCCCATGAACCAACTGCTGCTGGAGCGCGTGCGCAAGCAGTAGCGCGTATAGTGAACACAAATTGCCGTGTAGCCCCAGCGGGGTGGCCCGTCGGTAGAAAACAGCCCTGCTTCAGCGCCCGAAAGCCCCGTAGGGGCGACCCAGCCAATAGATTGGGTCGCCCCTACGGGGCTTTCGCCTCGTTAGACCTAGAGTTGCTACCAACGGGTTGCCCCGCTGGGGCTGCACGGCAATTTGAGTTGGTGCGCCAGCTTGCTACTTCTCCTCCAGGCCATTGGCCAGCGGGTCGAGCTGCTTGTGGAGGTAGTCGAGGTAGGCTTGCAGCTTTTCGGGGATATCCTGCCGGGCCTCCACCTTCTTGGCTGGCTGGCCCGCTGGCTGCACCGTGACGATGGTAGAAGGCAAGTCGTATACATCGCCCGCGTACTGGTCGCGGAAGTTGTTGAAATTAATGCGCTTAGCCTCGGCCAGCATCTGGTTGACGGTGGCCACGGGCAGGCGCAGGGTGTGCTTGCCGATGCGGTTTACGAAGCGCTCGCCTTCGTATTCCACGCGGCCATCGGCGTAGATGGCAGCCTTGTAGGTAGGGCAGGTGCCGTGGCAGGGCGTGCGCTGCACTACCAGCACTGGCCCGGTATCACCTTTGGGCGGAGCTTGGGTAGTAGACATCGCCTTTGTTTTACGAGGTTTGATTTTCTGCGCGTGGCCGGGTAGGGCAAGCGAGAGGGCGAGCAAAAGAAGCAGGTAGCGCATGTGGTGAACTGGGGCAGTAGTGAGTAAAATTTACAAAACGAAAACTAGGCCAAACCTGCCGCCTGCCTTTCGGCAGGTAGTAAAGCAAAAGGGCCTGCCGCGTACTACGCGGCAGGCCCTTTTCGATACGGTGAAAGGTGCTTACGCCTTACCGCCCTTCTTGGCTTGCGCTTCGCGCTCCTGGGCAGTTTTCATGGCCTCGGCCAGGCGGGCCTGGAAGCCGCTGGGCTTCTTATCCTTGTTTTTCACCTTGTTGGCTTCGAGCTGGGCCCGAATCTTGGTGTCGTCTACGAAGGTGCGCGTGAGCGCTTGCTGGCCCATCGTCACGAGGTTCGACATGAGGTAGTACCAGGTGAGACCAGCGGCGAAGCTGTTCAGCACGAAGAAGAAAACCAGCGGCATGAGGTAGCTGTAAAACTTCATCGGGCCCTGCATGGCGGCCGTGTTCATCTGGTTGCTCTGGTAGGTCATGAAGAGCGTCGAGATGGTCATCAGCACCGTGAAAATGCTGATGTGCGCCCCCAGGTAAGGCACCGAAAACGGCAGCCGGATGACGTTGTCGTAGGTGCTCAGGTCGGTAGCCCACAAAAACGACTGCTGGCGCAGTTCAATCGCGTTGGGGAAAAACTGGAACATGGCCAGGATGATGGGCAGCGACAGCAGCGTGGGCAAGCAGCCGCCCAGCGGCGACACCCCAAATTGCTGGTACAGCTTCATCGTTTCTTGCTGGCTCTTCACCTGGTCGTCGCCGTACTTTTCCTTTATCTGGTCGAGCTCAGGCTTCAGCACTTTCATGCGGGCCTGGCCTTCATAGGTTTTATAGGTCAAGGGCCAGGTTACCAGCTTAATAAGAATTACCAGCAGCAAAATAATCACGCCATACGACGAGATGTATTGCTGCAAGAAGTTGAACACCGGAATCACCACGAAGCGGTTTACCCAGCGGAACAAGCCCCAGCCCAGGTACACGTTGCGGTCAAAATCGGGCGCTACTTCCTTGAGCAGGTTAAACTTGTTGGGCCCAAAAAAGAAGCGGTACTGCCCGCCGGCCGCGCTCGTCACGTCGGCCACCGGCAAACCCAACTGCGTGCTCAGGCCCTTAATGAAGGTCGAATCGGTGAGGTTGACGTTGGAGTTGAACTGCCCGCTGGTGAAGGGCTGCGAATCGGCCACGAGGCCGGCCACGAAGAAGTCATGCTTGTCGGCCACCCATTTCAGCGGCTCGGTTATTTTGGTTTCCTCGGGCTTCTCGCTGGTTTCGGCCAGGTTATCTTGTTTGCCACTGGCTAAGTAGTGGTTGATGGTGGTGTGGTTGCGGTTCTGCTTAATGTCCTGCTCAGTCTGACGCACGTTGTCCAGGAAGGTCCATTTCAGGGGCTCCTGGGCCACGTTCACGCCGCTGAGCTTCAAGTTGTACTTCACCTCGTAGCCGGTTTTGGGCACGGTGTAGGTCTGCGCGACGGTGCCGCCCGCCACGGGCGCGGTCAGCGTCAGCACTTGCCCGCCGTCGGCGGCCGGCTGCGGGCCGGCAGTCTGGAAGTTCAGCTTCGCAAAGTCCACCGTTTTACCATCCAGCGTGCGGAAGGTGGTGTTGTAGCGGGCGCTCTGCTCGTCGAGCAAATCGAGCGGCTTGCCAAAGAACGTCTTGTAGTTATTTAGCCGCACTGCGGCCACGCGCCCGCCTTGGGTCGAAAAGGTGAGCGTCAGTTCGGGGTTTTTGACCTCGATGCTGCGCACCGGGCCGGCCGCCGAATCGAGCTTGGCCTCGGGTGCGAGCGCCGGGGCCGAGGAGGCCGCCGGGTTGGCAGCCGTGGAGGTAGTAGCCTGGGCTTTGTCTTTCTCCACCTTGTCTTTGGGCGAGAAGAAAAACAGATACACCAGGAGCAGGGCCGAGATGAGAAAAAGGCCAGTTGCTTGGGAGCGGTCCATTTACACTAAAAAGAATACGAACGACAAAGGTACGGTTGCTTTAAGCTGCCAGCCGCGCTACGCGCTGGCCGCCGTTTAGCGCGCAGCGCGCAACGGCAG
>NZ_DASTEP010000245.1:0-22205 GCF_035709525.1 Hymenobacter sp. | reverse complement strand
GGCTTCTTTTTGTAGGTAATCGGACTCGTAATAATCTCTTCTAGAGACACAACTGCCGGACAGCGGAGCCCCTTTAGGCGCTAAACGACGGGTAAGGTGAAGTAGAACGTGCTGCCCGCGCCCAGCTCGCTCTCGACCCACAGCCGGCCGCCCTGGGTGGTGATAAACTCGCGGGCGATGCTGAGGCCCAAACCCGAGCCGCCCTTGTAGCCCGCCTTGTCGGGGATTTGGGCGAAGCGCTGGAAAATGCGCTCGTGGTTTGCGGGCGCGATGCCGGGGCCTTTGTCTTGCACGCCCAGGCGCACAAACTTGCCCTGGCGCTCGGCCCGGATGGTGATGGCCTCGCCGGGCGGCGAGTAGCGAATGGCATTGGCCAATAAGTTGATAAGCACCCAGGTAGTTTTCTCCACGTCGGCCCGCACGGGGGGCAGGTCGGCGGGTAGCTCGCGGCGTAGTTCCAGAATTTTGTGCTCTAGCTGCACCTGCACCGTGTCGGCGGCAAAGCGCGCTACCTCGGCCAGCGCGGTGGGCGCAAAGTCGAGCTGAATGCCCGCCCCGGCCTCTAGGCGCGACACGTCGAGCAGCTCGGCCACGATGCGCTGCATGCGCTGGGTTTCGCGGGCCAGGCCGCCGGCCACCTGCTGGCGCTCGTCGGCGTCGATGCGGCTGTCTTGCAGCAGCTTGAGGCTCAGGCTGATGCTGTTGAGCGGCGTTTTCAATTCGTGGCTCACGGTGGCCAGGAAGTCGGACTTGACCTGGTCGAGCTTTTTGAAGTCCGACACGTTGCGCAAGGTCAGAATCTGGCCCACGAACTCAGTTTTCTGGCGGGCTTCGTTGTAGGTTACCAGGTCTTGCACGTCGAGGCGGTAGTAGCCTTCCTCGCCCCGCTGCGCGATGGTGAATAGCGGCGCTTCGGCCACGGCGGTGCTGGGCTGGCTATTTTCGAGGGGGCGCAGCATGGTGCGCAGCAGGTCGTTGCGGCCGGCTACTTCGGCGGCGGGGCGGCCCAGCAGCCCTTCGGCCGGCAGGCTCAGCAGCTCGCTCATGGTGGGGTTGGCCAGGATAATGCGCCGCTCTTCATCCAGCACCAGCAGCCCTTCATCGAGGCTGTTGACGATGCCCTGCACGCGGTTGCGCTCGGTCACGAGCCCGGCCAGCGTGGAGCTGCGGTACTCTTGCAGCTGCACCAGCATGCGGTTGAAGGCCCGCGCCACGCGGCCAAACTCGTCCTGGCTTTCGATGGGAATAGTGGCCGTAAAATCCTGCTCAGTAGCGTGCTCCAGCGAATTGGTGAGCTTGCGCAGCGGGGCCACGGCGGCCTCGGGCACGCTCAGCAAAAACATCAGCGCCACCAGCAAGCTCAGCCCGGCGCAGGCCAGCAGGTAGTGCCCGGTTTGGGTGGCGCGGGCGTTGGCCTGCTCGTTTTTGCGCACCAGCGCCTGGGTGTTGAGGGTCATCATGCGCTGCGTCTGGTCGCGCAGCTGGTTGATGACGGCCAGGCGGGCCGCGGGCGGGGCCTGCGCGTCGAGGCGCGTTTGGTAGGTGGCCAGCGTCTGGGTCAGCTCGTCTACCACCTCTTGCTCGCCGGGCTCGGTTACGTTGCCCGCCTCGCGGGTGAGGCTGCGCCGAAAGCTGGCGATGCCCGCCGAGTCGGCCGGGGCCAGCTCCATGCGGTCGAGCGTCCGCAGCAATTGCTGGCCCAGCCCTACCGAGTAGAAATTAGCTTTCAGGATGTTGCGCGAGTCGGCTTCGAGCCGGCGCACCGAGTAGTAGGCGTAGCCGCCCAGTGCCAGCAGCAGCGCCAGTAGCACCACGTAGCCGAGGGTTATTTTGGTTTTGAGGTTCATGGTGGGGTTGCTGGTTTCTGGTTACGCCCGTCATGCTGAGCGCAGCGCAGCGGAGTCGAATCATCTCTATCGCTTCGTTGCTAGCGTTAGGAGTTACTATGCTAAAGAGATGCTTCGGCTGCGCTCAGCATGACGAATGATTAAAACCTAATACTTCACTAAAAACACGTCCAAATCGCTGGCATCGCCGGCCAGGGCGGCCAGCAAATCCTGCGTGACGCCGCCGCGGCTGAGCTGCTGCCACAGGCCCTTGGTGCCGGTGAGGCCACACACGAGCAGCGTGGCGTGCTTGTCGGCGGCCGTTTGCTGAATGGTGCGCACTACATCGTCGCTTTTCACGCGCAGGATTTGCCCGCCTAGCTCGGTGGCTAGTTGCAGGTTGTTGATGAGGTGGCGCTGGGCGGCTAGGCCGATGCGGTCGGCGCTTTCGCGGCTGGTTTGCACGTAGAGCACGTACCAGGCGGCCGCCCCGAAGCGGTCGGCCAGGCGCGAGACTTTGCGGATTATCTCCTTGGCCGCCACCTCGTTAGTGTTGATGCAGGCGAGTAGCCGGTCGTCGTTGCGGCGCTGGGCCGCTACGGCCGCCGCGCCGCCCGCGCCGGTTTCGACCTGCCGCCCCAGCAGCTGCGCCACCTCGCGCACGGCCAGGCGGCGCAGCTGCAACAGGTTTTCGGCCTGGAAGAAATTGGCCAGCGCCGTGGGCACCTTGGCCGCATCGTAAATCTTGCCTTCTTCGAGGCGGGCGCGCAGCTCGCCCACCGTCAGGTCTACGTTTATCACCTCGTCGGCCTCGCGCAGCAGGCTGTCGGGGATGCGCTCGGTCACGTCGGTGCCGGTTATTTTCAGCACCTGGTCGTGCAGGCTTTCGAGGTGCTGCACGTTCACGGCCGTTATCACCGAGATGCCGCGCTCCACCAGCTCGCGCACGTCTTGCCAGCGCTTTTCGTGGCGCGAGCCGGGCACGTTTGAGTGGGCCAGCTCGTCCACTATCACCACCTGCGGCCGGCGCTGCTCCAGGGCGTCGAGGTCCATCTCCTCCACCGCGTGGCCTTTGTAAAACACCTGCTTGCGCGGCAGCAGCGGCAGCTCTTGGGTGAGTTGGGCCACGGTGCCGGGCCGGCCGTGGGTTTCGATGTAGCCCAGCAGCACATCTACGCCGTGGCGGTGCAGCTCCTGGGCTTCTTGCAGCATGCGGTAGGTTTTGCCCACGCCGGCGGCCAGGCCCAGGTAGATTTTGAGCGTGCCCCGCCGCTTCTGCTGCACCAGGCGCAAAAACCGCTCGGCCGAGGCGTCGCGCTGAAGGTCGTTGGAGGGGGACACGGAAGGCCAGGTTATACTTGGGTTAAATGCAGCTCGGGGCGCTCGGGCGTGAGCAGCGGAATGTTTTCGAGCGTCAGCGATGAGTTGTCCAGCCCGAAGCTTTGCTGTGGGCTGGCCCCGAGCCAGCGGAGTGCGCCCGACAGCCGCGCCACCAGCCACTGCCAGCCGCTCAGGCTGTGCGCGTAGGGCAGCGTGCGGTTGAGAATGACGAATTGGAAGTCGCCCACTTCGTCGCGCAGCGAGGCGTAGCGCGAGCGGATGTCGATTTTGCCGGCCTTCACCAAGTCCGTCACCACCTGCCGAAACATGTAGTTGATGGCGTGGTCTACCCGAAAGCCCAGGTGGAAATCGATGCGCACCAAGTCGTTGGGCAGAATGACTTCGGCGTGGTACGTGCAGGTGTACGGCTCGTCGGTGGTCGTGACGTGCAGCAGGTAGTAGACGTCCGCCCGCTTGGGGCTTTTGCGGAAAATGCTGTGCATGATGGCGTTTTCCACCAGCTTGGGGTTTTCCGAATCGGTGAAGTACACGAGGTTGGTGGCCAGGCGGGGCATCGTTTCGTCGTAGCTCAGGGCGCGCAGCCGGGGCAGCCACTCGGTTAGCGGCACGTACTTGTTGAAGTCGCGAAACAGCCGCCGGCCCTGAATCCAGCTCACCATCACCAGCAGCAGCAGGCTGCCCAGCAGCACGCTCAGCCAGCCGCCCTGCGGAAACTTGCGCAGATTGGCCACCAGAAACGAGCCTTCCACCGTGAAGTACACCGCCAGCAGCAGCAGCACCCAGCCGGTGGCTGCCCGGCGCAGGCGCAGGTAGTAAGCCAGCAGCACGGTAGTGCTGAGCATGGTGATGGTGACGGCCAGCCCAAAGGCCGCCTCCATGCGCGAGCTTTCGCGGAAGTACAGCACCACGCCCACGCAGCCCAAACCCAGCAGCCACGTCAGCGAGGGCACGTAGGCCTGCCCGCGCAGCTCGGTGGGGTAGCGCACCTTCACCTTGGGCCAGAAATTGAGCCGCAGCGCCTCTATCACGAGCGTGTAGGAGCCCGAAATGAGCGCCTGCGAGGCAATGATGGTGGCCAGCGTGCACAGCCCGATGGCCGGCAGCAGCCCCCAGCGGGGTATCATCTCGAAGAACAGGTTTTGCTCGCCCAGCGGCCGGCCCAGGTGTTGCAGCAGCCAGGCCCCTTGCCCCAGGTAATTGATAACCAGGCATATTTTGACGAAAGTCCACGACAGGTAGATATTGCGCCGCCCCACGTGGCCCATGTCGGCGTAGAGCGCCTCGGCCCCGGTGCTGCACAAAAAGATGCTGCCCAGCAGCCAGAATGCCCCCGGCAGCTGCGTCACCATGTGCAGGGCGTAGTACGGGTTGAGCGCCCGCAGAATGCCGGGCTCGCGCAGCACGTAGGGCAGCCCCAGCACGGCCAGCATCGAGAAAAACACCAGCATCACCGGCCCGAACAACCGGCCAATAACAGCCGTGCCGAACTGCTGAAACCCAAACAGCCCCACTATAATAACCAGCACAATAGGCACCGTATTGAGGTCGGGCTTGAGCACCCGCAGCCCCTCAATGGCCGAGGCCACCGAGATGGGCGGCGTGATGATGCCATCGGCCAGCAGTGCCGCCGCCCCCACGATGGCCGGCACGTAGAGCCAGCGCAGGCGCAGGCGGCGCAGCAGCGCGTAGAGCGACAAAATGCCGCCCTCGCCGTGGTTGTCGGCGCGCATGGCCAGCAGCACGTACTTGACGGTGGTGAGCAGCGTCAGCGTCCAGATAACGGCCGACACGGTGCCCAGCACCACGTCTTCGGTCACGGGCCGGCTCACAAACACGCCCCGCACGGTGTAGAGCGGCGAGGTGCCAATGTCGCCGTACACGATGCCAAGGGCAATGAGGGTGCCCGCCGCTGTGATGCGCTGGTGCAGGCTGGTAGTAGTGGGGTGCGTAGTAGTAGTCATGGCGGCAAATACGTGAACATGCGTACTACGTAGGTTAACAAGGCATTACCATACAGCAGGCGGCCGGATTAGAGTTGAACGTATTGAAAGCGGCCCACATAGTCGGTCATGCTTCGGCTCCGCTCCTCTGCGCTCAGCATGACCGACGTAAAAACCAACTGTATAACAGCAGCTTCTAAAACGACAGCGCGACGCTGGTTGTCAGGTTGCCGTAGTTCTGCGAGAAGCCGTTGTCGTGCTCAAAAATGGGGCTTTGGGCCCGCAGGTAGCGGCCCTCCACGCGGAAGGCCACGTTGGGCGTGGGCAGGTAGTCGAGGTTGAGCGAGGTGCCGCCGGCCAGGAAGCGCGCATCAGTGCGGGCGGGCATGCTGCTGTTGATGATAATGCCCCGGTCGGCATTGTAGTACTCGCCGCGCAGGGTGGTCGAAAACTTCTCGGCCAGCTTGTACTTCACGAACGCCGAGCCGGTGTGCCAGGTGTCGTAGCCGCGCTGGCCCTCGCTCTGCTGCTTGCCCACGTCGAACACGGCGGCCAAACTCAGGCGGTCGGTAGCGGCGTAGGTGAGGTAGAAATCGTGGAAGTAGCGGCGGCGCTTGAGCGAGTCCTGCGGCTGCTCGTTGCCGTAGAACGTGCTGCTGTTGATGAGCAGCTTGTCGGTGGGCTTCCACTGAATCTGGGTGCCCAGGGCCTTGCCCTGGTTGTTTTCCCGCATGTTCTGCCAGCCGTTGAGCACCAGCCCGGTCAGCGTCAGCTTAGAACTCACCTCGTAGGTGAAGCGCGCGCCCGACTCGTAGTAGGGCGAGTTTTCGGCCATGAGGGAGCGGGTTAGCGTCCAGTTGTCTTTCGAAATGGCCGACTCGAAGCCAATGTGCGAGCCGAAAACCCCGACATCCAGCCAAGCCTTGGCGAAGGGCCGGAAGCCCGCGTAGGCCTCGTAGATGTGCTTCAGCACTTGGTCCTCAATAACGTAGTTGGCCGTTACGTAGGTGCCGGCGTGCAGCCCCAGGGCTCCGCGCACCTTGCCGTCGTCGTAGCGCATCCCGATTATCGCGTTGTTGACCGTGAACTCGTTCTGACGGTTGTGCGCGTAGATAAAGTTCGGCCGCTGGTTGCTGCCGCCGTGGTCGAAGTCGAAGCCGTAGTAGGCATCCACGAAGCCGTAGGTGGTAATGGGGGCAGTAGTCGGCGACTGAATCGGGGCGACGGGCGGCGGCACGGCCAGCGCCGGGTCGGTAGTGGGGGCCGTTTGGGCCAGGGCAGCACTCGTGCAAAGGGTAGCCAGCACGGGCAAAAGCAACTTTTTCATGAGGATGGCGCTCAGTTAGTAGCGCGCTGGGTAACTATATCGTTGAGGTTGCCCGGCCATTACGAAGGCCGGGCCGCGTACGCTATTTCTTGCCGGCCAGGTCGTCCAGCGCCAGGTTAAGCTGGAGGACGTTCACGCGGTCGGGCCCAAGGGTGCCGGCCTGGATGTGCTGGGCCACCAAGGCCTGCACCTTGGCCGGGGCCAGGCCGCGGGCCTGGGCCACACGGGCCACCTGCACCAGCGCGCCCTGCACCGACAAGTCGGGGTCGAGGCCCGAGCCGCTGGCCGTAATCAGTTCGGCGGGCACGTCGGCGGGCCGCACGGTGGGGTTTTTAGCCAGGAAGGTGTCGAGGCGGGCCTGCACGTCCTTGAGGTAGTCGGGGTTGCTGGGGCCTTTGTTGGAGCCAGCCGAGCCGTCGGCCTTGTAGTCTACCGCCGAGGGGCGCGAGTTGAAATACTCGGGCTTGTCGAATTTCTGGCCCACGTTGGCGAAGCCCACCAGGCGGCCGTTATGCATGATTTGCACGCCCTCGCCGTGGCCGGGGGCCAGCTTGGCGGCGGCCCACACGATGGCAGGGTAAACGACGCAGCACAGCACCAGCAAAGCCAGGGTGAGGCGGATGGCAGACAAAAATTGGGATTTCATGGGGTTGACTTACCAGATGGTAAGTTTGATTTATGAGTGAGATTCCGATTCCAGCCAATCAGGTAGTTACCGTGATGGTGGCGCAGACAACATTTGCGGTGCTGACAATGCCGGGCAGGCAGTTTCGGGTTGATTTTTTAGATAAGGCTGAGGCGCGGCTCAAACCGGGTATGAGTGGGGAGTTTGCGCTGGTTTCGGAGCATCCGTTACTACTGACTTACAACAGCTCTTTGGTTTCGGTCTACATCAATTCGAAGCCACAGAATCCACAGCAACTTGATGTTGAAATTCAAGAAAGAATTGAAGCGCGATTGCAGGGTTGGCGCGATTTTTCAACCGTTCTGTATCCCCAGACATTAAGGCGAAACTTGCTTGATGGAAGCGGCATTTTATTGCAAGCAGCGCCGATGTCAATAGCTCAAGATGTAATTGATACCTGCGCGGCGCAAGGCGTATCGACTTGGGCTACTCCGCCCTATGGACATCCACAAGACAAACAGGCTTTTCAACTGCTGCTAGTTGGCAAAGGCCACGTCATTGCCAGGGGCTTCCGCTTTACTCAGCTTTAGCCTCTACACAAACAGCCCCACCACCAAGTCCAGCAGCTTGATGCCGATGAAGGGCACAATCACCCCGCCCAGGCCGTACACCAGCAGGTTGCGGCGCAGCAGGGCCGAGGCCCCGATGGGCGTGTAGGCCACGCCTTTGAGGGCCAGCGGCACCAGGGCAGGGATGATGATGGCGTTGAAAATCACCGCGCTCAGGATGGCCGACTGCGGCGAGTGCAGCTGCATGATGTTGAGGGCGCGCAGGCCGGGAATGGCCACCATGAACAGCGCCGGCACGATGGCGAAGTACTTGGCCACGTCGTTGGCGATGCTGAAAGTCGTGAGCGTGCCGCGGGTCATGAGCAGCTGCTTGCCGATTTCTACCACCTCAATGAGCTTGGTGGGGTCGTTGTCGAGGTCCACCATGTTGCCGGCTTCCTTGGCGGCCTGGGTGCCCGAGTTCATGGCTACTCCCACGTCGGCCTGGGCCAGGGCAGGGGCGTCGTTGGTGCCGTCGCCCATCATGGCCACCAGCTTGCCTCCCTGCTGCTCCTTGCGGATGTACTGCATTTTGTCCTCGGGCTTGGCCTCGGCGATGAAGTCGTCCACGCCGGCTTTTTCGGCGATGAAGCGGGCGGTGAGCGGGTTGTCGCCGGTCACCATCACGGTTTTGATGCCCATTTTGCGCAGGCGCTCGAAGCGCTCCTGAATGCCGGGCTTAATCACGTCTTGCAGCTCCACCACACCCAGCACGCGGTCGTTTTCGCTCACTACCAGCGGGGTGCCGCCGTTGCTGGCCACGTGCGATACGCGCTCGGTAGTTTCGGTGGGGAACACCTGGCCGGCGGCGTTGGCCAGCTGCCGGATGGCGTCGCTGGCCCCTTTGCGCAGGCGCAGGCCGCTAGCCAGGGTAGTGCCGCTGCTGCGGGTTTCGGCCGTGAACTTGATGGGCTCGCTGCCCACGGTGCGCTCTTGCAGGTAAGCTTCGTCGAGGCGGCGGTTTTGGCGGGCCAGCTCCACGATGCTCTTGCCCTCGGGCGTTTCGTCGTGCAGCGAAGTGAGCACGGCGGCCTCAATCAGCTCGCCCTCGCTCACGCCGGGGGCGGGCCAGAAGTGCGTAGCCTTGCGGTTACCGATGGTGATGGTGCCGGTTTTATCCAGCAGCAGGGTGTCGATGTCGCCGGCCGTTTCCACCGCTTTGCCGCTCTTGGTGATGACGTTAGCGCGCAGGGCGCGGTCCATGCCCGCAATGCCGATGGCCGAGAGCAGCCCGCCGATGGTGGTCGGAATCAAGCACACGAACAAGGCGATGAAGGCCGAAATGGCGATGGGCGTCTTCGAGTAAGCCGCGAAGGGCTGCAAGGTCACGCACACGATAACGAACACCAGCGTGAAGCCGGCCAGCAAAATCGTGAGGGCAATTTCGTTGGGCGTTTTCTGCCGCGACGCGCCTTCCACCAGCGCAATCATCTTGTCGAGAAACGACTCGCCGGGGGCGGCCGTCACCGTTACCACGATGCGGTCGGAGAGCACCTTCGTTCCACCCGTCACCGACGACTTATCGCCGCCCGCCTCGCGGATAACCGGGGCCGACTCGCCGGTGATGGCCGATTCGTCAATGGTGGCGAGGCCTTCAATAATCTCGCCGTCGGTGGGGATAATCTCGCCGGCTTCCACCACGAATACCTGGCCCTTTTGCAGCTGGGCCGAGCTTACTTCCTGGAAGCTGCTGTTGTCGAGGCGCACGCGGGCGGGGGTGTCCTGCCGGGTTTTGCGCAGCGAGTCGGCTTGGGCCTTGCCGCGCGCCTCGGCAATGGCCTCGGCGAAGTTGGCGAATAAAAGCGTGAGGAACAACACGATAAATACCGTGAAGTTGTAGGCGAAGCTACCCTGCGCGGCGTCGGGTTTCACGAGCAGCCCTAGGGTCACGATGAGCATGACCACGGTGCCGATTTCAACGGTGAACATCACCGGGTTGCGGAACATCAGCCGCGGGTCGAGCTTGACGAACGCCTGCTTGGTGGCCTCGGCCACCAGCGCGGGCTGAAATAAGGATTGGGATTGGGTTGCCATTTTGGTAGTGCTGGCGTAGCGCCTCACCCCTAGCCCCTCTCCAAAAAAGAGAGGGGGACTAGCTTCTAGTTACTAGATGCTAGCTGAGTGAAAAGCTGGATAACGTGAGATTAAAGACTAGAAGTAGAGCTAGTCCCCCTCTCCTTTTCGGAGAGGGGCTAGGGGTGAGGCGCTACGCCAGACGAGGCTAATACAAGGTAAAATGCTCGGCCAGCGGGCCTAGGGCCAGGGCGGGGAAGAAGGCCAGGGCGGCGATGATGACGATGACGGCCAGCACCATCACGCCGAAGGTGGCCGTGTCGGCGGGCAGGGTGCCGGCGCCCTCGGGCACCACCTTCTTGCGAGCCAATAAGCCTGCTATGGCCACCGGGCCGATGATGGGCAGGTAGCGCGAGAGCAGCAGCACCACGCCGGTTGAGATGTTCCACCAGGGCGTATTGTCGCCCAGCCCCTCGAAGCCCGAGCCATTGTTGGCCGATGAGGAGGTGAACTCATACAGCATCTGGCTGAAGCCGTGGTAGCCAGGGTTGGCCAGCCAGCCGGCGTACTCGGTGGGGTTGCCAGCGTAGAGGTGGGTGGTGAGGGCGGTACCGGCCAGGATGAGCAGTGGGTGCAGCAAGGTCACGAGCACGGCGATTTTCATTTCGCGGGCCTCGATTTTCTTGCCCAGAAACTCGGGCGTGCGGCCCACCATCAAGCCCGCGATGAAGACGGCGATGATGAGGTAGGCGAAGAAGTTGAGCAGGCCCACGCCGCAGCCGCCGTAGAAGGCGTTGGTCATCATGCCCAGCAGCTCGGCCAGGCCGCTCAGGGGCATGTGCGAGTCGTGCATGGAGTTGACCGAGCCGCAGCTAATGACCGTGTTGGTGATGCCCCAGAAGGCCGAGGCGGCAGCGCCGAAGCGGACTTCCTTGCCTTCCATGGCCCCTAGATTCTGGTCCACGCCCATCTTGGCGATGGCGGGGTTGCCGTGCATTTCGTAGTACACGGCCGGGGCCAGTAGGGCCAGGAAGCCCACCGTCATCACCCCGAAGATCATGTACGCCAGCCGGGGGCGCTTGAGGTAGAAGCCCAGCGCGAACACCATGGCGAAGGGAATCAGCATGAGGGCCACGTTTTCGGTGGCGTTGGTGAGGTAGTTGGGGTTTTCGAGCGGGTGGGCCGAGTTGGCCCCGAAGAAGCCCCCGCCGTTGGTACCCAGTTCTTTAATGGCCACCATGGCCGCTACCGGGCCGCGGCTCACGGCCGTGGTGTCGCCCTGCACGGTGATGAGCGGCTGCTTGCCCTGCATGGTCATGGGCGTGCCGTTGAAGGCCAGCACCAGCGCGATGATGAGCGAGCCGGGCAGCAGCAGCCGCGTGAGGCTCTTCACGAAGTAGTGGTAGAAGTTGCCCAGCTTGTCGGTAGTGCGGGCTTGTAGGGCGTTGAAAACGACCACGGCGGCGGCGATGCCGGTGGCGGCGGTTACAAATTGCAGGAAGGTAATCACCACTACCTGCGACAAATACGAGAGGCCCGACTCGCCGGAGTAGTGCTGCAAGTTGCAGTTGACCAGGAAGGAGATGGCCGTATTGAAGGCCAAATCGGGCGACATGCTCGGGTTGCCGTCGGGGTTGAGCGGCAGGCTGCCCTGGGTGCAGAGGATGGCCATCGCCAGCACAAACCACACCAGGTTGATGGCCAGCAAAGCCAGCATGTGCTGCTGCCAGGTCATTTCGCGGCTAGGGTCGATGCCGGCCAGCCGGAACAGCGCCCGCTCGACGGGAGCCATGAAATCGAGGGCATTTTTCTCGCCCTGGAACACCCGGGCCAGCAGCCGCCCCAGGGGCAGGGCCAGCGCCAGCGTCACCAGGAAAATGAGGGCAATGCCGAATAAAGGGGAAGTCATTGGATTAAAACTTTTCGGGCTTCAGGAGCACGTACACCAGGTAGCCAAACACGACTACCGACAGAAAAAAGAGAGCGAGCATCATGGCGCCAGCGGAGGGGTTAGATGTGGTCGAAGAAGTCTATCGACTTGTAAAAGAGCCAGAAGCCGGCCAGGCCAGTGGCCGTGAGCAGCGAAATCATCAGGGCAGGTGTCATAGAAGAAGAAATTGGGAGAACCAAAGGCCGGCCCGCCTCGGTGGGCCGTGCCAGCCTACTTGCCAACGCCGCGCCGACTGCCGGCCGGCCTATCGAAGTAGCGACTAAGGCGCTGTTGGCGAGCGTGCTAAAATTTCCAAAGCGCCCCGGGGCACTGCCTGGCTCGGGGGGGCACCACCCCATTTTGATAGGGTGGCTTGTCATAATGAAGCGCTGCCGGGGCGGTGGGCATCGGCGTAGAGAAACTGGGCGTAGTCGCCGTAGAGGGCGGCCGGCATCAGCTGGCGGGCCATGCGCTCGCCGCCGGGCAGGGCGTTGAGGTGCAGGCAAGGGAAATAGGCATCGCGGAAGGCGGCCAGCAGCTCGGCATCGGCCTGGCCGAGCAGGCGGTTGGCCACCGCAAAGCAGCGGGCCAAGAGGTCGAGCTGCTCGCCCTTAAAGGCCAGGCGGGTGAAGGCGGCGAAGCGGGCCAGCTGGGCGGCCAGGCTGCTCATGGTAGCCGGGGCGTGTAGCTCGCGCCCCAGGCCCGGAAATACACGCGTTAGCTCGTCGGCAATCTGCAACGGTAGCATACAGGGAATGGATAAGTGGAAAAACGCGCCGCGCCGGCCGGGGTAGCCAGCGCTAGTACGGCGCAAGCCAACGGCGGCAAGCGCCAAGCCAGGCGGCGGGCGCTGTGCGGTATTCCCTTATTCACTAGTGAGTTATTTGCTGAACGCAGCGCACGTCCAGGCGGCCCGCCCTACCAAAATGGAAGGGGGGCGTTTTCATTGTGGTAGGAGCGCACTTGCCCTAACGTGAACCTCACCCCCTAGCCCCCTCTCCTGCGGAGAGGGGGAACTAGCTCTAATTCTAGCTTCTAGAAACTAAAGCTAAAAACTAGTTCCCCCTCTCCGCAGGAGAGAGGGCTAGGGGGTGAGGTCCGCGCCCGGCGAGTGCTACCCCAGCCCGTACTCCTGAATCTTGCGGTAAAGCGTGGTGAGGCCGATGCCGAGCTGGCGGGCGGCCTCGGTTTTGTTGCCGCCTACCTCGGCCAGTATCTGCCGGATGTGGCGCTTCTCGACGCTGGCCAGGCGGCGGCCGTCATCAGGCTGGGCTGCGTCGGAACCGTCGGCGGGGGCGGGCTCAAACTCGGCGGGCAGGCATTCGGGGCCGATTTCATCGTCGCAGAGCAGCACGGCGCGCTCCAGCACGTTCTTGAGCTCGCGCACGTTGCCGGGCCAGGGGTAGTGGCGCAGGCGGCGCAGGGCCTCGGGCGTGAGGCCTTTGATGCGCTTGCGCAGCTTGGTGGCAAACTCCTGGGTGAAGTGCCGGGCCAGCTGGTCAATGTCTTCGCGCCGGGCGCTGAGGGCGGGCACGGCCACCGTGACGACCGCCAGCCGGAAGTACAAATCCTCGCGGAAGTGCCCGGCGGCGGCCTCCTGGCGCAGGCGGCGGTTGGTGGCGGCCACCACGCGCACGTCGGCGGTGCGGGGCTTGGTATCGCCCACCCGCATGTACTGCCGCGTTTCGAGCACCCGCAGCAGCTTGGCCTGCGCCCCCAGGTCCATTTCCCCAATCTCGTCCAGAAACAGCGTACCGCCCTTGGCTTCTTCCAGCAGGCCTTTCTGGTCGCTCATGGCCCCCGTGAAGGCCCCCTGCCGGTGCCCAAACAAGGCCGATTCCAGCAGGTCCTTCGGAAACGCCGAGCAGTTGACGGCCACAAACGGCTTGCCGGCCCTGGGGCTGGCCTGGTGAATGGCCTGGGCAAACAGCTCCTTGCCCGCGCCCGTGGGGCCTTCGAGCAGCACCGTGGCATCGGCCGGGGCCACGCGCTCGGCCAGGGTTTTGGCGGCCACGAAGGCCGGCGCGCTGCCTAGCATGGCCGCGAAGCTAAAATACTGGCCCACCTGCTTTTCCAGCATCTGCACGCGCTGCTGCAAGCGCGCCTTTTCGCTGGCCCGCTCCAGCACTACCAGCAACTGGTCGTCGGAGCCGCCCTTGGTGAGGTAGTCGAAGGCCCCGGCTTTCATGGCCTGCACGCCATCGGCCACGGTGGCGTAGGCCGTGAAGAGGATGACCTCGGCCAGCGGGGCGGCGGCTTTGTAGCGCGGCAGCAGCGCCAGGCCGTTGCCGTCGGGCAGCTTCACGTCGCTCAGCACCACCAGCACATCGGTAGCGTGCTGGCGCAGCAGTTCCAGCCCGCGGTGGGCGGTGCCTTCTTGCAGCACGGTGTAGCCTTCCAGCTCCAGCACCCGGGCCAGCAGGTGGCGCAGGTGGGTTTCGTCCTCTATCAGCAGCAGGGTGTTGTCGGGCATGGGGTAGGCGGTAGGCGGGGCAAAATTTCTGCAAAGAACAGCCTCGGGGCGGGTAGTGGCCGTGGGGAGGTAGCCCGATAACGAGAAGGTAAAACGCGGCCTTAGCCTTGGGCGCAGCTAGCCCACCGACCAGGGCTGGCGGTAGCTTGAGGTTGTTTCTAAAACCAGCCTCTGCGCGTGCTGTGCACGCGGCCGGCTGGGCTAGCTAGTGCAAAGCAGGTAGGCTGCCGCTACGCGCGCAACCGCCCCGTAGCCATTTCATAACAACGTCCTAATAGTAGCGCAATAAGCCGCCGATAGCTTTGCCTTTTTCTTCAACATCGGCTGATTATATGCGCGTTACCGCTACTTTTTGCTTGCCTTTTACGCTGCTGCTGGGTTTCGCTGGCCTGGCCGCCCAGGCCCAGACCATCAGCCGGCCCAGCGCCACGCTCACCGTGGCCGAAAACGCGGGCTCGGTCAGCATTCCGCTCAGCATTGCCAGCCCCAATGCCACGGCCAGCACCGTGCAGGTGGCGCTGCAAGCCTTCGGCACGGCCACGGCGGGCAGCGATTTTACCTACGCCAGCACCCAGACCGTCACCTTCCCGGCCAATGCCACGGGCACCCAGACCGTGACCATTCCGATACTGGACGACGCTACGGCCGAGGAAACCGAATACTTCGTGGTGCGGCTGCTTAACCCCACCAACGCTACGGTAGCGAGCACGGCCAACGACATTCTGGTTTATATCCGCGACAACGACACGCCCGCGCCGGTGCGGGCCGGCAACCTGGCCTTGAGCCTGGTACAGAGCTACCAAACGGCCACGCCCTTCAGCGGCACCACGCAGATAAACTCGGCCGAAATCTCGGCTTTCGATGCCGGCACCAAGCGCCTGTACGTGGCCAACTCGGTGGGCGGCAAGCTCGAAATCCTGAACCTGACCAACCCGGCCGCCATCACGGCGGTGGCGTCGGTGAACATCAGCAGCTACGGCGGCCTCAACTCGGTGGCCGTGCGCAACGGGCTGGTGGCCTGCGCTATCGAAGGCACCAACCCGCAGGCCAGCGGCAGCGTGGTGTTTTTCGACCAAAGCGGTACGTTTCTGAAGCAAGTGGCAGTAGGGGCGATGCCCGACATGCTCACATTTTCGCCCGATGGGCGCTACGTCATCACGGCCAACGAGGGCGAGCCCAATGCCGCCTATACCACCGACCCCGAGGGCAGCGTGTCGGTAATTGACTTGCAGGGCGGCATCGCGGGCCTCACCCAGGCCAACGTGACGACGGCCACCTTCACGGCCTTCAACGGCCAGGCCACCGCGCTGCGGGCGCAGGGCATCCGCATCTACGGCGGGCTGGCGGCCTCGCCCAGCACGGTGGCCCAGGACCTGGAGCCCGAGTACGTGGCCGTGAGCGCCAACTCGCAAACGGCCTACATCACGCTTCAGGAAAACAACGCCCTGGCGGTGCTCGACCTCACTACCAAGCAGATAACCAACCTGCGCCCGCTGGGCTACGCCGACCATTCGCAGCCCGGTCGCAGCCTCGACGCCTCCGACCGCACCACCGACGTGCTGCTGGCCAGCTGGCCCATCAAAGGGATGCGGCAGCCCGATGCCATCAATCATTTTGAGGTAAATAATACGGGCTACCTCATCACGGCCAACGAGGGCGACGCGCGCGACTACTCGGGCTTTAGCGAGCAGGTGCGCCTGGGCACTACCAGCAGCAGCGCGCCCTACTTGCTCGACCCCACGGTGTTCCCCAATGCTAGCCTGCTCAAAAACGAAGCCGTGCTGGGTCGCCTCAACGTGACCAACAAGCTGGGCGATACCGATGGCGACGGCGACTTCGACGAAATTTACGCCTACGGCGGGCGCTCGTTCAGCATCTACAACGCCAGCACCGGGGCCGAGGTCTACGACAGCGGCAACCTGCTAGAGCGCGTGACCGCCGCCGACGCTACCTACGGCACCATCTTCAACGCCAGCAACGCCTTCGGCGAAACGCCCACCCGCAAAAACCGCTCGGACGACAAAGGCCCCGAGCCGGAGGGCGTGACGACCGGCCGCATCGGCCAGAACCTCTACGCCTTCGTGAGCCTGGAGCGCGTGGGTGGCGTTATGGTCTTCAACATCAACAACCCCGCCGTGCCGGTGCTCGAAGCCTACGCCAACAGCCGCAGCACCACGGCCAGCACCGGCGACCTCGGCCCCGAGGGCATCGTCTTTATCTCGGCCGCCGACAGCCCCACCGGCCAGCCGCTGCTGCTGCTGTCCAACGAGGTGAGCAGTACCATTGCCATCTACAGCCTGCAAGCCACCACCCCAACCGCCACCCGCGCCGGGCAGGCCGCCGCGCCGCTGCTGGTGTACCCCAATCCCAGCCAGGGCGCGGCCGTGCGCCTGAGCCGCCCCGTATCGGGCGCGCTCTGCGACCTCACGGGCCGCGTGGTGCGCCCGCTGGTAGCTGCTAGCCAGCTCGAAACTACCGGCCTCGCGGCGGGCGTGTACGTGCTGCGTGCCGACGATGGCGCGGCTACCAAGCTGGTAGTGCGCTAACCGGCCGGCTGTTTGTCAGGCCGTTGAAGAGCCTGCTCCGGCGTGCCGGGGCAGGCTCTTTGCTTGTGGTGAGATGAATATTGTATGAATTTAAAGGTAAGGGCTTTATGAAGAGTTTATGAGTAGTGATTAGGTAGTATGCTGGTAATATTTATGAAATATCAGGGGAGGAACTTTGCATCGTCAAGCCCCTCGTAGGCTGGCCACTCCTTTTATCGAAAGGATGCTGCAACTCTGCTCGGCCAGCGCCCACCTGGCCCGCCTTGCGCTCGCTACCACTCCCCACTTTTTCATGAAGCACTATTCTACTAGTATCAGCGCCCGCATTGGGCGCTACGGGCGCAGCCTTGCCCCGACGTTAGCGCTGGCCCTGATGGCCGGGCCGGCGCTGGCGCAGAGCCAGGCCGTGAGCGGCCTCGTCAAAGACACCAAAGGCGAAGGCCTGCCGGGCGTCAACGTTATTTTGAAAGGCACTTCGCAGGGCACCGTGACCGATGGCGCGGGCCACTACTCGCTGAGCGTGCCGGCCAACCGCGCCGGGGCCACGCTGGTATTTTCCTTCGTGGGCTACAAGTCACAGGAAGTGCCGGTGGGTGAGCAAAATACCCTCAACGTGACGCTGGGCGAAGACCAGCAGGAGCTGAACGAGATAGTAGTAACGGCGCTGGGCATCAAGAAGGAAGCCCGCACCATCGGCTACACCACGCAAGAGATTTCGGGCGCGCAGCTGGTGAAAGCCCGCGAGCCCAACCCCATTAACTCGCTGACCGGCAAAATCGCGGGCCTCACGGTGGCCCCGAGCGCCGAGCTGCTGGGCCGCCCGCAACTGCTGCTGCGCGGCAGCTCCAATATCCTGTTTGTGGTGGATGGCGTGCCGATTAACTCGGATACTTGGAACATCAGCCCCGACGACATTGAAACCTACACCGTGCTGAAGGGGCCGAACGCGGCCGCCCTCTACGGCTTCCGGGGGCAGAATGGGGCCATTATGATAACGACCAAGCGCGGCACCGGCGACAAGCGCAAGGTGGCGGTGGAGTTTAACAGCAGCACCCAGTTTCAGCCTAGCTACCTGGCCATACCGGAAAAGCAGAACGAGTACGGCTTTGGCTCGAACTACCAGTACGCCTACGCCAACAACCTCTACGACGAGGGCAACCCCAACCGCCGCGCCAACATCTGGGGGCCGCGCTTTGAGGGGCAGAACGTGCCGCAGTACGACTCGCCTATCGTGAACGGGGTACGCCAGGGCACGCCCTGGGTGGCCAAGGGGGCCAATAACTTCCGCGATTTTATGCGGGTAGGGATGCTGTCGACCAACAACGTATCGGTGTCGTCGAGCGGCGACAGCTACGACGTGCGCTTGTCGGCTTCCAATAGCTACCAGCGCGGCATGGTGCCCAATACGGGCCTCAATATCACCAACTTCAACCTGAGCACGGGCGTCAATTTCAACAAGAACCTGAAGTTTGACGGGGCGTTGAATTTGAGCTTGCAGAACTCGCCCAACATCCCGCAGAGCAGCTCGGGGCCGGAGGGGCCAACCTATATTTTCCAGGTGTACGGCTCAAGCAGCTGGGCGCTGGCCGACATGCGCGACTACTACAAGGGCCCGCAGGGCGTGCCCGGCGTGCAGCAGTACTACGCCGAGTACGGGCGCGGCAACAACCCCTATTTCGTGGCCTACGAGTGGCTGTACGGGCACAAGAAAACCGACCTCTACGGCTACGGCCGCCTCAGCTACAAGCTCAACGACCACGTGAACGTGGCGCTACGCTCGCAGGTGACGACTTGGAACCAGCTGCGCACCGAGAAGGTACCCTACTCGGCCATCACCTACAAAACGCCCGACCTGCGCCAGGGCGACTACCGCGAAGACCGCCGCAACCTGCTCGAAACCAACACCGACCTGCTCGTAACTTACAACCAGCAGCTCAGCAAAAACTTCACGTTGAGCGCGGTGGGCGGCACCAACGTGCGCCTCTTCAACTACAATTCGAGCTGGGCCACCACCGACTTCCTCATCGTGCCGGGGGTGTACAATTTCAGTAACTCGAAAAACCCGGCGCAGGCCTACGAGTTCGGCGCGGACATGACGGTGCTGAGCGCCTACGCCACTACCGACCTCACGTTCAAGAACATCGCCTCGCTGGGGCTCACCAGCCGCTTCGACCGGCTTTCGACGCTGCCGGCTAATAACCGCACCATTTACTACCCCTCGGTGTCGCTGAGCACGGTGCTGAACGACTACCTCAAGCTGCCCGAGTTTATTTCGTTTGCCAAGCTGCGCGGCTCGTTTGCCAACGTGCGCGGCGGCAACACGCAGGGCAGCATCGGCTCGGCCTACCAGGCCGTAACGGGCAGTTCGGTATCGAGCCTCATCGGCTACGGCTCGGAAATCGTGACGGCCTACGACGGGCCCAACTACGTGAACCAGGCCACTTACACCATCACCAAGCCCTACAACAACCAGCCGGCGGCCGGCTTTACCAACAGCCTGCCGAGCCCCGATTTGAAGAGCTTCACGGTGACCTCGTATGAGTACGGGCTGGATGCCAAGTTCTTCGGCAACCACCTGGGGCTCGACATCACGCATTTTACGTCGGACAACGGGCCGCTGATTTTCCAATTGCCGGTGGCCTCGTCGTCGGGCTACACCAGCAAAACCACCAACGCCGTAACCACCCGCAAAACCGGCTGGGAAGTGGCCCTGACCGGGGCCGTGCTGGCCAACCCCAACGGCCTGAACTGGGACATTCTAGCTAACTGGAGCACCTTTAAGGAGAAGCTGAAGGACATCGACGGCTCGGAGCAGAGCATCTACCTGCCCGGCCCGAACCACGTGTTCCATATCGGCGACCGGCTCGATGGCTACTACAGCTACAACTACCTGCGCTCGCCCGATGGGCAGATTATCAACGCCGGCACCGGCATTCCGCTCACGCGCCCCTCGGGCACCAACAACATGCAGCTGATGGGCTACACCAACCCGGATTGGGTGTGGGGCGTCACCAACCGCTTCTCGTACAAGAACTTCAACTTCAGCTTCCAGTTTGACGGCCGCGTGGGCGGCGTCATCCGCGACCAGGTGTATGCCTACTCGCTGAGTTCGGGCAACCACCCCGACCTGGTGAGCGGCGACCTCGGCGCGGCCCGCCTATCTGAGTGGCAGAGCACCAACACGGGCACCAAAGCCCCCACGCCGGCCTACATGGGCCCGGGCGTGGTAGTGAGCGGCGGCACGGTGAAGTTCGACGCCAACGGCAACATCAGCAACTACAACGAGCTGCAATTTGCCCCCAACACCAAGGCTGTGACGGTGCAGGCCTACACGCAAGGCGTGTACAATGGCGGCATCGAGGAGTCGTACATGGTGAGCAAGACCTACGCCAAGCTGCGCGAAGTAATCGTGGGCTACTCGCTGCCGGCCAGCCTGTTGCAGCCGCATTTCATCAAGGGGGCCAATATCTCGCTGGTGGGCCGCAACCTGCTTTACTTCGCTCAGCGCAAGGACTTCGACCTCGACCAGTACGCCCAGGGCTTTAACCTGGCCGATGGCAGCACCTTGAAGAACCCGAGCTTGCAGTCGGCCACGACGCGCTCGATGGGGGTGAATATTAATCTGACTTTCTAATACCTCGTCAGCCGTAGCGCCTCACCCCCCGGCCCCCTCTCCGAAAAGGAGAGGGGGAGCCGAACGAGTTGAGAGTTCTGAGTTAAGAGTTTTGAGTTGATAGAACGGCTAACTCTTAACTCAACACTCAAAACTCTTAACTAATGACTGGCTCCCCCTCTCCTTTTCGGAGAGGGGGCCGGGGGGTGAGGCGCCCGCGTTTGCACAACTATTGTAATGAAAAATATCTTCAAAACTGCCGTCCTCCTGGGCCTACTAACCCTCTCGGCCACGAGCTGTAACAAAACACTCGACGAGCTGACTGTCAACGAAAACAAGCCTAACGCCGTGCCAGCCTCGCTGCTGCTCACGGGCGTGCTCAACGACGCCTACGAGGCTCCCAATGGCAGCTACGAGGTCTGGAACCAGTACTACCTCAACAACTACGACTACTACGGCAACAACCGCTACGACTTCGGTAGCGGCACGGCTTTCTACACCACGCTCAAAAACGTGACCTTGATGGAGCAGCAGGCGCTGGCCGCTGGTTCGCCGGCCACCAATCCTTATTCGGCGCTGGGCAACTTCTTCCGGGCCTACTTCTTTACCCGCATGAGCCTGCAAATGGGCGACGTGCCGCTGAGCCAGGCCCTGCTGGGCCTCGACAACCTGACGCCCGCCTACGACTCGCAAAAGGCCGTGTTCGTGCAGTCCTTTAAGTGGCTGGAGCAGGCCAATACCGACCTCACGACGCTCATCGCCAGCGGTACGACCACCGTGAACGGTGACATTTATTTCAACGGCAGCCTGCGCCAGTGGCAGAAAGTGGTGAACGCGCTGCGTCTGCGCCTGCTGCTGCACCTGAGCAAGAAAACCGGCGACGCCGACCTCAACGTGGCCGGGCAGTTTGCGGCCATCGTGGGCAACCCCACCAAGTACCCCGTGCTGACCAGCAACGCCGACAACATGCAGTACGTCTTCGTGTCGGCTACTAATAACTTCTACCCCAACAACAACCGCAACTTCGGGCAAGACGGCTCGCGCAAGAACATGTCGGCCACCTACGTGGGCTTGCTCACGCAGCTGCAAGACCCGCGCGTGTACGCTACCTGCGAGCCCGCCCGCTACCTGGTCGATACCCAGGGCCAGAGCCCGACCAGCTACGCTTCCTTCGTGGGGGCCGACGCGGGCCTCGACCTGGGCGTAATGTACAACAACGCCGGCCAGGGGCGCTACTCGTTTCTGAACCGCTACCGCTACTTCCGCACCCTCACCGGCGAGCCCAGCATCCAGGTGGGCTACCCCGAGCAGTGCCTCAACATCGCCGAGGGCATCAATAGGGGCTGGCTGAGCGGCGGCAACGCCGAGACGTACTACACGGCCGGTATTCAGGCTTCGATGGCCTCGTATAGCCTGCCCACCAGCGGCACCTACACGGCCTACTTCTACCGCCCCGGCTCGACGGACGTAACCAACACCGGCAACTACGACACCTACAGCATCCCCGTCAGCTACGCCAGCTACTACGCCCAGGGCGGCGTGCAGTACGCGGGCGGCAGCACCGGCCTGACCCAGATTTTGCAGCAGAAATACCTGGCCTTGTTCCGCCACGCGGGCCTGGAGGCATACTACAACTACCGCCGCACCGGCGTGCCCACCTTCACCACCGGCGCGGGCACCGGCAACAGCGGCCGCATCGCGCTACGCTTCCGCTACCCTACGTCCGAGCGCACGGCCAATACCACGAACTACCAGGCCGCGCTGGCCAGCCAGTACGGCGGCAACGACGACATTAACGGCGTGATGTACGTGCTGAAATAATTTTCACAAGGCACTCCAAAACTCGCCGAGCGTGGGCGCCTCACCCCCCGGCCCCCTCTCCGAAAAGGAGAGGGGGAGCCTGACGACTTTCCAACGACTATTTACGTTCGCATACGGTCGGCTCCCCCTCTCCTTTTCGGAG
>NZ_DASTEP010000244.1:0-3332 GCF_035709525.1 Hymenobacter sp. | reverse complement strand
GGCTGGCCGCCGAGCGTGGTGCTGACGCCGTCGGCGGCGAGCCAGGCCAGGGTGCCGTCGGCCAGCTCGTAGACCTGGCGCGGGGCCAGGGCGGGGGTGGCCTGGGGCGGGTGGCGGTAGGTCCAGGCCACGTTCAGGGCCGTGTCGAGCTTGCAGAGGAAGCCGAAAGTCTGCCCGGCCGTGGTGCGCTGCTGGCCGCTGAACACGTAGCCGCTGCCATCGCGCAGCCGTAGCATATTGCTCCAGCCTCGCGGCATACGTTCTTGGTTGCTATCCGTAAACAAAAGGAGCTCGCGCTGGCGGCGCAGGCGGCCCTGAGTGTCAGTTTCGACCAGGTAGGGATGCGCGTAAGGCGGCGCGGCCAGCTCGCCCACGATAAGCCAGCCGCCGCGGGCGGTGCGCAGCAGGTCGCAGGGGTAGGCGTTGCCAAAGGTGGGGGTGGGGTAGCGCCGCACGCGCCCCACCGTGCCCAGCGTGTCAGTGCTCAGCAGCGCATACTGCCCCATGTTCTGCGTATCGAAGGCATAGGTCAGCACACGCACGCTGTCACCCTCGCGCACGGCGCGGGTGGGAGCACCCTCCAAAAAATTCAGCGGATAACTAATACCGGGCAGTGTGTCGCCATTAGGACGGATGCGCTGAAAGAATAAGCGGGCGGTGGCCGTATTATTGCCCGCCGTGCGGGCTGGTAGTGTTGCCGCTAGCAGGCTGCTACCATTACGGCCTGCCAGCATCACCATGTTCTGTTCGAGAGTACCTAGTGTACGGCCCTTGCGTTGGTAGGCCAACGTGCCGCTGGCCGCCACGCGGGCGTAGATGAGGGGGTAGCCCCCCCCACTGACTCGGTCGCCGATGCCCGATAAGACATAGTCGCCCCCCGCCAACTGGTGCAGGTAGCCAAATACGTCATAGGCCGCGTATGGAGTTGCGGAGAAAGGCAGCGCATACTCCCAGCCGACTTGTTGCGCATAGCTCTTGGGCTGGCCCCACAGTAGGGCCAACACGAGCAAAATCAATATACGTCGCATATCCCAAGAAAGCGGGGCCGCGCAGCGCTAAGCCGCACGGCCCCGCTGGAGGACTAGGGATTAACGAACAGCTTCTGCGGGGCAGCGGCCGGCTGCCCTTCTACCACCAGCTGGTAGGCGTACTGTCCGGCCGGCAGCCCGGCCAGTGGCACGCGCTGACTCCGTTCGGTACCCGTGCCTGCCACGGGTACCACCCGTAGCACCTGCCCGGTGAGCAGGTTGGTGAAGCGCAGCTCGGCCGTTTGTTCGGCCCGCGCCAGCTGGCAGGCGATGGTGACTTCGGTCTGGGCTGGGTTGGGGTAAGCGGCCCCCAGCGTCGCGCCGCTTTCGGTCAGTATTCGCTTGCGGGCCACGGCGGCGGCCGGTTGCGGGGCGGCCGGGGTGGGGGCGGGCACGGGGATGAGGGGGTGATAGTAGCGCAGCCAGCGGGTGGCCTGCGGGGCCACGCTCAGGCCCGACCAGGCCAGCGTGCGCAGGGTGGTGCTGTCGGTGGCGGTGAGCAGGGGCGCGGTCTGGGGCAGGTGCCGCAGCACCGTGCGCAATTGCAACTGCGCGGCCAGCTCGGCATCGAGCAGGGCCTGCGGCTGCAGGCCCGCCAAAATGCGCTGGGTAGCGGCGGGCGCGTGCTGCTCGTCGTAGGCGCTCAGCAGGTAGCGGCCCAGCGTGCGGTAGGCCGCGTCGTTGGGGCCGGCCAGGGTGGCCCACCAGGCTTCGAGGGTGGGCAGCTGCTGCGTGCCCGCGTAGTAGCTGCTTACCTCGTGCAGGTAGCTGCGGCGGCGGGCCGCCGGCACCAGCTGCCGCCGCACCGAGTCCATGAGGGCGGCCAGGTAGCCGGGGCTCGGGGCCGCTCCGCGCTGGTTTACGCCGTTGCCATTACCGGCACCCTGGCCCAGGCAGTATTTTGTCAGGTTGATGCCGCCTACTGTATTTACCGAAACGAAGCCCCCACCAATCCAAGTTACCGCCTCCTGCGACGAGGTAGTCTGATAATAAGTAACCGGCGTCGTATTATTGTCATTCACAATGCCATACGTCACCCCGTCAAACCGATTGGCCGCCGGGCCACATGGGGCTGCCGATGTCGTTGATGGTAGCATCCTGCTGCACCACGATGCCGGCCGTGTTGCCCGTGACGCCGCCGTTGCCCTGGGCGAAGGTGTTGCAGCCCAGGCGGCTGACCTAGCTCTGGCCGTTGATGTAGTTTTTGACCACGAAGCCATTGACGCAGCCGGAGGTTTGGTTGTCGACGATGTCGCTTCCGCTGAGTTCGGTGGCGCTGATGCCCTCGTTCATGTTTTGCAGCAGGTTGCCGCTGGCGCTGGTGGGGCCGCTGATGCTCAGCCCTATCTGCTGGTAGTTGTTGAAGGCCGGGTTGGTATTGCCCGTCACCGTGTTGTTGACAAACAGGTTGGGAATGGCCAGCCGGCCCTCGCGCACGATGCCGTAGCGGGTAGCGGTGGGGTCAATCTGGTCGGTGTTGGCGGGGAAGATACCGTTCAGGCCCACCTGGTTGCCGCTCGTCACCGAAATAGTGGTGCCGGTATTGGTATCGTTGTTGACGGTCCAGATGCCGGTCTGAAAAATCTTGTTCAGCACGTTGTTTTGTATCATCACCCCGGCCCGGTCTACCTCGTTGTTGACGATGCCATACACGGCGTTGTTGATGGCGTTGCCCGTTACTTCCACGGCGTGGCTGCCAAAGTCGCCCACCGGCGTGAGGTACAGCGCCTGGTAGGCAAAATACTGGGTGCCGCCGGCCTGCTCGTAGGGAAAGCGCGTCTGGCCCGGGTCCGAGTCAAACGTGCAGTTGGCGATAAACGAGGTAGTGCCCGCCGTGTGCACGGCCACGTCGCGCACGTGCGTGAGGTTCTGGGCAAAGGCCGAGCGCTCAATCACGTAGGCGGTCGTGCCCCCGTTCGAGCCATCCTCCAGGCTGAGGGCGCACAGCGCGTGGCTGATGGCGGAGCCGTTTTGTACCACCAGGCGGTTGGTAGTGCCCGGCCCAGCGCCGATGCCTTTCACTACTACGCCGCGCCACATGGGGCAGGTAGTCGTGCTGCCCGAGGCCGTCAGGGTCGCGTTGTCCAGCACCAGGGTGGCCTTGTCGCCCACCGTAATGGTGCTGCCCGAAACCCGCCGGATGGGCGTGCCGAAGGCGCCTATTCTGGTAGCGCGGCCATTCACGTAGAACGTGGTGCCGGGCGTGAGCGTGTAAGTGCCGTTGGTGAGTACCAGGTCGCCGAGCACTTGGTAGTCGCCGGCGTAGCTGTTGCCGCCGCTCAGGGTGGTCGTTTGCCCGGCGGC
>NZ_DASTEP010000243.1:0-65240 GCF_035709525.1 Hymenobacter sp. | reverse complement strand
AAACGCCTCACCGGATAATCGGGTAGCGCTCGAACGGGCGGTCCACGAACAGCTTGCGGTAGGTGGCGTGGGTTTTGATGATTTTGGAGCCAATGCTGCGCGTGACCACCAGCATGCGCGGGTTGAAGTCGCCAATCCAGTTCATCTCGATGTCGGTGTAGCCAGCGCGTAGGAAGGCATTTTGGGTTGACATAATGAGCGCGTTTTCTACGCCTTTGCCCTGGTGCGCAGGCACTACGCCGTAAATGATGCCCAGAATTTTCTTGTCGGCGCGTTGCGCGTAGCGCCACTGCTCCCACACAAAGCGCAGCTTGCCCACCAGGTCGAGGCGCTTGCCGATGTGCTTGAACACCTGGTTTAGCTCGGGGATATTGATGAAAAACGCTACCGGCTCTTCGTTATAGTAAGCGAAGGCCAGCACCCGCTCGTCAATCACGGGCTTCATTTCCTGCACGATAGTGCGGGCCTGCTCCAGGGTCATGGGCTGCACCCCAGCGTGCTTGCCCCAGGCCAGGTTATAGACGTGGTGAAAATCGCGGGCCAGCTTTTCGGGCTCGGCCTTGCGGGCGTGGGTGAAGATGTAGCCCGCCGCCGTGAGCTCGGTCAGCTTCTTATTGAAGCTGGGGTGCAGCACCTGCGCTACCGGCCGGTAACAAGTGTACTGCTTGAAATAGAGCTGAAAGCCGTAGCTCTCAAACAGCTGCTGGTAATAAGCCGGGTGCCAGAACATGCCATAGTTCGGCTCGTGCTCGAAACCATCGATGAGCACGCCCCAAAACCGGTCGCGGTCGCCAAAATTGATGGGGCCATCCACGGCCAGCACGCCGCGCGCCCGCACCCACTGGCAGGCCACATCGAAGAGCTGGTTGGCCGCCGCCTGGTCGTTGATGCACTCAAAAAAGCCCAGGCCGCCGGCCGGTAGCTCGGGGTCGGTGGTGCTGGTGAGCGGGTTGATAAAGGCCGCGATGCGCCCGATAACCTCGCCGCCCGCATCCGTGAGCAGCCAGCGCTGCGCCTCGCCGCCAGCGGCAAATAGCTTGTTTTTGGCCGGGTCGAACACGGCTTCCACCTCGTTGTCGAGCGGATTGATAAAGGCGGGGGCAGCGTGGTGCAGGCGGCGCGGCAGGTCGTAGAACTGCTGGCGCTGGGCGGCGGAGGTAACTTCGAGCAAAGGCATTAGCCCAAAGATACGCGGCCGGCCCGCGCCCTGTGGGCGCAAAGCCGGCCGCATGCCAGCGCAAATTATTGGTAATAAATGCTTTGAAAAGAAGATAAGAAGCCGCTAGTCGGCTTCCTCGGGGGGGAGCTGCCGCTGGAAGTGCCGCTGCAAAATATCGTTGACTTTGGCGCGCGTCAGGGGCTTGTTTATCCAGTCGGCCACGGGCAGGCCGGCCATGCGGGCCTGGTCGCGGGCGTGCACCGAGGTAGTGAGGATGATGACGACGGGGGGGCGCTGGGGCGGCTGCATATAGGCCTCGAGAAAGTCGATGCCATCCATCACGGGCATGTGCACGTCGAGCAGCACGAGGTCGGGGCAGGCAGCGGCCTTGTCGGCCTGGGTATCGGCCAGCAAGATGAGGGCCTCGGCGCCGTTTTCGGCCACCAGGCACTCTTCGGTCACGCCCAGGCTCAGCAGCAGCTGCTCGTGCAGGAAGTTGGTAGTCGGGTCGTCGTCTACAAGTAAAACGCTGGCTAGCTTTTGCATATCCGGGAAAATGAAGCAGGAAAGGTTATAAGGGTAAGCATATCAGGCGGGTAGGGAAACCGTAAACGTAGAGCCCGCGTGGGGCTGGCTTTGCACCTCGATGGTGCCACCCGCGTTTTCGACGATGCGCTTGACCATGTAGAGGCCCATGCCCGAGCCCGGCACGTGGGCGTGCAGGCGGCGAAACATGCCGAACAGCTTGCTTTGCTGCTCCGGCGTCAGCCCCAGGCCATTGTCGTGCACTTCGAGCAAGATGGCACCGGGCTGGGAGCGGCAGCGCAGGTGCACGACCAGCGGCCGGGCGGGGTGGCGGTACTTGATGGCGTTGGTGAGCAAGTTGTAGAAAATGCTGCGCAGGTGCTGCGGGGCAAAGGAAATGGTGGCGCACGAGTCGAGGCTGACGTGCAGCTCGGCGTGGGCCTCTTCGAGCAGCGGGGCCAGGTCGAGGCGCACGTTTTCGGCCAGGGCGCGCAGGTCTACCTCCTCGGCCGGCTGGGTGTGGGCCTGCTGCAGCTTGGCAATATCGGTGAGCTGCGCAATGGTAACCTGAAAGCGCTCGATGGCACCCTGCATCATGCCCAGCACGCGGGGCACCAGGCCCGCCTGCCGCACCTCGGCGGGCAGTTGCTCGCGCAGCAGCAGCAGCAGGCCCTCGATGTTGGCAATGGGCGCTTTGAGGTCGTGCGAGGCGGTATAAATAAAGTTGTCGAGGTCTACGTTGGTGCGCCGCAGCTGGCCGTTGGTTTGTTGCAGCGTGGCCAGGGCCTGGCTGAGCTGCTGGCGGGCCAGCACCTGCGCCGTCACGTTGTAGGCAAACACCGACACGCCCAGCGTCTGCCCGCTTTCGCGGTAGGGCTGATACGCGAAATTAAAGTACTCGGTGTGCTCCGCGGGGGCGGCGGGCCGGGCAATGGTCAGCGGCACCTCGTCGGCCACGAGCGCCTCGCCCGTGCGGTACACCTGGTCGAGCACGGCCACGAAGCCCTGGGGCTCGGCTTCGGGCAGGGCCTCGGCCAGCGAGCGGTAGCGCAGCTCGCGTCCCGGAAACAGCCGGCTGAACGCGGCATTGACGTACTCGAAGCGGTGCGCCGGGCCCCACATCAGGGCCACGGCGGCGGGCGTTTGCTCAAATACCTGGTACGACGTTTCGCGCTCCTGCGCCAGGCGCTCGGCGGCGGCGCGGGCCTCGGTCTGCAGTGCGGCTACCTGCTGCTGGGCGCGCACTTCGGTGGTGACGTCGAGGGCAAACGCCAGCACCCCGTCGGTGCGGCCCTGCTCGTCGTGCCGGGGCTGGTACACGCAGTTGAAGTAGTGCTCGGTGGGCTGCTCGTCGCCGGGGCCATTCACGCACAGGCGCACCTCGTGGCCCTCGTGCGAATGGCCGGTGTCGTACACCTGGCGCATCCAGGCGTAGGTGGGCTGGGTCAGCAGCTCGGGGGCGGCCTCGCGCAGGGGGCGGCCCAGCAGCTGCCGGCCCGGAAAAAACTGCTGGTAGCCGGGGTTCACCAGCTCATACACCAGGTCGGGCCCGTCGAGTACGCAAATGGCGGCCGGGGCCTGCTGAAAAAAGCGGGCCAGCCGCTGCCGCTGGGTTTCGGCCTCGGCGTGGGCAGCCTGGGCTTCGCGCACGCCCGCGGCCACCCGGCACTCCAGCTCCTGGTTTAGCTGGTGCAGCTGCTCATTTACGGCGCGCAGCTCGGTGTTCAGCTCCTGCGTGCGCAGGCGGCCGCGCACCTGCTCGCTCACGTCGCTCATCACTACCAGCACGCTGGCCGGCAGGTTATCGGGCTGGTGCAGCGGCTGGTACACAAAATTTAGATACACTGGCTCGGCCGCCTCGCCGCGCAAAAAGCGCGACGGCGTTTCGTGGGCCACGTAGGGCCGGCCGGTGGCCAGCACCTCGGCCAGTAGTTCTTCCAGGCCGTGGCCGGCGGCCTCGGGCAGCACCTCAAACAGCGGCCGGCCCAGCACCTGCTCGTGGGTGCGCCGCCACAGCGCACAAATGGCGGGGTTGGCCAGGGCTACCCGGTGCCGGGGGCCGTGCAGCACCGCAATGGCCACCGGGGCCTGCTCCAGCAACTGTGGCCACTGGGCCGGCGCGGGCGGGGGCAGGCTGGCCAGGGGCGCCTCGGGGGTGAGGCTGGCCACCAGCCGCTCGCCCACGCGCTGGCCGGCCACCCGCAGGCGGTAGGGCTGGCCGGCGGCCGTGTAGCCCGCCAGCGTGTGGTGCCCCGCCGCGCCCGACAAAAACGTGGCCCGCAAAAACGCCAGCCCGGCCGCATCGGTGGGGGCCAGCGCCCGGTACGAGGTGGCCGGGTGCTCGGGCAGGCCCAGCAGGCGCTGGGCGGCCGGGTTGAGGCGCTCGTAGGAGAAGTCCAGCAGCTCCTCGCCCAGGCCAGCCGCGTACACCGGCCCGAGCTGCGCCACCCCCGTAGTAGAGGCGTCGAGCAGCGTGCGCAGCAGCGCATCGAGGCCAGGCTGCTCGGCGGGCAGGGTGGGGGTAGGCGGGGGCATGAAACAGGGGGAAAGGACGTGGTTAGCTGTACTAGCGATAAAGCTTAAAAGTTAAGATTTTGCCAGTTAGGTAAAAATGATTTTAATCATATCCAACGAATACAGCTGGCGCTAGTGCGGCAGGGCCGGAATGCTTTTTGCCTGCAAAAAAGCCTCTACCTGTTGGTTAAACTCCCCGGCGTGCTCTTGCAGGGTAGCGTGCCCGCAGTCGGGCACCACCCAGAGGCGGGCGCGGCGCAGGTGCCGGTAGATGGCCACCGTATGCTCCAGGGTAATTACGTCGCGGTCGCCGGCCACGATAAAGGCCGGCGCGCTGATGCGCCGCAGGGCCGGCAGCGGCACATTGGGCTGAAACACATCCAGTTGAAACACCTTCCAGTCGTTGCGGCGCTTGGGGTCGGTAAAGACGGTGTGCTTGTTTTCCTGATACCCTTGTTGCTGCTGCCGCCACAGCGCGGGCGTCAGGGCCAGCGAGTCGGGCGAGAGGTTGGCCCCGGTAGCTACCAGCCGGCGCACCTTGCGGGGGTGGCGCAAGGCCAGCACCAGGGCCGTGATGCCGCCGTCGCTCCAGCCCACCACGTCGGCCGAGTCGAGGCGCAGCTGCGTGAGCAGCGCGGCCATGTCGTCGGCCATCATCTCAAAGCTCAGCGAGTCGCCGGGGTCTGCCGACCGGCCGTGGGCGCGGCTGTCTACGGCCAGCACGCGGTGGTGCCGGGCCAGGTAGGCAATGTTGCTGGCCCAGGCCCCGAGGTTGTCGCCGTTGCCGTGCAGCAGCAGTAGGGGCGGCCCCGCGCCGTAGGCTTCGTAGTACAGCCGCACGCCGCGCACCAGCTGGTAGTGGCCGGCGGCGGGGTTGTGGCCGTAGGGCCGGGCCTGGCCCCAGGCCCGGCCGCGGCCCCCCGGCAGCAGGCTTAGTAGCAGACACAGTGCGAGAAAGGCTTTCATGCCCGGCAAGGTAGGGCGCGGGCGGGCGCCGGCGCGGCCCGCCCGCGCCGGCCATGTTACGGCTGGGTTATCATTCATCGTTTGCTCATCTGAAATTCATTTGGTAACACAGGCGTGATTTTGCGGCAACAGGCCCCCAGGAATTTTGTGGCCGCTATGCAAGGAACCCTTACCAAATTATTTTTTGCGCTGCTGCTGAGTGTTACGTCGCTGTCGGCGGCGTGGGCCCAGGCCACCGGCAGCCTCGAAGGCACCTACAAGGACGCCAAAAACCAGGAAGCCATCATTGGCGGTACGGTGCGGCTCGATAACACGACGCTCGCCGCCTCGACCGACGAAAACGGCCACTACCTGATTGCCAACGTGCCGGCCGGCACCTACACGGTTATCATCTCGTCGGTGTCGTACAAGTCGCTGACGCTGCCCAACGTAGTGGTCGCGGCCGGCAAAACCACTACCCTCAACGGCCAGCTTTCGCCGGACAACACCCAGCTCGGCGAAGTAACCGTGAGCGGCGTGCGCCGCACCAACACGGAGGTATCGGTTATCAACGAAATCCGGCAGGCCAACGTGGTGGTGAGCGGTATTTCGTCGGAGCAGATTGTGAAAACCCAGGACCGCGACGCGGCCGAGGTAGTGCGCCGCATTCCGGGCGTCACCATCGTCGACAACCGCTTCATCCAGGTGCGCGGCCTCAGCGACCGCTACAATACGGTGTGGCTCAATGATGTAACCGCGCCTAGCTCGGAAACGGACCGCAAGTCGTTTTCGTTTGACATCGTGCCCAGCTCGCTCATCGACCGCGTGCTGGTGTTCAAAGACCCTTCGCCCGAGCTGCCCGGCGACTTTGCCGGTGGCTTGGTGAAGGTGTACATCCGCAAACCCATCTTCAACGAGAAGCAGTTTACGGTGAACTACTCGGCGGGCTTTCGCCAGGGCACTACCGGCCAGGATTTCTATACCGACCGGCCGCAGGCGGGCGACGTGTTCGGCTTTGGCGCTACCAAGCGCGACCTGCCCAACGGCATGCCGCCCCTGAGCACCGCCTACCAGCAGTACGAGCGCGATTTCTACGCCCGGCAGCTCGACAACAACTTCGGGATTTTCAAGACCAAGGCCATGCCCGACATGCGCTTTAACGCCGCCTACCTGACTCAAATAAAGGTGGCCGGGCTGGAAATCGGCAGCGTGTCGTCCGTCAACTACACCAATACCTACACGCGCTTCAACGTCAACCGCAACGTGTTTGACGCCTCGCAGCAGCGCACCGACCAGCTGCGCGACGACCAGTCGACGCAGAACATTCGCCTCGGGGCCATTCAGAATTTCAGCCTCGTGCTGCCCCACGGCGGCCGCCTTGAGCTGCGCAACCTATTCAGCCAGCAGGCCCGCAACCAGCAGGTGACCCGCGACGGCGCCGACGACAAGGGCACCCCCACCCGCCGCAGCTACCTGCAAGGCTACCAGGGCCGCACCACCTACACCGGCCAGCTGGCCGGCACCCACAAGGCCGCCGACGAAAAAACGAGCTTCGACTGGGTGGGCGGCTACGGCTACTCGGCCCGCAACGAGCCCGACCTGCGCCGCCTGAGCTACCAGATTACGCCCGGCACCGACAAGACTGCCGAAATCCAAACGGCCCTGACGCCCGCCGCCGGCCAGGTCGACGTCAACAACGCCGGCCGCCTCTACCAGAAGCTGAGTGAGCACATCTTCACGCTGAACGCTAACCTGAAGCGCACCGTGGCCGTGGCCGACCGCAAGGTCGAAATCGGCACCGGCACCTACCTCGAATACCGCCGCCGCTCGTTCAACGCCCGCGCCTTCGGCTACTCCCTGAACAGCGGCGGCATGGCTGGCCTCAAAAACGAGAACGTGGGCAACATCTTCGCGCCCCAAAATATCGGCTACGACGGCTACCGGCTGGATGAGGACTTGAACTCGACCTACCGCTACGCCGCCCGCAACGAGCTGGGCGCGTTCTACCTGTCGCTCAACATCCCGCTGACCGACAAGCTGAAGCTGGTGACCGGCGCGCGCTACGAGCACAACCGGCAGTTTATCGAAACGGGCCTCAACGGCCAGCCGGTAACTCAGAACGTGCCGACCAACTTCGTGCTGCCCTCGGCCAACTTCAGCTATAACATCAACGCCACCAACCTGGTGCGGGCCTCCTACGGCCGCAGCCTCAACCGCCCCGAGTTCCGCGAAGCCGCGCCGTTCTTCTTCTACGATTTCGAGTTCAGCGCCCTCAACTACGGCTCGCTCTACCTGCGGCCCGACGCGCCGCTGAAAGTAGCCAGCATCGACAACTACGACCTGCGCTACGAGTGGTACCCCTCGGCCGGCGAGCTGGTGCACGTGGGGGCGTTTTACAAGAACTTCCAGAACCCCATCGAAAACGTGATAGTGCCGACCACCAACCTGGCCTACACCTTCACCAACGCCCCGAGCGCCTACGCCTACGGCGTGGAGCTGGACCTCAAGAAAAACCTGGAGTTTGTAAATGAGCGCCTCAAAAACCTGTCGCTGGTGTTCAACGCCTCGCTTATCAAAAGCCAGGTGAACCTGGGCGACAACGTGGTGGTGTGGAACAACAAGCGCGCCCTGCAAGGCCAGTCGCCCTACGTGTACAACGGCGGCCTCTACTTCAACACGCCCGACAACTCGTGGCAGGTGACGGCCCTCTACAACGTGTTTGGCCCCCGCATCCTGTTTGCCGGTAGCGACCAGTACCCCGACGTGGTGGAGCTGCCGCGCCACACCGTAGACCTCTCGCTGACCAAAACCCTGGGTCGCGGCCTCTCGCTGAACGCCGGTGTGCAAGACCTGCTGAACCAGCGCGTGAACCTGGTGCAGGACTATGCCCGCGATGGCAAGTACACTGCCGCCGACCCCTCGCTCAGCAACTACCGCCGCGGCACCTACTACACCGTGGGGCTGCGCTTTAGCCTCGAGCCCCGCCCGGCCACGCCGGTGCCGTAGCCTGCGGCAGTTAAGAGTTTTGAGTCAGGAGTGTTGAGCTGTAGATGCTCTGTTCTGATTTAAAATTACTTAACCCAAAATTTATAACTCAGAACTCAAAACTCACTCACGCTTTTTCAGCATGAAAAAGAATACCCTTTCCGTTGCCCTGCTCGCCACGCTGGTTGGCCTGGCCTCTTGCTCAACGAAAGACATCACGCCCGCCCCCAACATGACGGGCACGGGCACCTCGCTGCCGCCCACCGGGGGCACCAGCAGCCTGCCCGTGGTGACGGTGCAGCCTGGCAATACTGGGATTGCCGCCAACACCACCTGGACGGCCAGCAACCGCTACCTGCTCAAGGGCTTCGTGTACGTGCGCAGCGGCGCTACGCTCACCATCGAGCCGGGCACCGTTATTCTGGGCGATAAGGACAGCAAGGGCACGCTCATCATCGAGCCGGGGGCCAAAATAATGGCGGTGGGCACGGCGGCCCGGCCCATCGTATTCACGTCCAACCAAGCCAAGGGCGCGCGCAACTACGGCGACTGGGGCGGCGTGATTATCGCGGGCAACGCGCCCACCAACTCGGTCGTGAACGGCGTGCGCCCCACCATCGAGGGCGGCCCCACCACCCAGTACGGCAGCGCCTACGTGAACCCGGCCAACCCAACAGCCGTGGCCGACAACTCGGGGATGCTGCAATACGTGCGCATCGAGTTTGGCGGGGTAGCCATTTCGCCCAACAACGAGGTGAACGGCCTGACGCTGGCCGGCGTGGGCAACGGCACCGTCATCGACCACATCCAGGTTTCGTACTCGGGCGACGACTCGTTTGAGTGGTTTGGCGGCACCGTAGATGCCAAGTACCTCGTGTCGCTGCGCTGCTTCGACGACGACTTCGACACCGACAACGGCTACTCGGGCAAGGTGCAGTTTGGCATTGCGCTGCGCGACCCGCAGCAGGCCGACCAGTCGGGCTCGAAGGCGTTTGAGTCGGACAACGACGCCAGCGCCACGAACAACAAGCCCAAGACATCGGCCGTGTTTTCGAACATGACCCTGGTAGGCCCCATCCTGAACCCGAGCGCCCCCAGCTACAGCCCGCAGTACACGGCCGGCGCGCACATTCGCCGCAACTCGGCCCAGAGCATTTTTAACTCGGTGTTCATGGGCTTCCCCACCAATATCCTCATCGACGGCGCGCCCACGGCGAGCAACATTGCGCCGCTGGCCTCTACCAGCCCCACGGTGCAGGACAGCGCCCGTTTCAAAAACAACATCGTGGCGGGCGCGCTGGTGGGCTCCAACTCCACCGGCGGCCAGCGCAGCATCCTGTACGTAGGGCCGGGCGGCGGCGCGGGCAGCCTCACCCCCAACAGCACCATGAGCAGCGACTCGTCGGCCTGGAACGCGGCCGTGGGCCCGCTCACCTGGTTTAAGAGCAACGCCAACCGCCGCTACGCCACTTCCGACAACGTGCAGCTGCTCAATCCCTTCAACCTCACGGCCCCGAGCTTCCTGCCCCGCACCGCCTCGCCCATCGTCACGGTGTCGCCGGCTACCGCCCCGGTAGCGCCTGCCAGCTTCAGCGACACCAAGCTCCGCGATTCCTTCTTCTCGAAGGTCAACCACATCGGTGCCTTGGCCGACCCCAACGCCTCGGGTGCCACCAACTGGCTGAGCGGCTGGACCAACTTCGACCCCCAGAACACCGACTACTAAGCGCCCGCGCTGCGGCCTCAGCACCACACTGCCAGAATGCCAGAAGCCAGGGCTGCCCCGCAGCCCTGGCTTTTTGTTTGGCGCGGGGCGGCTCATTTTTTCCTTGAATTCTATACTTGTGGCTACGCTAGCTACTTCCTCGGCGCAGAACCCACCCGCGCCCGCCCGCCCCTACTGCCTGGCCGCCCCCACCTGGACCTGGTCGGCCAGCCAGGCCGGCGCGCAGGTGTGGCAGGCGGCCGCGCCGCTTGCTTCCGCGCCCGCGCCGACGGCTGGTAGCCCGCCACCTGCCGCCGGCTACCAGCCGGGCCTACCAGAGGCCGGCGCGCCGCTGCTGGTGTCGAGCCCAGCGTGGCACGTGCATTTGCTGCGGCTGCTGTTTCAGCTGGTGCTGCGGCCCGAGCTGGCGGGCGGCCCGGCCGCCCGCCTGGCGGCGCACACCCAGCTGCCGGTGGCCGCCGTGCGCCAGGTGCTGGGCCGCCTGGCCGCCCAGGGCTACTGGGCCGAAGGCAGCGCCCCGGGCACCAGCCCCCTGCGGCTGCCCGCCCCGGCCCACTACTGGCTGGCGCACTACGCCGGCACCCTGCGCCGCCGCCTCAATGCGCAGCGCTACCGCCCGCGCCACCCCGCCACCCTGGCCACCTGGAGCCAGCGCGCCCTGCCCGCCGGCTGCCTGTGGGGCGGCGAGGTAGCCGCGCGCCGGCTGCTGGGCTGCCCCGCGCTGCCAGCCAGCGCCACTATTTACAGCCAGCTGCCGCGCCCCGCGCTGGTGCAGCAGCTCGACCTGGTGCCCGCGCCCAAAGGCTCGATTGAGCTGCTCAATGCCTTCGCCCCGGCCGGTTTTCACGCGGCCGGCGATGCGGACTGCGTGCCGCCGCTGCTGGCCTACGCCGACCTGCTGGCCAGCCAAAAGCCCGAGGAAGCAGCCCTGGCCCACGAGCTACGGGCGCGCTACCTGACCGAGCTGGTAGGCTAAAGCGCGCCCGGCAACGGGGTTTGTAGCTGCTTATACCAAGTGCCGGGTAGCCGGGCTAGCGCAAGCTGGGCCGCCATGAAGCTACTCTGGAAGCTCGCTGGGCAGCCGCCTGCGCGTTTCCGGAACAGCGCCGTAGGCTGGTTGCAGGCCGCCCAGGTCGAGGGTGATGCGGTCGAGCACCACGCCGGGGTCAAGCGGATAAAGCCGGAGCGTGTGCCGGCCGGGGCCGAGCGCCGGGGCTTTAAACTGCCGCTGCGCATTGTTGCTTAGCACGTTTTGCTTCCACTCCTCGGAGCGGCCCACCGTTTTGCAATCCAGCACCTGCATCGGGCCTTCATCTATAGAAAGGCCGTAGCGCACGCTGGCCGCGCGGGTGGTGGGGTGCGTGGGCAGCGTAAAAACCGTGACCACGGGCGCGGCCGGGGTGAAGGTGTAAAAATCGTATTCCGCAAAGGCCGTGGCGGCGGGCGCGCTGCCGGCCTCGGCCAGCGGCGTGGCTTGCAGCAGCTGGGCTTGCAGGCCGCTGCCCGTGCGCCCCAGGCCCGCTACCACGGCCCAGCGGTGGCCGGGCTGGTCGGTTTTGCGGCTGTAGTGCGCGGCAAAAAGGGAGAGGTAGCCGTTGGCTTCCACAAAGCCGGGGTAGTCGGCCAGGGCCTCATCGGGCCGGGTGGCGCGCACGGCCACCCGAACGGTTTTGCCCGCGCCGCGCAAGACCAGGTAGCCGCTGGGCTCGCCGCGCCGGGGCAGCTTGCGCCAGTCTACGCGCAGGTGCAGGCGCACTTGCTGCTGGCCTTCGGCCGCCGCGAGCGTGCCTTTTCTAGCCGAAAGCACCAGCCACTTGGGGCAGGAAACGGCCCGCCAGCGCACCGCCTGCCGGCAACTCAGAAAGACATCCACAAAGTAGCTCGCCGGGCCCCAAGCGTGGAAAGTGGGCAGGCTTAACTGATGGCTGAAAGCCGCCGAGTCGGGCCCCGCCCAGCCTTCGGGGGCCACGCCCCACACCTGGGTGGTGTCGAGGTGGAGGGCCGGGGCTGCCGGGGCCTGGTACGCGGGCAGGTCGCGGGGGTGCATGCTCATCATGCCCCGCCACTTGCCGCCGGCCAGCTGCTCGTTGTAGTAGGCCGTTTCGGTTTTGAGGGCGGCGTAGGCTTGCTGGGCCCAGCGGGCGTAGTCGGTGGCGCAGGCGCGGTTTTGGCGGGCATACAGGTAGCTTTTGTCCTGATACAGAAACTTCTGGTTCATCAGGGCCGCCGCTACTACCGGGTAGTACACCAGCTCGTAGTAGGCATCGGCCCGCTCGGGGGCGATGGCGGCGCGCAGCGCCTGGGCCTGCGCCACCAGGCGGGCGTAGCGGTCGAGGCGGCGCTGGGCTTCGTCGCCGTAGTAAAAGTGGTTGTAGGCCGTGCGGTGGGTAGGGGTGGTGGGCTCGGTCTGGCTCCAGCCCATAAACTCGGGCCGGCGCTCGAAGGCCAGGTCGTAGTACTCCCACAGCAGCGCCCGCATGGCCGCCGCCTGCCCGGCCCCAAAAGCCTCGGCCAGCCACTGCTGCAAGTGGGCCGGCCCGGCGGCGGGCTGCGCAAAAGGCGCGGCCGCGTAGGCCATATCCAGAAACAGCTGCGTGCTGTATTCCAACGGTTTGAGGTCACCCACGTTCAGCACCCACAGCCGGTCGGTGCGCAGGGCGTGGGCCTTCAGCAGCTCCTCGCGCAGCAGGGCCGGGTGCGTGGTGCCCAGCCAGAGGTAGTCGTGCGGCCGCCCCCAGTACGAGGCGTGGTAGTACACTCCCGCGCCGCCCGCCCGCGCCTGCTCCTCGGCATTGCTGAGGCGGCTGAGGTAGCCGTAGTTGTCGTCGGGCCACACCAGTGTCACGTCGTCGGGCAGCTTGAGGCCGGCATCGTACACATCGAGCACTTCCTTGTAAGCCGTGAACACCTGTGGCACGCGGGCTACGTCGGGGGTTACGTAGCGGCGCAGCAGGGCGCGCTGGTCGGCGAGCACGCTGCCCAGCATCCGGGCGGCGTCCTGCGGGGTTTTGGCCCCCAGCATCCCACTGTCGTGCACCCCGCGCATCCCCAGCGAGTAAATGGCCTCCAGCCCGGCCGCTTCCTGCACGCGCTGCTCCCAGTAGCCCAGCACGGCGGGCCGGTTCTGGAAGTAATCGAAAGGCCCCATCGCGGGCTCCTTCCACTCGTCCACGTTGTTGCGCAGCATGGGCTCGGCGTGCGAGGTACCCACCAGGATGGCGTAGCGGTCGGCCACCTGCGGGTTGCCGGGGTAGTGAAAAAAGGCCCGCGTGCTCGGGTGCATGGCCGGCCAGATGAGGTTGGCCTTCAGGCGCAGCAGCAGCTCAAACAGTCGGGCGTAGGTGTTGGGGCCAATGTCCTTGATGTCGGTATCGAGGTTTTGCGCGGCCCAGGGCTGCAAGCCCCAGTCTTCATCATTAAGAAAAATGCCCCGGTACTTCACCGTGGGCGGCGCGCTCTGGTAGGTGCCGGCCGCGAGGTAGAGGCTTTCCCGGCGCTGGGGCGTCACGTCGGCCCACCAGTGCCAGGGCGACACGCCCAACCGGCGCGACAGCTCAAACACCCCAAACGCCGTGCCCCGCCGGTCGCTGCCCGCCACCACCAGCGCCTTGCCGCCTTTGCCAAATGGCCGGTCTACTACGCTGATGCTGAAGGCTTCCCACTGTCCCCGCAGCTGCGGCACCGCGCCACTGGCCGCCAGCTGGTCTACCAGCGCCGAGTGCCCCAGCGTGCCGATGATGACGGAATAAGCAGCCAGCGGCTGCCCGGCCGCCCGCAGCGCGGGCGTCGTGCCGCTGATGCTGGTAAGGTCTTTGGCCAAGGCTTCGGCCGCCACGCGCACTACCTCGGCATCCTGCGCATCGAGGTAGAGGGGGGCGGCCGTGTGCTCGTGCACCAGTGGGAAGGCGGCGGGGCCGTACTCGGCCGCCAGCATCAGCGGGGCCGACTGCTGCGCTCCCGCTCGCAGGCTTTCGCCAACCAGCCCCAGCAGCAAGAGGTAAAAAAACCAGTTTTTCATGAAAGGCCAAGGGTGGGTGTAGTGCGGGTGCCGAGCCAGCAAGTTGGGGCAGAATCGTAAAACGAAAAGCCGTTATGCGGCTTGAAGCACAGCATAACGGCTTTTCAATGAGCAGAAGCAAGCGAATTAGCGGGGCCTCTGGCCAGCTACTTCCATTTCGCTACCTTATAATCTGCACCCAGCCCGTGTAGGCCTTGCCCAGCGGGCCCTTCGTGACGATGACGTAGTAGTACGTGCCGAAGGGCGCCGGCTGGCCGTTGATGTCGCCGCGCCACTCGTTGGCCCGGCTGTAGTTGGTGGCCGAAAAAATCTTGGTGCCCCAGCGGTTAAACACGGTCACGGTATTCTCGGGAAACTGGTCGATAAAGTCAATCTGCCAGGTGTCGTCGTTGTTATCGCTGTTGGGCGAAAAGGCATTAGGAATGCGGATGGGCTGGCGCACCGTCACGGTCACCTGCGACGAGGTAGCGCAGTTGCCGCTGCCGGCTGATAGCGTGTAGGTGGTCGTGGTGAGGGGCGACGCCACGGGCCGCAGCTGGTCGTTATTGGGGAAAGAAAGCCCGGCGCGCGGCGTCCAGGTCACGGGGAAATTACCGCTGGCGGTGCCCTCCAGCGTCACGGAAGTACCGGCAAAAATCTCCTTGTCGGGGCCGGCGCTAAGCGTGATGGGCGGCAGAATCTGCACCACTATGCTGTTCGAGGTCACTGTCTGGGTTTGCCCGCAGGCGTCGGTAGCGCGCACGCGCAGCGTCACCGTCTGGCCATCGCGCAGCGTGGTGCTGCTGAACGTAGCGTTGGTAGCCCCGGCCACGTCGGCCCCGTCTACCTGCCACTGGTAGGCAGGTAGCGGGCCGCTGCCCGTGAGGCTGGCCACGCCGAACGTGAGGCGGTCGCCCTGGCACGCCGGCCCGCCCGGCTGCGCCGCAATGGTGAGCGCCACCGGGGCCGGCACGAGGCGCGTAACGGTGGCCGTGGCCACGGCCAGCCCGGTGCTGCACAGCCCCGGCGTGGCCGTTACCTCCACCCGCACCTGGTCGCCCGTCACGAGCGTGCTGCTGCTGAAGGTAGCGCCGCTGGCCACGGCCACGTTATTCACAAACCACTGGTAGGTAGGTGCGGAGCCCGCATTGGTAGCCAAGGCCGTGAAGGTGAGCACCGTGCCCGCGCACTGCGCGGCCGGGGCCGTGAGGGTCACGCCCGGCGTCACGAGGGGCTGCACCTGAATGGTGACGACGTTGGAAACCGCTGTCGAGCACGAGCCGGTGCCCGATACCACGCGGCGGCGGTAGTAGGTAGTGGCCGACAGCGGGCCGGGCGCGAAGGTCGGGCTGGTGGCATTGGCCTCCAGAACCCAGGTTACGTTGTCCAGCGACGACTCCCACTGGTAGGCGTAGGTGCCCGTGCCGCCGCTGGCCCCGCCGCCGCTGCTGAGCGGGGCTGGGGTAGCGCCCGCGCAAACCGTCTGGTCGGCCGCGATGCTGCCCGCGTTCAGCGTCGGCAGCACGGTTATCACCACGGTATTGGAGTAGACCGGGCCGCAGGCGCTCGACGTTACTGCCCGCCGGAAGTAAGTAGTAGCCGTGAGTGGGCCGGGCGTGTAGGTAGTGCCAGTAGCGCCGGGTAGGGCCGTCCAGGTCGAGTTGTTGGGCGACGATTCCCACTGATACTGGAGAATGCCCGGTACCCCACTGCCGCCGATTGCGGCCGGCGTAGCACCCGCACAAATAGTTTGGTCGGCGGCGATGGTGCCCGCGTTTGGTGCCGGCGATACCGTGATGGTAATCACATTAGAGAAAACCGGCGCGCAGGTGCTGCCCGAGCTGGCCCGGCGGCGGAAGTAAGTAGTAGCCGTGAGGGCTCCCGGCGCGTAAGTCGCGCCCGTGGCCCCGCCGATGGCCGTCCAGGTAGCGTTGTTGGGCGAGCTTTCCCACTGATAATCAATCGTGCCCGTGCCGCCCGTGGCCGGGGCCACGCTGCTGAGGGGGGCCGGGGTAACGCCGGCGCACACCGTTTGGTCGGCCGCGATACTGCCCGCCACCAGGCCGGGCACCACCGTGATGGTAACGGTATTAGAAGGCCCCGTGGCGCAGGGGCCGGAGCTTACCTGGCGGCGGAAATAGGTAGTAACGGTGAGTGGACCAGGTGAGAAATTCGCGCTCGTAGCAGCGGGAATGATTGTCCAGGAAATATTATCCGGCGATGATTCCCACTGGTAGTTGTAGGTGCCGGTGCCGCCCGTGGCGGGCGCGCTGCTCGTGAGCGCAGGGGCAGTGCCCGCGCAAATGGTTTGGTCGGTGCCGATGCTGCCCGCCGCCAGGGCCGGCAGCACCGTGATGGTAACGGCCGCCGTGGGCGTGCGCGGCCCGCAAAAGCCCGAGGTGACCAGCCGCCGGAAGTAGGTAGTAGCCGTGAGGGCCCCCGGCGCGTAGCCCGGCGCGGTAGCCCCGCCGATGTCGGTCCAGGTGCTGTTGTTGGGCGACGACTGCCACTGGTAGCTGAACTGCCCGGTGCCCGCGCCGGCCGCCGCCGTGCTCGTGAGCGGGGCCGGCGTGCCGCCGGCGCACAGCGTTTGGTCGGTGCCGATGCTGCCCGGCGTGGGCGGGCCGGGCACCGGCACCTGCAACTGTATTTCGCGGCAAAAGCAGAAGTTGGTGATGCGCAGCGTAACGGTATAGATGCCGGGCGCCGTGAATACGTGCACCGGGTTGGCCACGGCCGAGGTGTTGCTAGTGCCCGAGCCGGGGTCGCCGAAGTTCCAGGCGTAGGACTGCGGGTTGGGGATGGGCGAAGCCGCCTGGAAGGTAATTTCCTGGCAAGCCGTGGACTCACCCCCGAAGCCCACGCGCAGCAGCGAGCTCTGGTTGAAGTTGGGCAAGCCCAGCCCGCTGCGGCGGCCCCCGAGCTGCAAGCTGTCGTCGGCGTAGGCGGCGAGCGCGCCCAGCGAGTCGGGGTAGGCGATAAAGCCCAGTGCGGGCTGGTTTTCGCGGGCCACGTAAATTTTGCCATCCGGCGCGGCCTGCATCGAGCCCAGGTTCACGGGCGCGGTTTGGTTGAGCGGGATAACCTGCCGGCTGGCCGGAATATTCGTGGCGCTCAAATCAAACTGCAATAGCTGGGGCGGGCTCTGCACGGTGGCGTAGAGGCGGCTGCGGCTGGGCGAAAACTCGACGCCGTAGTAGCGCCCCGCCGTGGCATCAATGATGCGGCGGTTACTGACCACACCTGTGGCCGCGTCGAAGGCAAACAGCTCGACGGTGCTGGTGCTGTCGCCCGTCACGGTGTTGTAGCGGGCCACGGCCAGCTGCTCGCCATCGGGCGATACCTTCATCTGGCCACGGTAGCCCTGGGCCGACAAGCCCGGCGCGTGCACCGCCCCGATGGTCGAAATGATGGGCGTCGTCTGCACCCCGGTCGGCGTCACGCGGTAAGCCAAAAAGGAGTCGCCCCGGTTGGCGGTGCCGCTGGTGGCCGTGCCCCAGCCGTGCACGATTATCCAGATGTCGCAGCCGTTTTTGTGAAACACGCCCGTCATTTTTTCGGCCGTGCCCAGGGTCAGGGGCGTGTTTTTGGTGGCGGCTAGCACCTGGCCCTGCCCGCCCGTGGGTATTTCAATCTCGGAGTAACTCAGCCCCTTGGGGCCGCCCTGCGCATCCTGCGTAAAAAGCAGGTAGCGCGTGGGCCCGCCCGGCGTGGTAGGGCTGCCGGGCAGTTTGATGGCCAGCGGCCCGTCGGTCACGAGGCGGTTGCCGCCCATGCCCGTGCCGTTGAGCATCACGCTGTGGTTAGCGCTCCACACGGTGTCGCCGTTGCTGTAAAAGAGGATGTTGCCGCTGCCATTGGCCATGATGCCCGAGCCGGCGGGCGCTACCATCTGGCTGTTGGTGAGCACCGTAGGCGGAATGGAGTCGGTAGCCTGGTTGAAATCGAGCCCCGACTTGTAGCCGAAGTACCAGGTATTGATAAACTTCTCGTCCTGGCTGCAATCGGGCGGCGGCGAGGCTTGTGCCCAGGCCGTAGTGGCCGCCCCGCGCAGCAGCAAAACCAGCAGCGTAAGCCACCAGGCCGCCGCTAGCGGCCGCCGCCCGGCCGGGCGGCACTGGGCCAGGGAGAAAGAAAGGGTAGGAGAGCTAGCTAAAACAGAAGGCAGTAGTGCTGGGAACATAGCAGGGCGGGTGAGAAGGCAGACAATGTAGCGGGTACTTTGCCAGAAAGGTTCCGCGGGTAGTACCTACGCAACGGCGCTGGCACTGAGTTAGTACGAAAAAGCCGGCCGGGCCAGCCAGCCGTGCGGTTTTTCGGGTTTTGCTGGCCAGTCGCACCCACGCTACCGGCCGCGGCCGCTAGGCCGGCTGCGTCCAGTAAATGGTGAAGGTAGTGCCTTCGCCCACGGTGCTGGCCACCTCCACGTGGCCGCCCTGGCTGGTCACGATGCGCTGCACCAAATACAGGCCCACGCCCGTGCCCTCGATATCGGGGTGCTGGCGCACGAAAAGCTGAAAAATCGGGGCCTGCGGGTTGCTCAGGTCCATGCCCAGGCCGTTGTCCTGCACGTCGAGCGCGGGCTGGCCCTCGGGCGTGAGGTAGCTGCGCAGCCGAATGCTGGGCTGCCGGTCGGGGTGCGCAAATTTGAGCGCGTTGCTCACCAGGTTGTGCACCACCGAGCGCAGGTTGGCGCGGCTATACAGCAGGCCCGGCACCTCGGCTACGTCTATCTCAAACTGCGCTTGGCGCAGCTGCGCCTGCGGGCGCAGGCCCAGCAGCACTTCCTCTAGTATGAGGGCTAGGTCGAGAATTTCGGCGGGCTCTTGGTGGGCGCGCTGCGAGCGCACGGTGGCGGCCAGGTCGTGCAGGGTGGCATCGAGCTGGCCCAGGGCCCCATCAACCATGCCTAGCAGCGCGGCCTCATCGGGGTCGTGGAAGGTGGCCGTGCTGCGCAATTCCTCAAACAGCCCGCGCAAATTCAGGGCCGGCTGGCGCAGGTCGTGGCTGGCCGCGTACACGAAGGTATCGAGGTCGTGGTGGGCGCGGGCCAGCTCGTCGTACTGGGTTTGCAGGGCTTGGTGCAGCAAGTGCTGGTCCTGCACATCGGTGCAGGTGCCAAACCAGCGCAGGCCGCGCCCATCTACCAGCTGCCGCGCCCGGATGATGTGCCAGCGAAACAGCCCATCGTGGCGGCGCATGCGGTACTCGCCCTCAAAGGCCTTGCCGCTGGCAATGCTTTGCACCCAGCCGCGGGCGGCCTCGGCCTGCTCTTCGGGGTGCAGCAGGCTCACCCAGCCGGTGGGCCCCAGGTCGTCGATGGTCAGGCCCGAATAGTCGGTAGTATAGCGGTTGTAGTAGTCGATAAACCCCTCGGCAGTGGCCGTCCAGATAAGCTCCGGAATGCTGTCGGCCAGAAAGCGCAGCTCGGCCTCGCCGCGGCGCAGGGCGTCGGCCAGCTCGCGCTGGTCGTGCACCTCCGTCAGGGCCCCGTGCCAGAACACCGGCTCGGTGGGGGCGTGCAGCTCGGGCAGGGCGCGGCTCAGCATCCAGCGGTACTGGCCGTCGTGGCGGCGCAGGCGGTACTCGTAGCTCCAGCCGGTGCCGGTGCGCCGGGCCTGCTCGGCCTGGTACAAGATGCGCAGCCGGTCGTCGGGGTGGATGAGCAGTGGCCAGATGGCATCGACCGCCGCGTTGGCGGGCTGCCCCGTGAAGTAGTACCACTGCGGGCTCACGTACTCGTAATGGCCCTGGCTGTCGAGGCTGAAGGTAATCTGGGGCACCGTTTCGGTGAGCACCCGCAGGCGCGCATCGAGGCGGCGCGTTTCCAGCGCCAGGCGGTGGGCTTCGAGCCGGGCCTCTTCCTGCCCGGTCACGTCTACGGCAAACACCAGCAGGCCGCTCACCGTGTCGTTTTCTTCGCGCACTGGCTCCAGGGCCAGGTCGAAGTAGCGCAGCGCGTTTTTTGCCTCGCCGTCTTCGGGCCGCTGCACCACCAAGCCGTAGGCCTTGGCCACGAAGGGCTGCCCAGACTGGTACACCTGCCCGATAACCTCGTGCAGGTCGGCGGGCAGCTGTTGCCCGCAATCGGCCAGCAGGCACCCCTCGCGCGCGTCCGGGCCCAGCATGGCCTGCATCGCTTCGTTGAGGAAGCTAAGGCGTAGCTCGGCCCCGTGCAGGGTAGCTACCCCGGCCGGGATGTGCCGCAGAATAGAGTGTAGATGCTGCTCGGCCATAAGGTAGGGCAAAAAACAAGTGCCCGGCAAGCGGGCCCAAGGCCGGCGGCTAGCCCGCCGGTAATTAGGGTTAGGCCGGCTGCACGGCTGGCACGAGTGCCGGCCCCTGGCCAAATACGGCCAGGCGCACGAGCTCTACCAGCAGCGAATCGGCAATGGTGAGGGTGCTGGGCGGCGCGGGCAGGTGGTCGGGCAGCAAGAAGCCCTCCAAGGTTTCAAACCCCGCCGGCTCGAGCGGGTGAAAGGCCATGGCCCAGCCCTCAAAGCTGCGCACCGTAATGGGGCGGTCTATCAGCTTGCGCACGTGCGAGTGACGGCCATCGCGGGCGATGCGCTCAAACAAGGGCTCCAGCACCTCAGCCTCGCCCTCAATGAGCTGGGCAATATTGCCGTGGCTATAGAAGAGTATGCCCGTAACATCGTGGCGGGCATTGTCGCGGCGGCACTGGTCGAGCAGCTCTTGCAAGTCCTGGTCAGACAGCGGACGCACGGCGCGGCTCATATAAGCAATATGAATCATCCTCAAAAGTAAGGACAACCGGCCGTATCGTTCTGCCTATTCGGGGGCATGGCATCGCCCGCGCAAGCGTTCTATCTGCCTGAGCTTAGCCCGGCTATATAGCATATTTAGGCCCGCCATAGTAGCCTGGGTGGTCCCGATAGCGGCCATCCTAGTCCAACTCAAAGCCAGACCACCGCCCCGATGGCAAGCTTAGCTAACCAAATGATAATAAATGGGCGACCTGTGGTAGCGGCGACCAGGGTAGTGCCGGTAGGCAGCCCAGCTACCGCTGCTTGGCTACTAGGCTTGGTCAACCAGGCTCAAAAGTGCTGGTATGCACCAAAAGCAAAACACCCACTCGGCTTTGCAGCTAAGTGGGTGTTTATCAATGTGGGAGATACTGGGTTCGAACCAGTGACCCTCTGCTTGTAAGGCAGATGCTCTGAACCAGCTGAGCTAATCTCCCTTGTTCAGTACCGGGCGGCTACTGCCGTTTTGGTTTTACAAAGGTGGGGGATTTTTTTGAATTGGCCAAGCCTGCTGCTAAAAAAAAGCGCTCAACGGGGCCTGATTGGCGATTTTAGCTAGGTAAGCTTTTCAGGCTCAGTAATAAAAAATTTATTAAAAAACAGCAGATTCCGGGTTGCTGCAACGTAAGCCGGACACTTGCGTTTAGGCCAAAGCCGAGTGCTGGTGCACGCGGCCGGTTTTTCACGCCCTTTTTCTTTTCTTTCATGGAAACCCAGCTCCTCCAAAACTATTCGGAACCCGAAAAAACGGCTTACCTCAGTGCGATTGCGGCGTTGGCTACGGCCGACCGCCAAGCCTCGGCTCCCGAAGTAGAGTTTTTGCAGCGCATCACGCAGCAGGCCGGCCTGTCGCAGGGCTCCGCGCAGCAGGTGCTGCATTCGGCACAAAACGCAAGCAACCAGTCTATTCAGCAAAACCTGGATGCGCTGAAAGGCAGCGACCTGCGCTTTTCGCTTATCACCGACCTTATCAGCTTTGCCCGCGCCGACGGCGCTTACTCTAATGAGGAAGAGGCAATGGTGAGCAAAATGGCCGACTACCTTGGTGTGAACGCCGAGCAAAAAGCCACGCTCGAAAACGTGGTGGACCAAGCGGCCAACGTGCCCCACGATGCGCAAGACCCCGGCAAGCAAGGCTTTCTGAGCGGCCTCGGCGACAAGCTTAGTAATGTGGGTATTCCGAAGGGCGCGCTCATGGCTGGCCTGCTGGGCGTGGTAGCGCCCATGGTTATCTCGCGGGTGATGGGCGGCGGCAACAACTCGGCCGGCTACGGCCAGCAGCCCAGCAGCACCATGGGCGGGATGCTGGGCGGCCTGCTCGGCGGCGGCCAGGGCGGGGGTAGCAGCATGGGCGGCCTACTGGGCGGCCTGCTGGGTGGTGGCCTACTCAGCGGGGTGCTGGGCGGCGGCCACAATACCGGCAACCTGCCGCAGCAGGGCTCGATGGGTGGCAGCGGCCTGGGCTCCATCATGTCGGTGCTGGGCGGCCTGGGCGGGCAGCCCAACTCACAGCCGCGCAGCGCGGGCGGCGGGGGCATTCTGGGCGGCGGCATGGGCAGCCTGCTCGGCGGCCTGTTTGGCGGGCGCTAGCAGTCGCTAGTCAAGCTTACGCTCAACAAAAAGGGGCGGCTTCGGATAGAAGCCGCCCCTTTGCGCTGGGCACATACCTGGCACCACCTAGCTGCCGGGCGTGGCCGAAGGCAGGCTACTAAACAGGCCGCCTTCCTTCTCCACCACTTCCACAATGCGGTAGTTGAGGTCTTCCTTGGTGTCGAGGTATTCGTCGTAGCTGGTAGTTTCGACGAAGTACTGCACGGTTACCTCCTTGCCATTGAGCGTGAGGGCGTTGAATTTCATTTGCACGTCCTGCGTCACGAGCGGGTGGGACTTGATGGCCTCGATGCACCCCGCGATAATGGCGTGTAGCTGCGCGCTGGTCGTTTTCTGGTCGAAGAGCAGCGTGAAGCCCACGCGCCGCGACGTGCGTAAGCTGAGGTTGTCCAACGGCTTGTCAATCATACTTTTGTTGGGCACCGTCAGGAAGCTTTTTTCGGCGGTGCGCAGGCGCGTGCTCCGAAAGCCGATTTTCTCGACCGTGCCGCTCACGTTGCCCGCCGTCACGAGGTCGCCCACGCCGAAGGGCTGGTCGAGGAAGATGGTAAACGAGGCCAGCAGGTTTTCCAGGCTTTCCTTGGCCGCGAAGGCCACCGCCAGGCCCCCGATGCCCAGCGTGCCCACAAAGCCCACCACGTTCACGCCAAATACCCGGCCCAGCATCACCAGCACACCCAGGATAATGATGAAAACCTTGAGCAGGTCTTTCGCAAAGGGTAAAAACTGATTATCAAGCCGCCGCGAGTTTTCGGTGGCCGTAAGCTCGGCGCGCTGCTTCACTACCAGCAGCAGGAAATCGACCAGCCGCAGCACTACCCACACGATAGTAGCAATCACGCCCAGGTGAAACAGGTTGAGTAGCGCTACCTTGGGCCAAGGCTCGACGCCCTTCACCGCCAGCGGCGGCAGTGGGTAGCGCAACACGCTGAACGACAGATAGACAGTCAGCAGGAACAGCAGCGCCCGCAGGGGCTGAATGAGCAGGTCGTGCAGTTCCAATTCCGTTACGCCCCCCGTGTAGCGCTTGGTAACCCGGAATAGCAGGCGGCTCGACAAGCGAGTGAGCAGGCGGTTGAGAAACAGCCCCACCACGAAGATAACTATCGCGAGCAGGTAGTCGATTACCTCATTGCCCAGCACCAGCCGGTGCAGAAAAGCAAACTGCGGGCGGTCGAGAAAAGAAAGAATTTCCATCAAAAAAGTGTTCCGTAATGCACGGGCCGGCCTTAGTACGCGGCGCGGTGCAACCCAGTTAGCCAGTGCCCGGTCTTTGGGGGCCGGAAGTGGTGGCGGGGGAGATGTGGGATACTACCAGAAAAAAATGTGGGACACGGTAAGGCGTCTTAGCCAGGCGATTATAGATAGTAAAATCAAATAATAAGCTTTTTGCATAACTTTTTCAAACCATAGCAGTACACAATCTGTTGAAGTCTTCTTCGTTTAGATGGTTTCCTGGCCTATAGTCAGTGGCCCAAGCGACTAAGTATTTAAGAACTAATTTCTTTGCCCTAGCGTACTAGTTGTACCCTAGATTATTTCACTAATTCTTTTCAATGAAACCATTGCACTCGCGTGTAGAATCGCAACAGCTAGACCGTGCGGCCGCTATGCTCAAGGTGCTGTCTCATCCCAAGCGGTTGGCAATTGTCGACCTCCTGGGTAAGCTCAAGGGCAGCAAAGACCAGCAAATGTCCGTTACGGAAATCTATCAGGCCCTCGACCTGCCGCAGGCTATTGCCTCGCAGCACCTCATTACGCTCAAGGACCGGGGCGTGTTGAAATCCAATAAGATAGGCACGAAAATATACTATGCGCTGGCCGTGCCGCAGCTCATGAAAGTAATCGACACCCTGGAAGACTATTCAGGTAAACTCTAAGTGCCGGGCTGCCAGCCCGCAGGCTGCTGCCACACTCTTCTATGGAAACGCTTTCTGAATAAAGTACTTGAGCAATCAGACCTCAGAAAAAAAGGGCCGCTGTAAAGCGGCCCTTTTCATTTGTGCGGGTGGCAGGTAGTTAAGCCAGCGCGGGCTGGTTTTCCAAGTCAAAAAGCTCGGCGAGCAGCGGCAGCAGTTGCTCGGCCTCGTCGCGGCGGCAGGCGGCCTTCAGGCTGAGCACGTGCTGCTTGAGTACTTTTTGCATAAAGGCGCGGGTAGCGTCGTCGAGCAGCTTTATTTCGGCGGGCGTGGCTTTTTTCTGGAAGCGCTCCAGCTCTTGCTGGCGCAGCTGCTCCAGGCCCGCTTTCATGCGCTGAATGAGCGGCGACACCAGCATCTCGCGGCTCCAGTCGGCAAAGTCGGCCAAGCTGCTTTCGATGATGGCGCGCACCTGCGGCACGGCGGCCAGGCGCGCTTCGAGCGCGGCCGAGGCCTTGCTTTCGATGGCGTCGACGTTGTAAACCAGCACGCCGGGCACCTGCTCCACATCGGCCGCCACCGAGCGCGGCACCGAGAGGTCGATAAAAAACTTGTAGCTCAGCACGTCGAGGTGGGCTACCAGCTCGCGGGTGAAGAACGGCTCGGCACGGTTGATGGACGAGATAACCACGTCGGCCTCGCGCAAGGCGGTAGTCAGGGTTTCAAAATCAGCTATTTGCAGCTGGCCGGGCGCAAACTCGGCGGCCAGCATCTCGGCGCGGCTGCGGGTGCGGTTGCACAGCGTCACGCTGGCGAAGCTTTTGCTGTCGGCGAGGTGGCGGCACACGTCGGTGCCGATTTCGCCCAGGCCCACCACCAGCACGCGCGGGGCGGCCACGTCGGCCGTTAGCTCTTCTACCAGCTCCAGGGCGGCGTAGCTCATGCTGGCCGCGCCGTCGCGGAAGCTGGTTTCCTGCTGCACGCGCTTGTTGGTGAAGAAGATGCTGTGCAGCAAGCGGTGCAGGAAGGGGCCGGCCACGTCGGCATCGGCGGCCCACTGGTAGGCCAGCTTTACCTGATTGATAATCTGCAAATCGCCGACTACCTGCGCGTCGAGGCCGATGGCTACTTCAAACAAGTGGCGCGCGGCGGCTTCGGAGTCGAGGTAGCGGTCGAAGTAAGCGGCAAAGCTCTGGATGTCGGCGCGCTGCTTGAGCGCCCCGAGCGCCTGAATGATGGCCGCCGACTGGTCGGCCTCGTGGGCGTAGTAAATCTCGGTGCGGTTGCACGTGCTGAGCACCAGCAAGTCGCTGAGGTGCAGCTCGGTGTGCAGCGTTTGCAGAAAGCGGCGACAGGCGGGCTCGTCCAGGGCCAGCAGTTCGCGGATAGCGAGCGGGGCCTTTTTGAAGGAAAGACTAACCGCTTTGAAAGGATGGGACATAGCACGGGTCGACCTGGGGCCGGCCTGCAAAATTACGGTATAAATACTAGCATTGGAAACAGCAATACCAAGCCGTGGGTTCGAGCGTATTGGCGTAAATGCGGGCAACTGAAGGATATGCCTGCAACTTGGAATAGTTCTAAATAGTGGGCAGCCTTCCCGAACCTGCGTCTTGCCCGACCTTTGCCCTACTTATGTTGACTCCCTTATACGACCAGAAATCCCGGGTGAAGCTTCTGCTGCTGATATTGGCACTGCTGGTGGGGGTGGTGACGATGCTGTATACCAAGCGGCTGATACAGCGCCTGTCGGAGCGCGAGCAGCAGCAGATAGACTTGTATGCCAAGACGCTGCGCCACATTATCATCACCGAGGAAAGCTCGACATTTTTGCTGGAGCAGATTATCGATGCGAATACGACGGTGCCGGTTATTCTCACCGACGGCGAAAACATCGTGGATACCCGGAACCTAGGTTTGAGCCCGGACCTGAGTCCCGCCGACTCGGTGCGGCAGGTACGAGCCCTGCTACTGGAAATGCAGCAGCACCATCCGGCCATCGATATTAAGCTGCCGGGCAACGCCCACAACTATATTTTCTACCAAGACTCAGTATTGCTGCGCGATTTGCGCACTTACCCGTGGGTGCAGCTCGGGGTTATCGCCTCGCTAGCCGTGATGGCCTACCTGAGCTTCAGCTACTCGCGCCGGGCCGAGCAAAACGGCGTGTGGGTGGGCCTGGCCAAGGAAACGGCCCACCAGCTGGGCACGCCACTCAGCAGCCTGGTGGGCTGGCAGAGCTACCTGCGCGAAAGCGAGCGCTTCCACGACGAGCCCATCGTGGAGGAGCTGGGTAAGGACATCCGGCGGCTGGAAATCATCACGGAGCGCTTCAGCAACATCGGCTCGGTGCCGGTGCTCAAAGCCGAAAACCTTTACCACACTACTCGCAACGCCATCGCCTACCTCGAAAGCCGGGTGTCGCGCAAGGTGAAATTCAGCATCGAAACCGACCTGCCGCTCGACACGCCGGCCTGTATCAACGTGCCGCTCTTCGACTGGGTGGTGGAAAATATCTGCAAAAACGCGGTGGATGCGATGGACGGGCGCGGCAGCATCACGCTGCACCTGCGCCGCGTGCGCCCCCGCCGCCGCTGGTGGACGCGCCGCCCCGCCCCGCCGCAGGTAGCCATCGACATCACCGACACCGGCAAGGGCATCCCCAAAAACAAGCTCGAAAGCGTGTTCCTGCCCGGCTACACCACCAAAAAGCGCGGCTGGGGCCTGGGGTTGGCCCTGGCCCGCCGCATCATCGAAAACTACCACCAGGGCCGCCTCTTCGTGAAAGCCAGTGAGGTGGGCAAGGGCACGACGTTTCGGCTGGTGCTCAATCAGTAATGTAGGGTAAGCTTTAGCTTGCCATTGCCGCAGGCAAAACGGCGCATGTTAAGTACACATCCATGCGGGCTAATCGTGCGTCGCATTGCCTGCGGCAATGGCAAGCTAAAGCTTACCCTACACTGAGTTACTCCCCAATCACCAGCTGCTCAGGCAGGTGCAGCAGGTAGTCGCCGTAGCCGCTTTTGCGCAGGGGCTCGGCGATTTTGCGCAGCTGCGCGGCATCGATAAATCCCTGGCGGTAAGCGGCTTCCTCAATGGAGCCAACCTTGAGGCCCTGGCGCTGCTCCAGCACGCGCACAAACTCGCCAGCCTGCATCAGGCTCTCGAAGGTGCCGGTGTCGAGCCAGGCCGTGCCCCGGCCCAGAATACCGACTTTCAGCTTGCCACGGCGCAGGTACTCGCGGTTCACGTCCGTGATTTCGTACTCGCCGCGCGGGCTGGGCTCCAGGTTTTTAGCGATTTCCACCACGTCGTTGTCGTAGAAATAGAGGCCCGGCACGGCGTAGTTGCTTTTGGGCTGCGCGGGCTTCTCCTCAATGCTGAGAGCCACCTTGTTATCGTCGAACTCTACCACACCGTAGCGCTCGGGGTCGTGCACGTGGTAGGCGTACACCACGCCGCCGTCGGGGTCGTTGTTCGACTTCAGCAGCGCTTCCAGGCCCTCGCCGTGGAAGATGTTGTCGCCCAGCACCAAGGCTACCTTATCGTCGCCGATAAAGTCGGCCCCCAGCACGAAGGCCTGCGCTAAGCCATTGGGCAGCTCCTGCACCACGTACTGAAAATTGCAGCCCAGATTCTGGCCGTCGCCGAGCAGCTTCTTGAACTGCGCCTGGTCGTGGGGCGTGGTGATAATGAGAATGTCGCGGATGCCCGCCGTCATGAGCAGCGACAGCGGGTAGTACACCATCGGCTTGTCGTAGACGGGCATGAGCTGCTTGCTCACGGCCAGGGTCAGCGGGTGCAGGCGGGTGCCGGAGCCGCCAGCCAGGATAATGCCTTTCATATAGTTGGACTGTTGAATTGCTTGATGATTGAATGGTTAAATTGCTTGGAGTCGCCTGTTTAAGTAAACAATGCAACAATCTAGCAATTCAGCCATTCATCAATTTCGTTCCTTAATAAACTCCTGGTTGCCCTTAAACCAGCTCAGCGTTTGCTTCAGTCCTTCGCGGATACGCACCTGCGGGGCGTAGCCCAGCCGGGTTTCGGCTTTCGAGATGTCGGCCAGCGAGTCGCGGATGTCGCCCGCCCGGTTGGGGCCGAATATAGGCTCCAAGGTCGAGCCAGCTTCTTCGCGCAGGATGTCGTATAGCTGCACCAGCGAAGTACGGTCGCCCACGGCGATGTTGTACACCTGGTTCACGGCCTCGGGGTTGGTCGTGAGGGCCGCCCGGATGTTGGCCTGCACGCAGTTTTCCACGAAGGTGAAGTCGCGGGTCTGGCCGCCGTCGCCGTTCAGCGTGGGCGCGTTTTCCTGCAAAATCGCGTCGATAAAGAGCGGAATAACCGCCGCATACGCTCCACCGGGGTCCTGGCGCGGGCCGAAGATGTTGAAGTAGCGCAGGCCGATAATCTCCATGCCGTAGGTGCGGGCAAACACGTCGGCGTACAGCTCATTGGCGTATTTGGTCACGGCGTAGGGCGAAAGCGGCTTGCCGATGCGGTCTTCTACCTTGGGCAGGCCGGGGTGGTCGCCGTAGGTCGACGACGAAGCGGCATACACAAAGCGCTTGATACCCGCCTCTTTAGCCGCAAACAGCATCTTCACGAAGCCGCCCACGTTTACCTCGTCGGTCGTCACGGGGTCGTTGATGGAGCGCGGTACCGAGCCCAGCGCCGCCTGGTGCAGCACCACGTCGATGCCTTCGCACGCTTTGGCGCAGGTCTCGCGGTCGCGAATGTCGCCTTCCTGCACTTCCAGCGCGGAGTTGCCCTCAAACAGGCGCAGGTTTTTGCGGAAGCCGTTGGAGAAGTTATCCAGTACGCGCACTTTTTTGGCGCCGTATTTCAGCAGGTACTCGACCAAGTTAGAGCCGATAAAGCCCGCGCCGCCCGTTACCAGGAAAGATGTATCGGAAAGCGGCGTATTATGGAAAGGGTAATCGTACACGTTGTGAGTTATGAGTTAAGAGTTATGAGTTAAGAGTCGAGTCTCAGTAGCCGGAGTTGCTGATTGTCAACTCTTAACTTTTAACTCATAACTCTTAATTCCGCGCTAGCGGTCCGCGTATTGCTTCTGGTTGTAGTCCTGGTAGGCACCGCTGGTCACGTTGTTCAGCCACTCCTCATTGGCCAGGTACCAGTCCACGGTCTGGCTCAGGCCCTGCTCGAAGGTCACGCTGGGCTTCCAGCCAAGCTCGTTCATGATTTTGCTCGAGTCGATGGCGTAGCGCATGTCGTGGCCCGCGCGGTCAGTCACAAAAGTGATGAGCTTGCGCGAGGTACCGGCTTCCTGGCCGGTTTTCTCGTCTACCACATCGCACAGCAGCTCAATGAGTTTGAGGTTCTGCCACTCGTTTACGCCGCCGATGTTGTAAGTGTCGCCCAGCTTGCCTTTGTGGAATACGGCGTCGATGGCGGTGGCATGGTCTTTCACGAAAAGCCAGTCGCGCACGTTCTCACCTTTGCCGTACACGGGCACTTTCTGGCCGGTGCGCAGGCGGTGAATGGCCAGCGGTATCAGCTTCTCGGGAAAGTGGTTGGGGCCGTAATTGTTCGAGCAGTTGCTCAGCTTGATGGGCAGGCTGTAGGTGTGGTGCCAGGCCCGCACAAAGTGGTCCGACGCCGCCTTGGAGGCCGAGTAGGGCGAGCGTGGGTCGTAGGGCGTTTCCTCGGTAAAGAGCTCAGGGCCAAAGTCGAGTGAGCCGTACACCTCGTCGGTGCTCACGTGGTAGAAGGTGTGGCCCTCGTAGCCCTTGGGCTTCCACAGGTTCTTGGCCGCGTTCAGCAAATTCACGGTACCGATAACGTTGGTTTTCACAAACGCCATCGGGTCGGTGATGCTGCGGTCAACGTGGCTTTCGGCCGCGAGGTGAATCACGGCGTCGGGCTCCTGGTGGGCAAATAGCTGGTCGACAAACGCCTGGTCGGCAATGTCGCCCTTCACAAACTGGTAGTTCGGCGCGTTCTCGATGTCGCGCAGGTTTTCCAGGTTGCCCGCGTAGGTAAGCGCGTCGAGATTGATAATCTGATAGTTCGGATACTTGGTAACGAACAGGCGCACCACGTGCGAGCCAATAAAGCCGGCCCCGCCGGTGATAAGGATTTTCATAATTTTAATACGTGTCATGCTGACGAAGGAAGCATCTTGTCCCCCTCCACCGAACTTGGTTTGCTAATTAAATGCTGACGAAGGCCGCCGTGATAAGATGCTTCCTTCGTCAGCATGACAGTTATTTACTTAAGGCAACCTGCCACTTCCAGGCGCTGGCCAGCGAGTCGCGCAGCGAAGTTTCGGTCTTAAAGCCCAGCACCTCAGCGGCCTTGGTGGCATCGGCGTAGATGGCGGGCACGTCGCCGGCGCGGCGCGGGCCGATGCTGTAGTTCAGCTTTTGGCCGCTGGCTTCCTCAAAGGCTTTCACTACCTCCAGCACCGTGTTGCCGTGGCCGGTGCCAACGTTGAAGGTTTCGACTACGTCGCTGGCTTTGCGGTCGAGCAGGCGCTGCACGGCTACTACGTGGGCCTTGGCTAGGTCCACCACGTGGATGTAGTCGCGCACATTGGTGCCGTCGGGCGTGTCGTAGTCGTCGCCGAAGATGGTGAGCTTGTCGCGCAGCCCAGCCGCCGTTTGCGTGATGAACGGCACCAGGTTGTTGGGCACGCCCAGCGGCAACTCGCCAATCTTGGCCGACTCGTGCGCCCCGATGGGGTTGAAGTAGCGTAGCAGGATGGTGTGCGTCGTGTTATCAGCGGCTTTGGAAGCGTCGTGCACGATGTCTTCGCACATTTGCTTGGTGCGGCCGTAGGGCGAGTTGGCGGGCTTGGTGGGGGTAGCCTCGGTCACGGGTAGCTGGTCGGGCACGCCGTACACGGTGCACGACGACGAGAAAACCAGGTTCTCAACGCCCTCATCCTTCATTACTTGCAGCAGCGTGATGAGCGAGCCCACGTTGTTGTGGAAGTAAGCCAGCGGCTTCTGCACTGACTCGCCCACTGCTTTGTAAGCCGCGAAGTGGATGACGCCTTTGATGTCGCCTTCCTTGCGGAATACCTCGTGCAGCGCCTCGGCATTGCCGCAGTCGATGCGGTAGCACGGCACGTCGCGGCCCAGAATGTCGCGCAGGCCAGCGAGCACCGTCGTTTCCGAGTTGGCGAAGTTGTCAACGATAATCGGCTCGAAGCCCGCCTGGGCCAGCTCCACCACCGCGTGCGAGCCAATGTAGCCGGCACCGCCGGTAACGAGAATCTTAGTCATAGTTAGTGCTTAGTTGATAGTGCTTAGTGCTTAGGCGTTGATGTCCAGTAGCTAAGCACTAGGCACCAATAACTGAGCACTAACTTACAAGCTCCAGTAGTGCAGCTCGTGCATGGGCTGGTGGCGGTAGAGGCCTTTGATGTCGACCAGCACCGCATTATCAGCCGTGATGGACTGAAAATACGCCTCGTCTCTGTCCATGTAAGGCTGGTGGCTCACGGCCACAATCACGGCGTCGTAGTCCTGGCGCACCTTTTCGGGGGGCGTGAGGCGGAAGCCGTACTCGTGCAGCAGCTCGTCGGAGCTGGCGTGCGGGTCCACGATGTCCACGTTCACCGAGAAGTTCTTAAGCTCCTGAATCACGTCGGCCACCTTCGAGTTGCGGATGTCCTCCACGTTTTCCTTGAAGGTCGCGCCCATCACCAGCACGCGGCTTTTGGCTACGTCCTTGCCGCGCTTTATCATCATCTGCACCGTTTTGCGGGCGATGTAGGCGCCCATATTGTCGTTGGTGGTGCGGCCCGAAAGGATGACTTTGGCGTCGTAGCCCAGCTCTTTTGCCTTGTACGTCAGGTAGTAGGGGTCCACGCCGATGCAGTGGCCGCCCACCAGGCCGGGGCTGAACTTGAGGAAGTTCCACTTGGTGCCGGCCGCCTCCAGCACCTCGTAGGTGTTGATGCTCATGCGGTCGAAAATCATCGACAGCTCGTTCATCAGGGCGATGTTCACGTCGCGCTGGGTGTTCTCGATAATCTTGGCGGCCTCGGCCACCCGGATGCTGCTGGCGCGGTGCACGCCGGCATCCACCACCAGCTCATACACTTTGGCGATGGTGTCGAGGCTTTCGACGTCGCAGCCGCTCACCACCTTCACGATGCGGCGCAGCGTGTGCTCCTTGTCGCCGGGGTTGATGCGCTCGGGCGAGTAGCCCACCTTAAAGTCGCCGTTGGCGAAGCTGAGGCCCGAGAGCCGCTCCATCACCGGAATGCAGTCTTCCTCGGTGCAGCCAGGGTACACGGTGCTCTCAAAGACTACGTAATCACCCTTTTTCAGCACCTTGCCTACCGACGACGACGCGCCGAGCAGCGGCTTGAGATCGGGCTGAGCGTGCTCGTCGATGGGCGTGGGCACGGCCACGATGAAGAACTGCGCCTCGCGCAGCACGTCGAGTGAGTCGGTAAACGTGATGTCGGTGCCCTCAAACGCCGAGCTATCGAGCTCGCCGCTGGGGTCCTGGTGGTTGCGCATCATCTCCACGCGCCCGGCGTTGATGTCGAAGCCGATAACCGAGAGTTGCTTGGCAAATTCGAGGGCGATGGGCAGGCCCACGTAGCCGAGGCCGATGACGGCCAGCTTGGCTTCTTTGCGGAGTAGTTCGTTGTACACGCTTAATTGAATTGAGTAATTATTAATTAAAAGTCAGGGTTTGGCGAAATGACTATCAGCCGAATAATCCTCCGAATACACTGTATTAGTGGCATGGTCTAGCTCATACGCGTCGCCAGTAGCCGGGCAGCGGGCAAAGCCGCTTTGGTCGAAGCGCAATTTCTCGCCGTGGGCGCTCAGCCAGCCGTGCTGCCGGGCGGGGTTGCCATACACGAGCGCAAAAGCAGGCACGTCTCTGGTCACCACGCTGCCCGCGCCCACGAAGGCGTAGCGCCCCAGCCGCACCCCGCACACGATGGTGGCATTAGCCCCGATGCTGACGCCGCGCTCTAGGTGCGTGGGCTGGTAGTGAGCCGCACCCCGGCGCGGCACCGCGCTGCGCGGGTTGCGCACGTTGGTAAACACCACCGAGGGGCCCAGAAACACGTCGTCTTCGCACACCACGCCGCTGTAGAGGCTCACGTTATTTTGCACTTTCACGTTGTGGCCCAGCGTCACACCGTCGGCCACGAACACGTTTTGGCCCAGCGAGCAGTTTTCGCCCAGCACCGCGCCCGCCGCCAGGTGGCAAAAGTGCCAGATGCGGCTGCCTGCGCCCACGCGGCAGCCCGCGTCGAGCACGGCAGTAGGGTGGGCGTAGAAAACGGAAACGGCGTCGGCCACGGGTGCGAGGAGAGGTGCGCGGGCGCAAAGGTAACAGGGCGAGCGGGGTTGAGGGCGCAGCAGCCCGCCGCGGCCGCGCCCCAATGCCGGGCTACTTGCCCGCCGCCGTTGGTTGCATAATTCCTACTTCCCAGCTTTCGTTGGTGAAGATTACTGCCCGGTGCTGCTGCTCGTTGTCGGGATACTCGTTGCGGCGCGATAAGTAGCCGTAGGCGTGCCCGGGCGTAAGCTCTTCGTTGGCAAAAACGTACCGGCCAAACCGCCTGACGTCGTACACGTTATCGGTGTTGCGGGCTTTCATCTCGCGCTGGAAATCGGCCGGCGGGTACCGCAGGTAAAACAGCGTGTACAGGTACGGCAGCGGCATGTTGTTCGTGATGCGTACCTGGTCGACCCCCCACAAATGCTCCACGGCCCCGAACGCCTCGTCCAGGCCCGCGTTGAAATCGTTTTTGATGGGGCCATTGGCGTAGCCGTAGACGTAGGTATCCATGGCCCAGCCGCCCTCTAGCAGCAGCCAAAGCACGGCCACCGCTCGCACCACCTGCCGCGGCACGGTGGGGCCAAAGCTGTCGATGGTGCGGGCCGCGCCCCAGGCCGCCAGTACGATGCACGGCAAGAAGAAGTGATTGAACCGGTTGACGTTCAAATCAAACGAGAAAAACAAAACGAACGAGGCCAGGCCCCAGGCTACGAACAGGGCTAGCACGATGAAACCCGGCGACAGCGCCGGCCGGCCGCGCCGCCGGGCCAGCTGCCAGCCCCCGATGAGCAGTGCTACCACCGCAAACGGCAGCGTCTGGCTGAGCAAGAGCCGGAAACCCTGGAGCAGGTTGTAGGAAGAGCCGTCGTTGAAGCTGGCCAGCAAGAAGTTCCAGTTGTTGAAGAAGGTCTGCGACCAGCTGGCCGACGACACCTGGCTGGAGCGGGTGACCAGCAGCATGGGCGTCGAGAAAAAGAGCGAGTCGGTCCAGGCCAGGTTGTGGCCCAGCACGTAATTCTCGATAAAAAACAGGAAAAAAGGCGTACCGACCACCACAAACAGCGCCCCCGCCAGCAGCCAGCTTCCCAGCCGCGCGCGCCACGGCCGCAAGCCCAGCAGCAGCAGCACCAGCACAAAAAAGGCCGGCAGCACCAGCACCGTGGTGCCGTAGGAGTACAGCGCCAGCGCAAACGGCAGTAGGCTCGAAATAATCCAGCGCCGCCGCTGCGTGAGCAGCGCCCGCGACAGCGTGGTGCAGCCCAGCAGCATAAAGCAAGGCGCCAGGTTGCAGTCGAGGCCCCAGCGCGAGAGCATAAAGTGCCAGGGTGCCACCGCCAGCAGCAGCGTGCCCAGCAGTGCCGGGTAGCGCCCCAGCGGGCGCAGGCAATAAGCCAGTAGCGGCAGCGAAAGCACGCTCAGCACCAGCATGGCCACGCGGGCCGAGCCGATGCTCAAGCCAAATACCTTGACGATGGGCACCGTGAGGTAGGCTAGCAGCACGCTCTGGCCACTGCCCCAACTCGTGAAGTAGGCGGGCCAGGCATCGCCCCAGCGGTCGAGCCCGGTTTCGGCCAGCGCAAAGGCTTCGTAGGCGCTGGCAGCCTCATCCTGGTTGAAGCCGGGCGGAATGTGGGGAAAGTGCGCTACCCGCACCCACACGCCCAATGCTAGCACCAAGGGCAGTAAAATTGCGTAGTAAGCAGTAGGTTTTTTGGCGGCGATACGGGCTAGCATTAGGAAAGAGAATGGAGCTAAAGCTGAGTACACCTGTGGTTTGAAGCCATACTGCTAGTTTTATACAAAAGTCTTACTAGCGTCACAACGTATCGTATTAATTGGAATAGAGCCGTGAAAAGGTTTTTGTTAATTGTGTTTGCGTTGACGTTGGTAGCATTCACGGCCAATGCACAGGGTATACTCAGTAAAGCAAATTGGGTGCTGGTGAGCAGGGAGGAGTTTGATACTTCACTGGCAGATTTAAAAACAAGATGGACCATCGCTAACGGGCCGCCAGCTGATTCGGTAGTTAATTATTTTACGCCTTATGCAGATGAAAAAAACGTTTTAATTATGGACGGCTGTCTATACTTCCTTACGCAAAAACTAAAAAAGCCAATTATAAATCCTGATAATCGGCAGGTCTATTATTATTCCAGTGGCGATATGCAGAGTAAATTTGACGAGCTACCTGCATGTAAGAGCCGTAACGATGCAGGCTATTTATATGGTATGTTTGAGATAAGATGCAAACTGCCAAGAAAAGCCGGTCAATATACCGCTTATTGGCTTCACAGTATAACTAGCCCTGCGCAAGAAATAGATGTATTTGAACAGAATGGTCGGTTTCCTGACTATTTCTTCTCAACGGTGCATTACGGCTCGGAAGCGGAAAAGCGTGAGGAAGGCGATAATTACTACTACTCAGCTAATCTAAGTGATGATTTTCATACGTGGACGGTCGTCTGGACTCCCACTCAAATTACTTGGTTTTTCGATAATGAGGAGTTGAGAACCGATACTATTGCTGCGCACGTACCGGGGGCTAATTCTCCTAATATGGTGGAGCGCTGTAGCTACATGAAAATGATGCATCAGACGGGTTCTGGCTTGAATTATCCAGATAAAGACGAGGTTGTATTTGAGCCGTTTGTAGTAGATTATATCAGGATATATAAACCCGTAGGTTATGTTCCTTATGCTGGTTATTTAAACCCAGAATACGATTGTTGGTATGATAGAATCAAGCAGCTCTATAGAAATACACCTTATATGTGAGTTGATGTCTTTTTAGAGAGGTGCGTTCTTGTTTGGTAATTTGTGTGCTAATTAATAGTAGTTAGTTTGAAGATAAAATTAGGTGTTTACAGCGTACTATCTTTTGAATTAGGTAACTCGATAGAGGTAGCTTTAATTTTTTGTCGAAGTGGTGATAGATGGTAAATTTTGAATAAGACTATTGCAACAGTGAGTGCGAAAAGTAGCGCAATAAACCAAGGTTGAAAGAGAAGCACGTTATAATTGAATAGCTGGAGGTAACGCAGAATATTTTCTAGGTTGAGAAAATAAGCGCAGGATGCTAGAATATAAGGTAAGTAATCTCGCTGCATAAATCCGTAAGCCGCCAGAAACAGAATAGCAGCATGCCAGTACCGCTCATGCATCTGCGTGTTGAAAAAAGTAAAAAGCAGTGGTATACTGCCACTGCTGAGCAGTACTAGTGCTATATTGGGAGAACCAACTGAACGCACACGCACAGACCGCCAAGCTGCCAGTAGTAGCGGGAGCAAGGCTATTGCCGAAGAAGCACAAAATAATAGCAAACCCCAACTACGATAGGTGAGCCCATTAAAGGGAAGTGTATCGGCCTCGCTTTCTAATAGAGCTTTAGGCAGTAGCAGGTGCCAGACGTTATAGGCACCCATCGAAACCTTGGGGTATAGCTCAGCGGCCTTGATATTGAGTTCAATAATACGCGGCAAGTAGCTTTCCCATGACCACCAGATAAATGGAGCCAATAGTAATACGGCAAGTGTGATGCCCGCAGCTATAGCCCCCACCAACTGGCGTGGGCGGTGCCACCACTGCGGTATCCACAGCAATAGGAGCGGTGGTAAAAAAATGATGGCCTGTATTTTAGCCGCCAGTGCTAGCACAAAGCACATGAGGCTGGCTATCGGCCGCTGCTGCTGTGCTAGTACGAGGGCTCCAAAAGCAAAGAAGGTGTAAATACTGTCGACCTGAATCCAGATTAGCGTATTATATAAGTATCCGATGTTGAGTAGTAATAATAGCGCCAGGCCAAAGCGCCGAGTGCGGTCGGGTGCAAGAGAAGCCGCCCAAAAAGCGCCCGCAAAATCGAAGACCAGCGTGAATGCCTTAAGCCAGTGGCGGTAGTGCACCAGCTTCTCGACGCTGCCAGTAAGCTTGCCGTACAGCCACAGAATGTAATGGTAGAGCGGATTGTAATTATTGTCAGCTACTTGGTACACATTGCCTAGCCCGTGCTCAAAAATGTGCGTAGCCCATCGCACCCAGAAGCCCATGTCATACTCATAACCAGCTTGAGGTACGGCCAACAACAGCAGCAAAAACAGTAGCAGCGCGTAGCCTAACTGGCGGCGGAGCGAAATAATACCCATGCGGTAAAGTACTAAAAAGTAGCAAGTGCAGCCAAAGGCTTACTATCAACGGGGTAGCAACAGGAGCGTTTGGCAAGGAAAATCCTGGTGCAGCTCCATGATTTTGAAGGCCGAGTCGAGTGGTACCCGGTAGGCCGGGTCGCATACCACTACCACGCGGCCGGCACCTATGGGAGCATTTCGCACATCGCGATTATTGGTCATAGTCAAATGCCGCCCATGTTGGTCTTCAAATTGTATTTTGTAGTACTGCAATACTGGGTATACTCCTCCCTCAGTTAAAATTGAGATATCAGACAACCCAGCCTCTTCTTTGGAGATTTTATCGACGTACCGGCCTAAGTGGCCATCAGGGCCTTGCCCAAAGTCACTATGGCGCTCTTCTACCAGTTGGTGAGTAATAGTATAGTAACCACCGTAAAATAGAGAAACGAACAAAGCTCCTTGCAAAAACCAGCCTTTTAAGCGGCCGACTTTCGGTAAATACAGCGTACCCAAGTCCTGATATAATAGGCTCATACCCAGGCCTACTACCAGAGCCAGCGCCGGGTAGATAGGGGCATCGTACCATGCCAGCTTGCTCTGGGCGGTGCTGATGACGGCGAGCCACCCTGCTATAAACAAAGCGAGTAGCGCGCCTGCCCAGCGCACCCGGGCTGCTGGCTGCAGCCAGCACAAGAGCAGAGCAGGGATAACTGCCCACAGCCATTGCGTGAAAAGGCTTTCGGCTAGGTTATTCAGGTAATAAGTCCAGGAAGAGCTATGCCCCTCTATTACGGTTAGAAAACGCCCACCTGCGTCATTGGCTCGCATAGCTTGTATATAGCCAGGGTCTAGGCGCTCGCGCAGAATGAGATAGCCACCTGCCAGCACCAGCCAGCTACCGGCTGCCACGTAGGTGCTGGGCTGCCGAAGCAGCCATCCCAGCTTGCCCCGTATCAGCGCATATGCCGCTAGCCCGGGTAGCCCCAGCAACCCCGCCGGGCCTTTGGTAAAGGTGGCGGCGATGAGGGCGATGGCGGCCCAAGTGAGGTGGCGGCGCTGGCCAGTTTCCAGATACTCGAAAAAAGTAGTCCAGAGCACTACCTGCCAGCAAGTGAGCAAGGCATCATAATCTGCGGTGCGTGCCACGTGCAGCCGCACGTAGCCGGTGCAGGTAACGAGTAGTATGCCCGCAAAAAAACCTGCTAGTGGGCGGCCCAATGAATTGGCCGCAAACCGAAATAGCAGGAAGATAGTAGTGAGGGTGGCCACCAAGGTAGGCAGCCGCAATGCCCAGGTAGAGTAGCCGAAGGCCTTGAACGACAAGGCCTCCAGCCAGATAAGTAAAGGCGGCTTCGTGTTCCAGTGGTCTGGGCTTCCATCAAAATGCGGTACTAGCCAGTGGCCATCGCGAGCCATTTCAGCAGCATTCACAGCTAAGCGCGATTCATCCCATAGCTGGACGGGATTGCGGCCTAACTCATAGTATAGGGGAAACGCGGCCAGCACTAGCAGCGCTAGCAATTGGTTGTTGGGCCGGGACAGCCACTGCTGTAGGCCAGCGAACCAAGACACAGGGTAGGCGAGGGATTTGATAACGAGAAGGGTAGCGTGTAAAAGAAGCGCAGCACAAGTACAAATACAAGTATTCGAGTGGAGCCATAATGCCAGTAGGACAACTGCCCGCCTTGCTCTTATAGTCTTACCCTTATAGTGAAGAGATACTACTAGCCCTGTCGCTAAGGCAAATATAGGGGCTGACCTTGTAGCCTATGAAGGGCTCCGGCCTGCTACCAGAAAGCTTGGTGGGGCTGAGCCCAAGGCAACTAGTGGCCGGCACAGTGCCAAAAATAAGGTCCATAATGATAGGCCTTGTATTACCTTCGCACGGTTTTGAACTGCACCTTACTAAGTAACGTCCCTGCTCTTTTTTTAAGTAAATGAAAAAGCTTTTTTTAGCGCTGCCTCTGGTAGCACTAGCTGCCTGCGGAGGTAAAGACTCTACCTCTTCTGACAAAGATGTGCTCATGACTGCCGATATCGACGGCATGATAGGGTGGATGCCTGACCCAAGCGTGCTACCCAAAGGCGAAGCCCACTCGGGGAGCTACAGCCTGCGAGTTGATAAAAGCCATGAGTTCAGCCCAGGATACACCGCTATTCTGGGGCAGTTGAGCTCGACCCGGCTACGGGGCATCAAGCTGGAAGCATGGGTGTACGCCACGGATAAAAACTCGGCCGCTAAACTGGAGTTTGCGGTGCGGGACGTTGCGGGTGGCAAGGAGATATTCCGCGACCAAACGGTACTGAACCAAGTAAAAGACTATGGCAAGTGGGAACTGGTGAGCAAAGAGATTATGCTGCCGCCCGCTGCCAACTACCTCTCGCAGATAGTTATCTACGTATCGCGGGCCGAGGCTACCTCGCCGGCTTACGTTGATGATATTAAGCTGATTGCCATTCGCTAAAACGGTCTACTCGTTGGGCTTGCGGCCCGCGTGGCTGGCGCGGCAAGCCCAACGAGTAGTGCTGAGGGGCTTCCCTTTTGAATGTATGAGAAAACTTATTGGAATAGGGGGAATGGCCCTGCTTGGGGCGTGCCAGGCAAGTTCAACGGCCGGGACAGAAATAGATGCCCATACAATCACCTTCAACAACTTTGAGGCGGGCGGGGGCTGGAGCAACGATGCCATCCGCAACGACCCCAAACTGCTGGAAAAAGGCCGGGCGCACTCGGGGCAGTATGCCATTAAGGTGGATAAGGACCACGAGTTCAGCTTGACGTTTGACATGGAGCTAGGCCAGATTCAAACGCATAAATTTAAAACCGTGCACCTGGATGCCTGGGCCTTCCTGCCCAGCGAAAAAGCCACGGGGATTGTCGGGCTGCAAATAATGGAGCACGGTACCAACAAGCAGGTGTATGGCGATGGGTTGAAACTCGGCGAAGTGGTGAAGACTTACAACGAGTGGGTGCCGGTGAGCAAGGACTTTACGCTGCCGGATAATATTACCTTGAACCAGCACTTACGCCTGTCGCTGTGGCGAGCCAATGCCAGTGACTTGGTGCTCCTGGATGACGTGAAGCTGAGCATTAAAAACTAGGTGGCCGGCGCGGTAGTAGGCGGCCACCAGCGATGCGCTACCGAGAAAAGCTGATTGTGCAATTAAGTATTGGTTTATGCGGGAGCGCCTACTGACTGGTTTTCTAGTGTTGTTCATAGGGCTGGACTTGGCGCTTACCTTTTGGCATAACTACAATCTCCCGCTCGATGGTGACCTGGCGGCTATCGTGCTGCCCGCCCCCTGGTACGCGCCGGTGCTGCACGACCCTTTTGGGTGGGCGGTGCTGGCCAAGCACGAAACGTATGCCGCTACCAACCGCTTTTTTGCGCACGCCGAAATGGGCCTTTACTGGAAAGTAATGCCCCGGCTGCTGCAAAAGGTGATTGACCCCATTAGCAGCTTATACCTGGCCAGCGCGCTTTTTACGACGCTTACGCAGGCGGGCCTCCTCTTTTTGCTGGCCAAATACATAGAGCTGGCCGTAGCAGCGCCGCGCAGGCACATCTGGTTGATAATGGCACTTTTAGTGCCTTTTTTTCAAACGGCAACCGGCGGTTACGAGCAAATGGGCATCACGGACCGGGCGGCTACCTACACGTTTTTTTACGCGGTGGCCATGCTGCTGGTGCTGGTGCTGCTGTGGCCCTTCTACCAGGCGGCGCAGCAGCAGCGGCCTTTGCGGCTACCGTTGTGGCGAAGCGCGCTGCTGGTAGCCCTGATGGTAGTGGTTTCCTTTAATGGCCCCGTCGCCACGGCTACCATTGCCGTGTGGCTGCTGGGTATTGGGGTGCATTGGGCCTGGGGGCAGTGGCAGCGCTGGCAGGCCAGTCGGCAGGTTTCCTTTCTAGCAAGCAGTTGGCTATCTGGGCAGGCGCTGCTGCTGCTGGGCATTTTGGCTGGCCTGAGCCTGTACTCGCTGTATGTGGGCCGCTACAACGTCGAAAACTCGCACACGCACACGCTGCCGCAGCTTTACAAACTGCTGGCGGAGGGCAGTGTCAAATACCTCACATACCAAGCCGCGCTGCCTGCGCTGCTCCTGCTGCTGCTGTTCAATTTCGGGCTGATTCGGCTGGTTGCCGAGCCTTCGCCCGCCCGGCAGCGGGTGCTGGCTACGTTGGGGTGGATAGCGCTGTTCATAGTCGCTTACGTGGCGTTGCTGCCGTTTGGCGGGTACCGTTCCTATCGGCCATACTTGCTGCGCAATGACTCGGTGTTGCCAGCGGTGCTGGGGATTGTGTTCGCCTACGGGCTGTCAGCGTACTTTTTGCTAGCGCAGCTGCGGGGGATAGGGCAGCGCAGCTACTTGCTGCTGGTCTGCCTGGTTGGGGGCGCGTTTCTGGTGGCCGATGCCTCCCAGCCTGACGAAAGCACTAACGGCTGCCAGCGCTGGAGCCTCGACCAGCTAGCGCGCGCGCCAGAGCCGGTGGTAGAACTGGCTCCCTATTGCGACGTTTTGAGCTGGGGGCCCATTCGCAATGCGCCCGACTCAGAGTTTCAAGCCCAACTGCTGGAATACTGGCACATCACGCCCACCAAAAAGCTGTACTACCAGAAATAAGTACTGCCCTACTTGCCCAGCAGCCCGTACTTCACGATGCAGTAAATAGCCCGAAAGCCGTCGCGCCAGCCTATTTTTTTGCCTTCGGCGTAGGTGCGGCCGTAGTAGCTGATGCCTACTTCGTAGATGCGCACGCCGGGCACGCGGGCCACCTTGGCCGTGACCTCGGGCTCGAAGCCGAAACGCTTTTCTTCCAGCACCAGACCCTGAATGATGTCGCGCCGAAACAGCTTGTAGCACGTTTCCATGTCGGTCAGGTTTAGGTCGGTCACCATGTTCGACAGGAAGGTGAGCACCGCGTTGCCGATGCTGTGCCAGAAAAACAGGATGCGGTGCGGCTTGCCACCCATAAACCGGGAGCCAAATACTACATCGGCAAACCCCTTTAGAATGGGCTGAAGTAGTGCATTGTATTCCTCCGGGTCATACTCTAAATCAGCATCTTGGATAATTACATAGTCGCCAGTGGCTTCTCGTATGCCGGTATGCAGGGCAGCCCCTTTGCCTTGGTTGACGGAGTGCTCCAATAGGCGCAAATGCAGCTCGGGAGAGCGGGCGGCGTAGGCCCGAATCACGTCGGCCGAATTATCGGTGGAGCAATCATTAACTAAGATTATCTCCTTCTGAATGCCCTGCACTAGTTCTAAGTCGCGCAACAGGTCCAGAATCTGATGAATGGTGCGGGCCTCGTTGTAGACGGGAACAACGATGGAGAGCGTAGTGATTTTGACCAATGCAGAAACCAGAAGGTTGATAATTGACGGCGGCGGTGAGTACGCTCTTACTAACGAATGTCCAAAACTAGAAAGCAATTAGCATAAAACTGACCTCTGTGGAAAAACCGTGAAATTGGCAGGGTGGCAAAAGTTTGCTCGGTCAGCTTCCCTACCTTTGAGGTAGGTAAAATAAAGGAGGGTGCATTTTAAGAAAGCTATTTGACAAGCTTTCACTAGCCGTTATTGCCACCCGATTTCTTCCATTTGCCGATGCGGCTAGCAGGCGTAAAGTAGCGCTAGCTAGCGCATTGGCCTGACGTACTTTTATGAAGTCGCGTGCCATTTTCTGGCTGATAGCAGGCATAATGCTATTGGCTGTAAATCAAAAAAAACGGTGGAATTCACAAGAGGTCTTTGACTGGGACGCGGGAGGTTACTTCTCTTACCTGCCTGCTACGCTTTTATACCACGACGCAGGGCGGCCCGATTCACTAGCACGGCTAGTACAGGCTAGGCTGTCAGAAAAAGACCGAGATGTAGGGCGTTTAGGTATTCGCAAACTAGATAACGGCCGGTACGTGACAAAATACCCGATGGGTGTAGCTATCAGCCAATTGCCTTGGTTCGGGGGCGCGCATCTTTATTCGCATTGGCGCGGCTTGCCCGCAAATGGCTACTTCTGGCCTTATCAACAGGCTGCCATGCTTTCGGGTTTGTTATACAGCATCTTAGGGCTGTGGATACTGCGCAAGCTACTACTGCGCTATTACAGCGATGCTGCCACAGCCTGGGCATTGGCCGGCATTGCGCTGGGAACCAATTACTTTGTGTACGCTACCCATGAGGCCGCTAATTCACATGGGGTATTGTTTTTGTGGCAGGCTGCCCTGCTTTACTGCACGGCGCGCTGGTACGAAACGCCGGAGCGCCGCTGGGCTGGTGGAATAGGGTTATTTCTGGGGCTAGCTACGCTCACGCGCTTTAGCGAAGCGCTGTACGTGCTCATTCCGCTCGTGTGGGGGCTGGATAGCCTCGCCGCCGTGCGGCAGCGCCCGGCGCTACTGGCCCGGCACGCCGGGCAGCTGGCGGGGGCAGTGGTCATCGGGCTAGCTGTTGTAAGTCTGCAATTCTTATTTTGGCATTCGGTAAGCGGGCATTGGGTACTTGATAGCTATCAGGGTGAGCATTTCGATTTTGCCGCCCCGCATATTGTAGAAGGACTGGTTAGTTTTCGTCGCGGCTGGTTTATTTATACGCCGCTGGTGGTGCTAATACTCGCCGTGGGGATGCCCCGGCTGCAGCGCTACGTGCCAGCCGCCGTGCCCGTACTCTTTATTTTTCTGCCCGTGCTGCTTTATGTCACCTTTAGCTGGGTGCAGTGGTGGTACGGCTGGGGATTCAGTACCAGGCCATTGGTGAGTTGCTACCCGCTGTTGGCGCTGCCGCTGGGGGCTGCCCTAGTGGGTGGGCGGCCAGGTAGTGCGGGTAGCAAAGCAGTGCGCGGCTTGGTGCTGGGCTGTATTGCACTCAATATGTGGCAAGGCTGGCAGTACGTGAATAATGTGCTGCCCGGCGACGAAATGACGTACACGCTTTATCGGGAGCGGCTGTTCCAGGTACCACCGTGGGAGGTATCGCAGCCCACTCCCGATGCCCCGCCCCCGCCCATGACGCCCTGGTAAATTGGGCGAATCCCTTGCTGGGGCGGGGCGCTTAGCCCGTTTACAAAAGGCTACAAGCTACCCGTGCGGCCGCCATCCACGGGCAGGCTGGTGCCGGTGATGTAGCCCGCCGCCGGCGAAGCCAGGAAGGCCACGGCCGCCGCTACCTCGCGGGCCTGCCCAAAGCGGTGGGCCGGAATCTGCTTCAGCAGGGCGGCCTCGACTTGCTCGCGCGACTGGCCGGTGTCGGCTATTTTGCTTTCAATCAGCGACTCGTGGCGCTGCGTGGCGGTAGCGCCCGGCAGCACGTTATTGACCGTGATGCCCTGGCCGGCTACCTCGTTGGCCAGCGTTTTGGCCCAGCTCGCCACCGCGCCCCGGATGGTGTTGCTCACGCCCAGGCCTGGCAGCGGCACCTTCACCGAAGTGCTGATAATGTTGATGATGCGCCCGTAGCCGGCCGCCGCCATGCCCGGCACCAGTGCCTGCGCCAGCAGCTGGTTGCAGATGACGTGCTGCGCAAAGGCCCGCTCGAAGTCGGCGGGCGTGGCCGCCAGCAGCGGCCCGGCGGGCGGCCCGCCCGTGTTATTTACCAGTATCTGAAAGCCGGCCGGGTGCGCCGCCAGGTAGCCGGTCACCGCCGCGGCTACCTGCGCGGGCTGGCTGAAATCGGCCACTAAGTAGCCGTGCGCCTGGCCGGCCGGCGTGGGCAGGGCAGCGGCTACTTCGCGCAGCGCGGCCTCGCGCCGGGCAATGAGCGTGACGGTAGCGCCGGCCTCGGCCAGTGCATCGGCCACAGCCCGGCCGATGCCTTGGGTGCTGCCGCCCACGAGGGCGTGGTAGGGGAGATGCATAAGGTGAATGGCTGGACGGTTGAACGGGTGAGTGGTTGAATGGGTACGCCAAGTATTGCGCAAGACTACCTTTCCGCAAACAAGAACGTAACAAAAGAAGATAAGGACCTGCTTCAGGAAAAGGCTATCTCGCTGCTTTCGCCCGCAACCAGGGCTGCCCACTACCTCTCACTCAACAATCCACCCGTTCAACCATTCCGCCATTCAAAGATGATTTCCCGTCCCTTCAACTTTCAGAAATGGGTAGCCGAGCACCGGCACCTGCTCAAGCCGCCGGTAGGCAACCAGCAGGTTTTCAAGGATAACAAAGATTTTATCGTGATGGTAGTGGGCGGCCCCAACGCCCGCAAAGACTACCACGTGGACGAAGGCGAAGAGCTGTTCTGGCAGCTCGAAGGCGAGATGACCGTCAAGATTATCGAAGATGGCCAGCCGGTGGACATCGTCATCGGCCCCGGCGATATGTTCCTTTTGCCGCCCGGCGTGCCGCACTCGCCGCGCCGCCCGGCGGGCACGGTGGGCCTGGTGCTGGAGCGCTACCGCACGGCGGGCGAGCGCGACGGCTTTCAGTGGTACTGCGAAAACTGCGGCCACAAGCTGCACGAGGAATACGCCGAAATCACGGACATCGTGGCCCAGCTGCCGCCCATCATGGACCGCTTTTGGGCCAATGACAGCCTGCGCACCTGTCAGGTGTGCGGCACCTACCTGGAAGCCCCGCCCAAACCGGCGGCCTAGGTAGCACGGCGGCGCTGCCCGACCTTTGCCGCCGCGCCTTTGTTTTACTTGCCTTCGCCTGCGCCTGTGGAGTACTATTATTCGGGTCGTCTTTCGCAGCACCTGCTTTGGCTGGCCTCGCTGGCGGGGGTAGTGGGGCTGCTGGCCAGCCGGGCGCTGGTGGCGCTCAGCCCCGTGGCTGGGGTGCTGGCCGTGCTGCTCAACCCACACCTGCGCCGCGATGTGCAACTGTATTTCCGCAACGGCGCGGCCCTGCGCGCGGCGGCGATGGTCGGGTTTTTGTTGCTGAGCGGCCTCTACACCAGCGAGTGGGCCGTGTGGCGCCACGAGCTATTCCGGAGCCTTACGTGGCTGGGCGTGCCGCTGGCCTTTGCGGCGGGCGTGCCCCTGAGTGGGCGGCAGCGGTGGGTAGTGGGCACGTTCTACGTGCTAAGCACGGCCGCCGTGGGGCTCGCCACTGTCGTCAAATACTGGCTCGACCCGGCCAGCGGCAATGCGGCCATCCACATCGGGCAAAATGTGCAGGCCGTGACGGGCGTGTTCCACATTTTCTTTGGCGTGCTGCTGGCGTTGGCCGCTTTTTGGGGCGCGGCCATGGCGAGCAGGCCGCGCGAGGGCCTGGGCTGGCGGCTGGCGCTGGGCGCGGCGGCGGCCGTGGCGGCTGCCGCGCTGCACGTGCTGGCCTACCGCACCGGGCTGCTGGTGTTCTACGTGGGGCTGCTGGTGTGCGCGGGCGGGCTACTGCTGCGCCGCAACCTGGGCCTGGGCCTGGGGCTGCTGCTGCTGCTGGGCCTGGGGCCGTGGCTGGCCTACACGCAGCTCGAATCGGTGCAGCTGCGCGTGAATGCCACGCTGTACGATGCCGAGCAGTTTGAAAAAGGGCGCGACCTGAATAATTTTTCGCTCTCGCAGCGGCTCACCGCCATGCAAGCGGCGCTGCCGGTCATCCGGCAGCACTGGCTGCTGGGCGTGGGCCCGGCCGATACCCACGCCGCCATGCGCGACCAGTACGACTGGCGCAGCTACGGCCTCAAGCGCGCCAACCAGGCCGACGTACACAGCCAGTACCTCGAAACCCTGCTGGGCGGCGGGGTAGTGGGGCTGGCCCTGTGGCTGGCGGTGGTGTTCTGGCCGCTCACCCAGGCCTGGGCACGGCGCGATGCTTACCTCTGTTTGTTCATTTTATTGCAGGCTGCCACCATGCTCGTCACCGATGTGTTGAGCTTGCAAATCGGGCTCAACTTGTTCGTGTTCGGCTACGGCTTTTTGGTGGTGGCCGGCGAGCGGCGGCAGCAGGAGGCGGCTACTTCTGCTTCTTCGGGTACTGCGCCTTTGTCTTTTTCGCGTCGGGCTTAGGTACGGCGCCTGCTTCGGCAAACTGCTGCTGCAACTGCTCGGGCGTGAGCTCGGTGAAGTCGCGCGCCACGGCCAGCGGAGCCTGAAACTCGGTGCCGGCCAGCGTGCTCGTGATGGATACGCAGCGCATCCCGGCCCGGTAAGCGGCCTGCTCGCCCAGCAGCGCATCCTCAAACACCAGGCAGTGTTCGGGCTTGATGGCCAGCTTGTCGGCCACGGCGGCGTAGGTTTCGGGGTGGGGTTTGCCGGCGTCCACGTCGTCGGCCCCTACCACGATGTCGAAAAACGGGCGCAAATCGAGGTAGTCGAGGATGTAGCTCAGCGTGTCGTTGGCCGAGCCGGTGCCGAGGCCGATTTTGAGGCCGGCGGCGCGGGCGGCTTTCAAAAAATCGACCAGGCCGGCCGTGGGCCGGCGCTCGCCGCGGTACAGCGTACGGTAGAGAAACTCGCGCTGGTCGGCGTATTTTTTTAAATCTTTTTCCGACGCAGGCTCTTCCAGCACCTGTTTGAGGATGTCGGTGGCCGGCATCCCGTTCAGACGGCGCAACAGCTGGTAGGCGTCGGCCTCCACGCCCAGGTCTTCGAAGAGGAGCTGAAAGGCACGGGCTTGCATGAGGGTATTATCCAGGATAACGCCGTCCATGTCGAAAATGAGGGCTTGTAAATTGGGCATACATAATTCTAACGTAATCCGGCCCCAAGTCGCCGGAAACCAGCGGCGGTATCTTTGCGGCCCGTTTCCTCTCGGCTTTTGCATGAAAAAGATACTATTGCTCTTGGCGCTGGCGCTGCCCGCCGTGGCCCAGAAAAAAGGCCCCGCCCTCAAGCGCCCCAAGCTGGTAGTCGGCATCGTGGTCGACCAGATGCGCTACGACTACCTCTACCGCTACTGGGATAAGTTCGGCCGCGGCGGCTTCCGGCGGCTGCTGGGCGAGGGCTTTAGCTACGAAAGCTGCCACTACAACTACGTGCCCACCTACACCGGCCCCGGCCACGCCAGCGTGTACACGGGCACCACGCCCGCTCACCACGGCATCGTGGGCAACAACTGGTACGAGCGCGAAACCGGCAAAGGCACCTACGTGACCGACGACAAAACCGTGCAGTCGGTGGGCGGCTCGGTGGCGGCCGGGCAGATGTCGCCCGCGCATATGCTCACCACCACCATCACCGACGAGCTGCGCCTGGCTACTAATTTTCAGAGCAAGGTTATCGGCCTCAGCATGAAGGACCGGGGTAGTATTCTGCCCGCCGGCCACGCCGCCAACGCCGCCTACTGGTACGACGGCACCAACGGCGCGTTCATCAGCAGTACCTTCTACACCAAGGCGTTGCCCGAGTGGGTGACCAAGTTCAACGCCGCCAACCACGCCGCCGAATACCTGAGCAAGCCCTGGACTACCCTGCTGCCCATCGCCGACTACACCGAGAGCACGCCCGACGACGTGGCTTGGGAAGCCGCTTTTAAAGGCGAGGAAAAGCCCGTTTTTCCGCACGACCTGCCGCGCCTGAGCGGGGCCGCGCCCGCGCCGGTGGCCGCCACTATGCGCGCCGCCGGCGAAACCCCGCCCAAGGCCACGCCCCAAAACCTTGACCTCGTGCGCTCCACGCCCTTCGGCAACTCGCTCACCGCCGACTTTGCCCTCGAAGCGCTGCGCGCCGAGCAACTGGGCCAGGGCACGCACACTGATTTTCTGGCCGTTAGCTTTAGCAGCACCGACTACGTGGGCCACCAGTTTGGCACCACCGCCATCGAAACCGAAGACACCTACCTGCGCCTCGACCGCGACCTGGCCCGCCTGCTCGACGCGCTCGATAAGCAGGTGGGCAAGGGCCAGGCGCTGGTGTTCCTCACCGCCGACCACGCCGCCGACCAGGCCGCCGGCTTCCTGCAAGCGCACCGGCTGCCGGGCGGCGGCGTGGGCCCGGCCATCGTGAAGGACAGTTTGCAGCGGGCGCTGGTGCGCCTGCACGGCCCCGGCCAGTGGCTGCTGAGCTACGAAAACCAGCAGGCCTACCTCAACCACGGCCTCATTGCCCAGAAGAAGCTGAGCCTGGCTGCCGTGCAGGAAGAAGCGGCCGACATTCTGCGCGCCCAGCCGCACATCACGGAGGCCATCACGGCCCACGACCTGCTGCACGGCAGCTGGAACGAGGGCCTGGGCCACTACCAGCAAAACGGCTTCTACGCCAGCCGCTCGGGCGATGTGCTGGCCGTGCTGGCCCCCGGCTGGCTCGAAGCCTACGGCTACCCCGTGGTGAAGGGCACCACCCACGGCGCCTCCTGGGCCTACGATACGCACGTGCCGCTGCTGTTCTGGGGCTGGGGCGTGAAGCACGGCGAGTCGGCGCAGGAAGTGAAAATCGTGGATATCGCGCCCACCATTGCCCGCTACCTGCACATTCAGGAGCCCAGCGGCTGCACCGGCCGCCCGCTGACGGAGGTGATGAAATAAATGTAGGGTAAGCTTTAGCTTGCCAGCGAGCGTAGCGAGCAGGGCGTAAGCGAACGTCTGCTAACGGGGATGCTCGCTGCGCTCGCTCGCAAGCTGAAGCTTACGGTACACACCAGCTTTTCGCGGCCAGCCGCCGCTTCCGTAGTTACTTTGTCGCGTAATTGCGCGCCGATTTATTAATTCCCCACTACCCACCTTCTTACCCCCATCTCAACGTGGCCCATTTTAACCCCTGGCACGATGTATCGGCCGGCGACAACCTGCCGCAGACCGTAACCGGCATCATCGAAATTCCGAAAAACAGCAAAGGCAAGTTCGAGCTCGACAAAGACAGTGGCCTGCTCAAGCTCGACCGCGTGCTGTTCTCGGCCGTGCATTACCCGGCCGCCTACGGCTTCATTCCGCGCACCTACTGCGACGACAAAGACCCGCTCGACATCCTGGTGCTGTGCTCGGTCGATATTCCGCACATGTGCGTGGTCGAGGCCAAAGTAATCGGCGTGATGCAGATGCTGGACCAGGACGAGGAAGACGACAAAATCATTGCCGTGGCCGCCCACGACGTGAGCGTGAACCACTACAACGAGCTCGACGACCTGCCGCCCTACATGATGCGCGAAATGCAGCGCTTCTTTGAAGACTACAAAGCCTTGGAAAACAAGCAGGTAGTGGTGAAGCAGTTCCTGGGCCGCGAAGATGCCTACCGCATCATCGACGAGAGCGTGAAGCTTTACGACGCCACCTTCGGCACCGAGCACCAGTCGGCCTAAGCCGCCGCGCTGGCTTGCCAGCCAACGTCAGGCCGCGCGGTAGCGCGGCCTGACGTTTTTTTGTGCCCTCGGCCGTGTGCGTGGTAGTAGCGCGAACTTTGTAGTTCGCGCTTAGCTGCCCGCTGGCGGCTACGAGCGATAACGCTCGCGCTACTAGTTACTTATGCTGCCCCGCCGCCCGCTGCCCCTGCGCCTGCTCGATGCCCTGCTCTACAGCAGCACGTGGCTGGCGGCGGCCGCTGCCGCCCAAACGGCGGGCGTGCTGCACCTGCTGCCGGGCGGCTTTTCGGCGGCCGGGTGGCAGGCGGTAGCGCTGGTTTTTGCCGCCACGCTGCTCTGCTACAACCTCGATGCGGCGCTACCCTTCAAGCACCGGCAGCCGGCCGGCACTTCGGGCCGCAAAGCCTGGCAGCACCGCCACCGCTGGCTGCTGGCCGGGCTGGCGGGCGCGGCGGCGCTAGGCGGGGCCGTGCTGCTGCTGCTGGGCGGCTGGCTGCATTACCTGCCGCTGCTGCTGCCGCTGGCGGCCGTGGCGCTGGGCTACTCGCTGCCGCTGCTGCCCTGGCGCGGGCGCTGGCGGGCCGTGCGCGAGGTGCCGCTGCTCAAGGTATTTCTTATCGGCGGGGTATGGTCGGCCGTGACGGTGAGCTTACCCGCGCTGGCGCTGCACCGGCCGCTGGCCCCGCTGGCGGGGCTGCTGGCGCAGCGGTTTTGCCTGGTGTCGGCCCTGGCCATTGTCTTTGATATTCGCGACTTTAGCCGCGACCGCCTCACCAACCTGCGCACCATGCCCGTAGTGCTGGGCTTGCGCGGGGCCAAAACCGTGGCGCTGGCGCTGCTGGGCATCTCGTTGGCCATTGGGCTGGGGCGCGGCGCGCCGCCGCTGGTAGTGCTGCTGCCCGCCGCCTTTGCCGCCTGGGTTATCGCCGTGGCCCGCGACACGCGCGGCGACTATTTTTTCGCCCTCGTGGCCGATGGCGCGCTGCTGGTGCAGGCGGCTGTGTCGCTGCTGGCGTGAGAGCCGGGTTGATTTTTTAAGAAGTCGTTTGACTTTTAGCGGGAGCGAATAATAGTGTAGAGACGCAAAATTTTGCGTCTCTACACTCATCCCCATCGACCAGAATTTAACTCAAACCTTAGCTTGACAGCCAGCTATTCGTAACCCCGGTTGTCCTTGAATGCCTTATTGTATTCCAACTGCTTTTTGTAAGCTTTCGCCTTGGCATCCTGCGCCTGCAATTGCTGCACCTTGCGGCGCTCTTTGCCGGCGCGCGACAGCTTCTCGTAGGCCCAGCTAGTCGGCGAAGCAATAGTTGGTTTTGGCAGCGCCGGTGGGGTCGAGTCTACCGCGAATAGCGGCTTGGGTGCGGGCGGCCGGCGGGCACCGTGCACCACGGGCGGCGCGGGCCGCTTCATATTGCGCAGGGCGCGGTCGATGCTGCTGCGGTCGGCGCGGTCGGCCGTCACGCGCACTTCGCCCAGGCGCACCGAGTCGCGCAGCAGGCGCACCTGCACTACCAGCTGCGCCAGCGTGGTGCCGCGCAGCGGCAGCCGCTGGGGCTTGTAGCCCAGCGCCTGGAAAAGCAGCGTATCGGTAGCGTAGGCCGGAATCAGGAAGTCGCCCTCGGCATTGGCCACCACGCCGCGCGGCGTGTGCAGGCGGCGCACGGCTGCCCCCGGCAGCGGCTGCCCGGTGCGGGCGTCGCTCACGGTGCCGCTCACGCGCAGCTGCGGCGCGGGCTGGCCGGCCTGCGCGTGGGCCGGGCGTGCGCTGGCCAGCAGTACCCCGAGTAGTAGTAGCTGCGCGGCTACTTGCCAGCGCCACCGGCCGCTGGCCCGCTGGTTTCGGGCTGGCAATAAGTATTCAAAAACCTTCATTTACAGCCAAGCTACAAAGAAAAAGCTACCATGCCTGGCCTGAGTGCGGCCCTGAGCACAAGCAGCCAATTGGCGCTGCGGCTACCCAGAGAGCCCCGCGCCCGGCCAATAGTTGCGTTGGGCTTACCGGCTCGCCGCTTCGTGGCGATGGTAATGGGTAACGAAATTTTTAGCGCGGCTTTCCCGTTGCTCCCGTTGCTACGGCTGCGCCCGAACCCGCAGGCGCTGCTTGCCCGTAAGCAGCAGGCGCGGACTAGCGATAACCTTGCGGCCCATTAGTTTAGCTTTCTGAAATCTTAGCCCACTACCCCTATGAGCCTGTCTTCTCGTTTGCGCCGCTGGCTGCCTGGTTGCAGCCTGCTACTAGCTCTATGGGGTGGAATCGCTGGGGTGCAGGCCCAGACGACCCCGCCGCCCGCGCCCCGCCAAATCGCGCTCGACAGTGTGAGCGTGGCCCCGGCGGCGGTGGATATTTCGGGCTGGCTGCTGCTTGATAAGGACATTCAGCTGGAGCTGGGCGGGGCCGTGCAAAACCTCTACAACTTCAAGTTTGCCAAGGCCGACAAGCAGTTTTACTCCTTGCGGCGGCGCTACCCGCAGCACCCGATGGCCTACTTCCTGCTGGGCCTCAGCACCTGGTGGAAGATGGTGCCCACCAACGTGAATGACACGCGCTACGACAAAGCCTTCCTGGCCTATGTGGACACCGCCCAGGCCAAGGCCGAAGCTCTATATAAGGCCGATAACAAGAACTATGAAGCCTGCTTTTTTCTGGCTGCGGCCTACGGCTTCGAGGCGCGGCTGCACTCGGAGCGGCACAACTGGCGGCGCGCCACCACGGCCAGCCGCAAGGCGCTCATCTACCTCGAAAAGAGCCGCGAGGCCAACGACCTCAGCCCCGAGTTTCTCTTCGGCGAAGGCCTCTTCAACTACTACGCCGTGTGGATAGGGCAGGAGTATCCGTGGCTGCGGCCGGTGCTGTTTTTCTTTCCGAAGGGCAACCGCGAGCGCGGCCTGGCCCAGCTGCGCCAAACCAGTGAGAGCGCCTTCTACACCGGCCCCGAGGCCAGGTTTTTTCTGGTTAACATCCTCAACAGTACCCGCGGAAACCAGCCCGAGGAAGCCTACAAAGTGGCCCAGCAGCTGGCCCGGCAGTACCCCGACAACTCGCGCTTTCAGCTCGACTACGCCAAACTAGGCTTCCAGACGGGCAAGTTTGGCGAAAGCGAAACGGCCTGCCGGAGCATCTTGCAGAAATACGCTACCGGGCAGGTGGGCTACGAGGCCTACACCGGCCGGGCGGCGGCCTACATCATGGGCTACCTTATGCAGTTCAAATACAAGGACGTAGCCCAGGCCAAAGACTACTACCAGCGCTGCATCGTGTACTCGGAGCAGGCCGGCATGGCCAAAAAGAGCTACTACATTTTTGCCCAGGCCGGGCTGGCCCGCCTCGCCGCCCAAGACAAAGACCTGCCCACCGCCCGCCGCTACTACCGCGCCGTGGTCGAAGACGGCGACGATGGCCAGGAGGTGTACCAGGAGGCGCGCAAGTGGCTGCGCACCCACCCGCAGTAGCGGGCGGCTACAGCGTCACGCCCACCTTGAAGCCGGCCGGAAAGTACAGGCCCTGGTGCGCGTAGTCGGAGGGCCCGCTGCGAAACTGGCTTTCGCCGAAGCTTGACCACGAGTGGCTTTTGCGCAGCCCCAGGCCCGCGTACACGTCTACCAGCACCCGCTTGGCGAGGGCAAACTGGTAGCCCGCCTGCCCGGCCGCGCCGTAGCGCAGCACGGTTTCGTGGTAGTGCACCGGCTGCCCCAGCACCAGGTAGGGCAGGCCATTAGGACCGGTTTCCTCGTGCCATTTCCGGCTGAAGCTCAGTCGAAAAACCTGCACCTGCGGGCCATAGCCCAGGTAGAAGCCCAGCGGCTGCGCCGGGTTGCCCGCCGCTTTAGTGCCCAGGTAAAAGCGGTGCTGCCCGAGCAGGCCGCCGCCGCGCACGGTACGGTCGCGGTTGATGTCGGCCGGGTCGAAGGGCACGTCGGGCCGGCCGGCCCCGCCCCAGTACAGCTGCGCCCCCAGCGTGAAGGTCTGGCCCGGGTGCCCGGCGCGCGCGCGCTCGGCCTCCAGCCACAAGCCGCTCATTATTAGGTGCTGCGGCGTAAGCTTGAGTGCCCCGCCCGCCCCTGGGGCCTGGGCCGAGGCGCGCAGCCCCAGCAGCGCCAGGCCCAGGGCCCCAGCCACGCGGGCCGGGGCGGGGTAGCAAAAAAAACAAGCCATTTTAGGGAACGATGGGCAGCACGCTCACTTGCTGCAAGGCCGTGCTGCCGATTTGGTACTGGTAGAGGCCGCCCGGGCCCACGGCCAGCAGGTAGTTGCCGTTGGGGATGACGTCGGTGAGGCTGGTGGCGAACTTCTGCACCTGCGTCAGGGCCGGTGCCTGGCTGGTGTCGAACACCTTCAGGCCGTCGTCGCACACGTAGAGGCGGCTGCTTTCGGCCCCCAGGCCCTGCGGGCTCAGCATGGGGTAGGCGCGGGCCAGGCGCGGCTGGCTCAGTACATCGAGGTCAATGACTTCCAGTACGTTGGCCCCGCCGCCGCAGGTGCGGCCCGAGCGTAGCGTCACGTAGGCGTAGCGGCCATCTACCACCACGGGGTCGCAGCTCACGAGGTGCTGGTAGAAGCTCACCTGCACCGGGGCCGTGGGCGTGGCCACGTCGAAGATGTACATGCCGCGCTGCGTGCCCAGAAAGAGGTGGTGGCCGGTCGGGAAAATCGTTTCGATGCCCGGCACCAGCTGCACCCGCTTGCCTACGGTGGGCACGGCCGGGTTTTGCAAGTCAAACAAGCGCAGGCTTTCGTCGTCCACGGTGTAGAGCGTCTGGCCCAGAATGGCGAAGCGGGCCATCGAGCCGCCCTTACCGGTGCCGCCCGTCGCCCCAGGGCTCGGTGCCGAAGCCGTGCTCGTGGCGAACCCGCTGTTGAAAACCATCGGGCCGCCGCGGGGCGCGGTGTAGGTGACGCGCATGGGCACCGCCTCGCCGGGCGCAAGCGTGCGCCAACCCACGACGATTGAGCTGCTGGGGCGGTTGCCGGGCTGGTAGGCTTCTTCGAGCGGGCCGGTCACGGGCATGGGCAGCTCGCGGAAGGCGTCGCGCACGCGGCCGGTGGGCTGCGCGTGGGCCGGGTCGCTGATGTCGAGCGTCACCAAATCGGGGCCGTTGTCGGCGTACAGCAAATTGCCGCGCACGGCCAAATCCACGTTGCCGGGAATGCGCAAAAAACTCACCGGCCGCGGCTGCGCCGGGTTGGTATTATCAATGACGTGAATACCCTCAAATTTCTCGTTGACAAACACATACGCGCCGCGCAAATAGATTTTACCGGGGTGGCGCATGGTCTGGGGCGGCAGGGTGGCCACCGAGCTTTCGAGCGCGGGGCGCGTCATCAGCACCGGCCGGTAGGTGGCGTACTGCAAGTACGAGTATTCGGGCACGGCCTCCTGCTGCTGCGAGCAGGAAAACAGCAGCAGCAGCCCCAGCAGCAGCGACGCGCCGGGCAAGCGGGTAAACAGTCGGTTCATACGGCAAACAGGTAAAAGTGAAAAGAATAGCAAAGCCGCGCCGGGCGCGGCTTCTTTTGAAAGGGAGCCGGCCCGGCACGGCCAGGGTTGCACGGGAAGAAGAATATTTTGCTATATACCCCAAGTTGGGGGATTTTAGCCGCAGCCCCAGCGGGGTGCTCCGTCGGTAGAAAATCGTCCGCTCCAACGTAGCAAAGCCCCGTAGGGGCGACCCTTTCGACTGGTTGGGTCGCCCCTACGGGGCTTTGACTCACGTGCTACTGGTAATTACTACCGATGGGTCGCCCCGCTGGGGCTAGCCGCAACTTGATGAGTTATATAGCCTGTGTGGAGCGGCCGACCAGCCGCCGGCTACGCCGGGCGTTCCAGCGCCCGCAGCGCCGGCCCGATATGCGCCACCAGGTCGCCGGCCACCAAGCCAGCCTCCCCTGTTTCGGCGGCGGCCAGGTCGCCGGCGTGGCCGTGGGTTAGCACGGCTAGGCGAGCGGCCAGCAGGGCATCGAGGCGCTGGTCGGCGCGCAGGGCCAGCAGCAGGCCGGTGAGCACGTCGCCGCTGCCGCCGGTGCCCATGCCGGGGTTGCCGGTGCCGTTGAAATACACCTGCCCGTCGGGCGCGGCGGTGGCCGTGTAGGCCCCTTTCAGCACCACGATGCAGCGGTGCTTTTGGGCAAATTCGCGCAGCAAATCGAGGCGGTGGTAGTCGTCCTGAGTTTTTTCGGTGAGGCGCGCAAACTCGCCGAGGTGGGGCGTAAGCACGGTGTTTTCGGGCAGTAAATCGAGCAGCTCGCGGTGCGCGCCGAGCAGGTTGAGCGCGTCGGCGTCGAGCACGAGCGGCACGGTAGCCTCGCGCAGCAGGCGCTCCAGCACGGCGCGGCTGGCTTCGTGCTGCCCCAGGCCGGGGCCGATGGCCACGGCCTGGTAGGGCGTCAGGTCGGGCAGCTCGCTGAGGAAGTCCGCTTCCTTGTCGGCCAGGCACATAGCCTCGGGGCGGGTGGTTTGCAAAATGTCGTAGCCGCAGCCGGGCACGGCCACCGTCAGCAGGCCCACGCCGCCGCGCAGGCAGGCCCCGGCGCTGAGCACGGCCGCGCCCACCTTGCCCCGGCTGCCGGCCAGCAGCAGGGCGTGGCCGAAGGTGTTTTTATAAGCAAACTTGTTGCGCCTGGGCAGTTGAATTTCGGGGTGCCCGGCGGGTGCGGGCGGCCAGTCGGCGGGCGGCGCGGTGGGCAGGGCGGTGTAGTGCCAGGGCGTATCGGCCTGCTCGATAAAGGTCTCACTCAGGCGAATATCTTCTGAGTGCCACTCGCCCACGTGCTCCGCATTTTGCGGCAGCAAAAAAGCCAGCTTGGGCGGCCCAAAGCTGACGGTGTAAGTGGCGCGCACCACGGGCGCGGCGGGGTCGGGCTGGGGCGCATCGGGCAGCAGGCCGCTGGGCAGGTCGATGGCCACCACGCGCGCCCGGCTATCGTTGAGGTGTGCCACCACGGCGGCGGCCACGCCGGCCAGCGGGCGCGTGAGGCCGGTGCCAAACAGGGCATCCACAACCAGCGTCTCGGGCCGCAGCTCGGGCAGGCTATCCAGGCCAAGCTCTTGAATGGGAATGACTTTGGGCAGTACGTGGTGGTTGTACTGGTAGTCGTCGGAGTACCTGGCGGCGGGCAGCAGCCCCAGGCGCACGGGGTAGCCGGCGTGGTAGAGCATCCGGGCCAAAGCCAGACCGTCGCCGCCGTTGTTGCCGGGGCCGCACAGCAATAGCACGTCGGGGGCGTCGGAAAGGTCGAAGCGCGCCAGAAACCACTCGGCCACGGCCGTGGCGGCGCGCTCCATGAGGGCGGTGGAGGTAGTGCGCTGCTCCTGAATGGTGGCCTGGTCGAGCTGGCGGATTTGGGCGGCGGAGAGGAGTTTCATGCGGGTAGTGCTAAATATGCGGGCCGGAAGCGGCAGCGCACCTGCGCCGCGCCGGCCCCGCGATGCCATCCTACAAATATCTTCTCTGCGTGCTGGCCCTCGCGGCTTGCTCCGAAAAGCAGCCAGCCGCCAGCGCCCCAAAGGCCCCGGCGGGGCCCGCCGCCCCCGCCGCCAGCCCCGCCGGGCGCCCCCTAGCGCGGCAGCCGCTCAAGCTGGCGCAGCTGCCCGCCGCCCTGCGCCCGGCCGGCGAGCTGCTCGAAGCCTGGCGCTGGCACGATGCCAACGGCGAAAACCTGCTGGTAGCGGCGCGCACCAGCCGCCCCGCGCCACCTGCGGACGAAGACGCGGGGCGCACGGCCCAGCTGCTGGTGCGCCAGTACGTGCGCCACGGCAGCAGCTACCAGCAGCTGTGGCAGCTGCAGGATGCCGTGGCCGACTGCCCGCTCGACCTGACGCTGGGCCTGCTGCCCGGCAGCACCAGCATCACCGACCTCGACGGCAACGGCCGCACCGAAACCACCGTGCTCTACGCGCTGGCCTGCCGGGGCGGCGTTGACCCGGCCGCGCTCAAGCTGATTATGCACGAAGGCCCGGCCAAGTACGCGCTGCGCGGCTCGACCCTGCTACTGCTGGGCGGGCCCGCGGAACTGGCGCGGGCCAAGCGCCGGGCGGCCGGCCCGGTGTGCTGCCTCGACAGCCTGCCGCCCCGGCAGCGCGCCGACGATGCGCAGGCGGAAGGCCTGTACCAGAACGAGCAAGATTTTGCCGCCGCCCCGCCCGCCTTTCGGGTTTTTGCCCGGCAGCAGTGGCGGCGGTGGCGCACCCACGACGGCCCCGAGGTGCTGCCCTAGCGGCCCGGCAACTATCCGGCGGGCGCGCGCGTTTTCCAGTTCCCAAGCTCACTTTGACCAAACCAATATGCAAACCTGGAACGATGTAATCCGCCTGGCCAACCACGGCAGCCCCGCGCCGCCCCGCCGCGTCGAAAAAACCAATGCCGAATGGAAGCAGGAGCTCACCCCGCAGCAATACCACGTCACGCGCGAGCACGGCACCGAGCGCGCCTTCACCGGCGAATATTGCGAGGCCCACGAGGCCGGCCTCTACGCGTGCGTGTGCTGCGGCACCCCGCTCTACGACTCGCGCACCAAGTTTGAGAGCGGCACCGGCTGGCCCAGCTTCACGCAGCCCGTCGACGAAAGTGCCATTCGCTACAAGAAAGACACCAGCTACGGCATGGTGCGCGTGGAAGTGCTTTGCAACGTGTGCGACGCCCACCAGGGCCACGTCTTCCCCGACGGCCCGCCGCCGAGCGGCCTGCGGCTGTGCATCAATTCGGCGTCGATTAAGCTCGTAACCGAAAAGGCCCCGGCCTAGCTTGCGAACGCCGCCCGGGCGGCGTAGCTTGAGCGCGAATTGGCGGATTAACCCGCTGGTTCGCGCTTTTTTATGCCCGGCATGACCCACGAGGCCTTCGCGGCCAAGCTTACCGACCTGCTGCCCCGCGCCCAGGCCAACCCCGCCGCTTACCGCCGCCGCGTGCAGGGCTGGGTGGTGCTCGGCTACTGCTTTATTGCGCTGCTGCTGCTGGGCTCGCTGGGGCTGCTGGGCGGGCTGGTGTGGGCGGTGGTGGCCATCGGGGTAGGCGGGGTTATTCTGAAGCTGCTCATTCCGCTGGTGTATTTCGTGTGGACGCTGCTGCGCTCGCTGTGGGTGAAGTTTGACCCGCCCGCCGGCCGCCCGCTGAGCCGCGCCGAGGCCAGCCCCCTGCACGACCTGCTGCGTGCGCAAACCCGCGCCCTGGGCGCCCCGGCCGTGCACAGCATCGTGCTCACCACCGACTACAACGCCGCCGCCATGCAGCTGCCGCGCCTGGGTTTGCTGGGCTGGCCGCGCAACTACGTGCTGGTGGGCTTGCCGCTGCTCCAAACCCTGACGCCCGAGCAGGCCGCGGCCGTGCTGGCCCACGAGCTGGGCCACTTGCGCGGGGGGCACGGCCGCTTCGCGGCGCTCGTGTACCGCGTCAATCAGTCGTGGGCGCAGCTGGTGGGCAATTTGGAGCAGTCGGGCCGCCGCAGCATCGTGCGGGGCTTCACCGATTGGTACGTGCCGCGCTTCAATGCCTGGTCGCACCCGCTGCGGCGCACGGCCGAGTTTGAAGCCGACGCGGCGGCCGCCCGCATTACCAGCCCCGCCGCGCTGGCCGAGGCGCTGTGCGCCATCGAGGTGCGCGAGCCCGCGCTCGACCGCTTTTACTGGAAGCCCCTGAATAAGTCGCTGGCCCACGCGCCCGCCCCGCCCGCCGACCCCATCAGCCAGCTCTTGGCCGTGGCCCGCACCGCCCGCCTACCTACCGACGAGGAAGGCACCCTGCTGCGCCGCGCCGCCGAGGCCGACCCCGACCCCTTCGACACGCACCCCACGCTGGGCGAGCGCCTGGCTGCCTTGGGCCAGGCCGTGGCGGCCCCCGCCCCGCCCGCCACCACCGCCGCCGAAGCTTGGCTAGGCGCCAGCCTGCCCACCCTGGCGCAAGAACTGGACGCCGAGTGGCGCCGCGAGCGCGCTGCCATCTGGCGCGAGCGCCACGAGCATTTGCGCGGCCAGCGCACCAAGCTGGATGAGCTCAGTGAAAAGATAGCAAGTGGCTTAGCTTTAGGCGAAGATGATGCCTGGCGGCACGCCGACCTCACCGAAGACCACGTGGGCGAGGCCGAGTCGCTGCCGCTGTACCGGGCGCTGTTCGACTCCGCCAAGTACGGCTCGTCCGCGCGCTTTGCGGTGGGCCGCATTTTGGTTAGCCAAGACGATGCGGCCGGCCTGCCGCTGCTGGAAGAAGCCATGCGCCGCGAGGCCGACTTCGTGGGGCCGGGGCTGGCCATTCAGCAGGCCTACCACCAGCGCCAGGGCGACCGCGACGCCGCCCGCCAGCTCAGCGCCCGGCAGCTCAGCCACGCCGACCACACCGACCTGGTGGAGGCCGAGCGCCAGGGCTGCACGCCGCAGGATACCTTTTTGCCGCACCGCCTCCCCGAGGCCGAGCTGGCGCCCCTGCTGGCCGTGCTGGCCGACTCCGCCCATCGCGTGGGCCGGGCCTGGCTCGTGCGCAAGCAATTGAAGTACCTGGCCGACGAAAAGCCCTACTTCATCTTGGTGCTGCGGGCCGACAAAGGGCCGGGCCTCAAGTCTGATGAAGAAATTGAGGCTTGGATTACGCGCCTGGTGCCCCTCGTGGAGCTGCCCGGGCCCGCCTTGCTCATTCCCGTCGTCGATAGCTTGCTGTGGGTAGGGAAGAAGGCCATGAAGATAGCCGACAGCGAAATTTACCACCGCCTGCCGAGCTAATTTTGCGGCGGCTGCGTTGTAGCTGCTGCGCTAACCCAATCTTTTGCTCCCACCCCTTATGTCGCTTCTCTTCACCGATTTTGCCTCCTGGCAGGCGCACTGCGCCGCCACCGGTGAGTTGCTCTACCAGCCCGTGCTGGCCTACGAAATCGAGCAGAAGGGCGCGAGCGAGGCCGACATCTGGCCCGGCCTGCAACGCGCCTACGACGTGATGCGCGACGCCGTGCACACCGGCCTCACGGGCGACATGACTTCGCGCTCGGGCATGATAAACAACGGGGCCAAGAAGATTGCCGCCTCGCCCGTGACGGTGCTGTCGCCGGAGTTTAAAAATCTGGTAGTGAGTGCCCTCGGGGCCAAGGAAGTGAACTCGTGCATGGGCCGCGTGGTGGCCGCGCCCACGGCCGGCGCGTCGGGCATCTTGCCGGGCGTGCTCACGACCATTCAAAATATCCACCACCTGCCCGACCAGAAGATATTGGAAGGGCTGCTGGTGGCGGCGGGCATCGCGCTCATCATCGAGCAGAATGCCTCGCTGGCCGGGGCCGTGGGCGGCTGCCAGGCCGAAACCGGCTCGGCCGCCGCGATGGGGGCCGGGGCCATCGTGTACTGCCTGGGCGGCCCGGTCGAGCAGGTGTTTGCCGCCGTGGCCATTACCATTCAGTGCATGCTGGGGCTGGTGTGCGACCCGGTGGCGGGCCTAGTGGAGGTGCCCTGCGTGGTGCGCAATGCCTCGGCGGCGGCCATCGCGTTTTCGTCGGCCCAGATTGCCATTGCGGGCGTCGACCCGGTTATCCCCGTCGACCAGTGCGTGGCGGCCCTCGGCGAGGTGGGCCAGAGCATGGAAACCCGCTACAAGGAAACTGCCCTTGGCGGCCTGGCCAACACCCGGCGCGGCCGCGAAATCGAGAAAATGGTGCTGGTGCAGGACGTGAACATTCTGCCGGATGAATAAGACGGCCAGCACCTTGGTGAAGAGTAGGTGAATTGCTGGCTGTCAGTACCTCACGGCGAAGCTGCTATAACGCATTATCGGGGTATATCTTCGGCCCTTGGCTTATGCCAAGGGTTTTTTATTTTCTTCTTAATTCCCCCTTTTTTCCTTTTTTACCGCTTTATATGCGAACAACCTTACTTAGCAACCGGCTGGGCCACTGGCTGGCGGGTGCTACGCTGGTGCTGCTGGCTACGCCCGGCGCCCACGCGCAGCTGTCGGGTACCAAAACCATTCCGGGCACCTACGCCACGCTGGCGGCGGCCATTGCCGACCTCAACGCCCAGGGCGTGGGGGCGGGCGGCGTCACGTTTAACATCGCGGCGGGCTATACCGAAACGCTGGCCAGCCCCACGGCGGGCGCCATTACGGCCACGGGCACCAGCGCCAACCCCATCGTGTTTCAGAAAGCCGGCACCGGGGCCAACCCCGTTATCACGGCCGGGGTGGGCACTACTACCAACCTAGATGCGATACTGTCGCTGGTGGGGGCCGACTACGTCACCATCGACGGCCTGAGTTTGACCGAAAACGCGGCGAACACCACGGCCACGCAGCAGGCCGAATTTGGCATTGCCCTGTTTCGGGCATCGGCCACCGATGGCAGCCAGTTCAACACCATCCGCAACTGCGTGGTGACGCTGAACAAAACCAACGTGGGCACCTTCGGCATCTACGGGGCACCCTCGGCGGCGGGGGCTACTACGGCCGTGGTGGCCACGGCTACCACGGGCGCCAACTCGGCCAACAAGGTTTACGGCAACGTGGTGGCTAACGCGCTGGTGGGCATCTACTTCGCCGCCAACTCGGCCACTACTACGGCCAACTACGACCTGAACAACGAAATCGGGGTGACGGCGGGCAACACCGTCGGCAACTTTGGCGGCACATCTCCCGGCTGGGGCGTGGGCGGCACCTACCAGAACGGCCTGAAAATAGCGGGCAACACGCTCAACAGCACGCTCAGCTACACCTCGGCCACGGCCTCGACGCCGGTGGCGGCCAGCACCGTTACGGCCACGCTGCGCGGGGTGTACACCCCGGCGGGCACCTCGTCGAACCTGGACATCACCAACAACACCATCACGCTGGCCAGCGGCGGCACTACCGCGCAGCTCGTGGGCATCGACAACACGATGGGCGGCCCGGCGGGCGGCAACACGGTGAACATCACCGGCAATACGGTGCAGCTGACCTATGCCACGGCCACGACGGCCACGATGCTCGGCATCACCAACGCGGCCACGGCGGCCACGGTCAACATCACGGGCAACACGGTGCAGAACAGCACGGCGGCGGCGGCCACTACCGGGGTGTTTACGGGCATCACCAGCTCGGGCGGGTCGGCGCTGACGCTGAGCGGCAACAGCGTGCTGAACAACGTGATAGCCGGCACCGGCACCATGACGCTGATTTCGTCGACTATCATATCGGCCACGACGCCGGTCGCGATTACGAATAACACTATTTCGGGCAACCGGAAAACGCCGACCGGCACCACGGCCAGCAACTCGCTGTTTTGCATCACGCTGGGCACGGCGCTCACCACCATCACGGGCAACACGATTAGCAACAACGCCATCGTGACGGCGGGCACCTCGACCACCACGGGCACGCTGGTGGGCATCAACAGCACGGCGGCTTCGACTACCAGCGAAACGCTGAGCAACAACACGATAACGGGCCTCACCATCAGCGGCACCAGCACCTCGACTACGAGCGTGCTGCGCGGCATCGTGACAGCTAGCACCGGCAGCAGCGACGTGCAGACCCTAACCCAGAACACCGTGGGCGGCCTGGCCATCGCCACGGGCAGCGGCACCGTAACGGGCTTGTATATTCCCTCGGGGGGGGGCGCGGGCAGTACCGTCAGCCGCAACAAGCTCTACGACCTGAGCGCCACCGGCGCGGCCGGCAGCGTGCTCGGCATCAATATCCTGGCCGGCGGCACGTATGCCGTGGCCAACAACCTGATTGGCGGCCTGACGGCCCCGGCCGCCACGGGCCTCAACGCGGTAATCGGGCTGAACGTGGCGGGCAGCACGGCCGTGAATGCCTACTACAACACCATCGGCCTGAGCGCGGCCAGCACGGGCGCCACGTTTGGTACGTCGGGCATCAACCTGAGCTCGACCACTACGGCCCTGGACCTGCGCAACAACATCGTGGTAAACAAAAGCACGGCGGCGGGCACCGGCGGCTACACGGCGGCGCTGCGCAATAGCAGCAGCACGGCCGGCGCGGCACCTACCAACCTGGCCGCGGCCACCAATAACAACCTCTACTACGCGGGCACGCCGTCGGCGACCAGCCTGATTTACGTGGAGGGCACCACCACGGCCACCAACGCCGCCCAAACCCTGGCGGCCTACAAGACGCTGGTAGCGCCCCGCGAAGCTTCTTCGCAAACCGAAGACGTTGCCTTTTTGAGCACCACCGGCACGGCGGCCACCTTCCTGCACCTCGACCCGGCCGTGCCCACGCTGGCCGAGGGCCGGGCCCAGCCCATCAGCGGCATCACCACCGACTTCGACAACGACGTGCGCAGCACCACCACGCCCGATATCGGGGCCGATGAGGGTAGCTTTATCGCGGGCGGCGTGGCCGTCGACCTGAGCATCGCGGGCCTGGTAGCGCCCGGCACGGCCGGCTGCTACGGCACGGCCGAAAGCGTGGTAGTGAGCATCCGCAACAACGGCACGCAAACGCTGGACTTTGCCACCAACCCCGCCACCGTGACGGTGGTAGTGAGCGGGGCCGCCACCCAGACGCTGACCCAGACCCTGAGCACGGGCACGCTGGCGGCGGGCGCCACCCAAAACGTAACCGTGGGCTCGCTCAACATGAGCGCCGCCGGCACTT
>NZ_DASTEP010000242.1:0-41923 GCF_035709525.1 Hymenobacter sp. | reverse complement strand
CCTCTTTTTTGGAGAGGGGGCCGGGGGGTGAGGTTCACCCGACCGAGTAGTATAGCGCGGGTGCAACCGTAGGGCAAACCGCGCTACCTTTCGCCTTCGAATAATGCCAACGTTTAGTTTGTTCCCCACCAAGCTTATGCCCTCCTACGTACCGGGCCTCGTGGCCACCGCCACGCTTTTTATTGCTACCACGGCTGCGGCCCAGCAGCGGCCCGCCCTCACCGACCAAGACTATGCCCGCGCCGAGCAGTTTATGGGCTATAATACCCAGGCGCTGGTAGATGGTGCCCCCGGCCAGCCGCACTGGCTCGCCAACGACCGGTTTTGGTACCGCGTGCTCACGGCCAAGGGCAGCGAATACGTGCTGGTAGACCCGGCCCGCAAAACCCGCACCGCTGCCTTCGACCACGCCAGGCTGGCCGCCGCGCTCTCGACGGCCACGGGCAAAACTTACGAAGCCAACCGGCTGCCGAACCTAGACCTTGCATTTGCGCCCGATGGCAAGTCGGTGGCCTTCGCGGCAGCGGGCAAGCGCTGGCAGTATGACCTAGGCAGCGGGCAGCTGAGCCCCGCCGCTACGCCAGCCGCCCAGGCTAACCCTAACGCCCGCAACGAAGTCGAGTCGCCCAACGGCCAGCTGGCGGCTTACATCAAGGACTACAACTTGTGGGTGCGCGATACCAAAACCAACCAAAGCACCCAGCTCACCACCGACGGCGCCAAGGACTACGGCTACGCTACCGACAACGCCGGCTGGACCCACAGCGACGCGCCGGTGCTGCGCTGGTCGCCCGACTCGCGCAAAATCGCTACCTTCCGCCAAGACCAGCGCCAGGTGGGCGACATGTACCTCGTGACCACCAACGTAGGCCACCCCAAGCTGGAAGCCTGGAAATACCCGCTGCCCGGCGATAAGGACATTGCCATGATTGAGCGGATAATCATCGAAGTGAATAGCCCGAAAGTGGTGCGCCTGCAAGTGGCCCCCGACCCCCACCGCGGCTCGCTCTCAGACGATATTTCGAGCAGCGGCACCTTCGACGATGTGGATTGGAGTCCCGACGGCCGGGAGCTGGCCTTCGTCTCGACCTCGCGCGACCACAAGCAGGAAAAAGTGCGCCTGGCCGACGCCGCCACCGGCGCGGTGCGCGAGGTGTTTGAGGAAACCGTGCCTACGCAGTACGAATCGGGCCAGCGCGCCATCAACTGGCGCTACCTGCCCAAAACCAAAGAAATTATTTGGTATTCGGAGCGCGACAACTGGGGCCACCTCTACCTCTACGACGCGGGCACCGGCAAAGTGAAGCGCCAGATTACGAAGGGTAACTTCGTGGTGACGCAGCTGCTGGGTGTAGACGAGGCCAAGCGCCAGCTCTACTTCCTGGCCGACGGGCGCGAGCCCGGTAACCCTTACTTCGCGCACCTCTACCGCATCGGGCTCGATGGCAAGGGGCTGACCCTGCTCACGCCCGAGGCCGGCAACCACCAGGTGGCGCTGGCGCCCTCGGGCCGCTACTTCGTGGACACCTACTCGCAGCCCGACAAGCCGGGTGCCACGGTACTGCGCGGGGCCGATGGCAAGCTGATTTCGACCCTAGAGAAAACCGATATTTCGCGCCTCACGGCCACCGGCTGGAAGGCGCCCACGGCCATCACGGTAAAAGCGCAGGACGGGCAGACGGACCTCTACGGCCTGCTGTTTACGCCCACGGCGCTGGACCCAGCCAAGAAATACCCGATTATCAACTACATCTACCCCGGCCCGCAGGGTGGGGGCGTGGGCAACTGGTCGTTTTCGGCGGCTCGCAACGACAACCAGGCGCTGGCCGAGCTGGGCTTTGTGGTGGTGGTGATAGAAGGCAGCTGCAACCCGCTGCGCAGCAAGAGCTACCACGATGCCTGCTACGGCAACATGGCCGAAAATACCCTAGGTGACCAAGTGAGCGGCATGCGGCAGCTAGCCCAGAAGTACCCCTACATCGACCTGGAGCGGGCGGGCATCTGGGGGCATTCGGGCGGCGGCTACGCCACGGCGGCGGCCATGTTCCGCTACCCCGATTTCTTTAAAGTAGGCATCTCGGAATCGGGCAACCACGAAAACCGCAATTACGAAGACGATTGGGCCGAGCGTTACATCGGCCTGCTCAAAACCAACCCCGACGGCACCACCAACTACGACAACCAGGCCAACGCCACTTTTGCCAAGAACCTCAAAGGCAAGCTGATGCTGGCCCACGGCCTGATGGACGACAACGTGCCGCCCTACAACACCTGGCTGGTAGTCGAGGCCCTCACCAAGGCCAACAAGAGCTACGACCTGGTAGTATTCCCCAACGCCCACCACGGCTTTGCGCAGTATTCGCCCTACATGACGCGCCGCCGCTGGGACTACTTCGTGCAAAACCTAGCCGGCGCCCAGCCGCCCCACAACTACGAGATGCAGCCCAAGCCCGACCCGCGCAACACCGTGCAGTAGGGTAGGTATTAGCTTGTACACGGTTGTCATGCTGAGCTTGCCGAAGCATCTCTATCGCATCGTTGAACGGCTTGGATGAAGCGGCAGAGATGCTTCGACAAGCTCAGCATGACAACCGTGTGCGAGGCTCTAATTTGAAAACAAACCGCTTATGCTCCACTGGATTAAAGCCCTGCTCGCTACCCTGGCCGCCATCGCGCTGACCTGGGCGCTGAATACCAAGCACGGCGACTTGCCGCCCTTCGGCAAGCTGCTGAGCCCATTCCGGGGCTTTTGGCAAAACGGCGAAGCGGCCGACGCTTTTGCCGCGCCCCAAACGCTACAGCTGCCGGGCCTGCAAGCGCCCGTGCAGGTGCGCTACGACGACAAGCGGGTGCCGCACGTATTTGCCCAAAACGACCACGACCTGTACTACGCCCAGGGCTACCTCACGGCGCAAGACCGGCTCTGGCAGATGGACTTTATCGCCCACGTGGCGGCCGGGCGGCTGGCCGAGATAGTAGGCCCGGCCCGCCTCGAAACCGACCGCTTTTTCCGGCGCATGGGTTTGGCCTACGGGGCGCGCAAATCGCTCGACTCGGCCATGACGGACCCCGTAACGCGCACTGTGGTCACGTCTTACGCCGACGGGGTGAACGCCTACATCAACACGCTGAGCCCGCGCACGCTGCCCTTCGAATACAAGCTGCTCGACTATGCCCCCGAGCCCTGGCAGCCACTCAACAGCTACTTGATTCTAAAGTACATGGCCTTCGACCTGAGCGGCCGCTCCGACGACCTGCGCATGAGCAACGCGCTGGCCCGGTACGGCCCGGCCGTGGTGAAGGACCTGTTTCCGGACTACCCGGAGCAGGAAGACCCCATTGTGCCGGTGGGCACGCCGCTCGATTTTCAGCCCCTGCCGGTGCCGCCCACGCCGCCTAGCTTCGCGGCGGCGATGTCGGGCCTGGTGCCGCAGCACGAGCCCGACCCCGAACTGGGCTCCAACAACTTTGCGGTGAGCGGGGCCAAGTCGGCCACCGGCTACCCGTTGCTGGCCAACGACCCGCACTTGCAGCTGAACCTGCCCAGCATCTGGTACCAGATGCAGCTGGTGGCGCCGGGCGTCAACGTGTACGGCGTCAGCATTCCGGGTACGCCCACGGCCATCATCGGCTTCAACGAGCGCGTAGCCTGGGGCGTTACCAACGTGGCGGCCGACGTGCTCGACTGGTACCAGCTGAAATTCAAGGACAATACCCGGCGCGAGTACTGGCACGGCGGCCGCTGGAAACCCGTGCGCCGGGTGGTGGAGCGCATCAAGGTGCGCGGCCAGCCCGACCGCTTCGACACGGTGCTGTATACCCACCACGGCCCCATCGTGTACGATAAGCCTGAGAAGCCTTTTCTGCCGGGCCAGGTGCCCGTGGCCCACGCCATGCGCTGGACTGCCCACGACGCGGCCAACGAAGTAGGCACATTTTACCGCCTCAACCGCGCCCGCAACTACCAGGACTACACCGCCGCGCTGGCCATCTATGGCGCACCGGCCCAGAACTTTATCTTCGCCAGCGCCGACAAGGATATTGCCATCTGGCCCAACGGCCGCTTTCCGCTAAAGTGGCGCGAGCAGGGCAAATTTATCCTCGACGGTACCGACCCGGCCTACGACTGGCAAGGCTGGATTCCGGCCGCCCAAAACCCGCACGTGAAAAACCCGCCGCGCCAGTTCGTATCGTCGGCCAACCAGTTTTCAACCGGCCCCGACTACCCCTACTACCTCAACTGGAACTACGGCGACGGCACCTACGACCGCTCGCACCGCATCAATACGCGCCTGGCGCGCATGACCCAGGCCACGCCCGACAGCCTGCGGATGCTGCAAAACGACAACCTCAACCTCACCGCTCAGCTCTTGCTGCCGCGCTTGCTGGAGCTGGTAGCCGGCCCCGCCAACGGTGATACGCTAGTGGCCGCCACCTCGCCCGAGGCCCGGGTGCTGGCCGAAATGCGCCGCTGGAACTATGAGTACAACGCCGACGCCCTGGCGCCCAGCGTGTACGACTTGTGGTATAACAGCTTGGTCAAGCGCATTTGGGGCGATGACTTCGGCCCGAAAGCCACCGGCCTCGAAATGCGCTACCCCGCCCGCGACCGCACCAAGCAGCTGCTCCTGCACGAGGAAAACAGCCCCTGGATAGACGACCGCCGCACCCCACAGCGCGAAACCCTACCGCAGTTGGTGCGCCGCAGCCTGCGCTTCGCCACCGACTCGCTCACCCGCAAATACGGCCCCCTAGGTCCCAAATGGGCCTGGAAAAATCAGAAAGGCACCGATGTGCTGCACATGCTTCAGCTACCCGGCTTCGGCCACCTAGACCTAGACTGCGGCGGCGGCGCGGGTATTGTGAATGCCACGTCTGAGCGCAACGGCCCCTCGTGGCGCATGGTGGTGGCCCTAGGGCCGCAGGTGCGCGCCTACGGCGTATTCCCTGGCGGGCAAAGCGGCAACCCCGGCTCGGCTGCCTACGACGACATGCTCGAAACCTGGCGCGTGGGCCAGCTCAACGAGCTGATTTTCCTGCGCTCGGCCACCGAAACCAACCCGCGCCTGCGCGGCAGCTGGACGCTGACGAAGTAATATCTGAGTGTGGAGTTTCCTAACCATCTGTCATGCTGAGCTTGCGAAGCATCTCTACCGTTTCGTTGTAGGCGCAATTAAAAAAGTTGGTCATGCAGAGCGCAGCGAAGCATCTCGCTCACATCGTTGCTAGCGTCAGAGATTACTGCGCCATGCGAGATGCTTCGCTGCGCTCTGCATGACCAACGTTCTCAATTGAAAGATACCTAGCACTATGCGACTTTTTATCTCGATTTTAATCTTAGCCTTCCTGGCGCAGCTTTTCTTACCCTGGTGGGTGATTGCGCCACTGTGTTTCGCCCTAGCGGCCGCACTAGGCAGCACGGGTGGCCGGGCGTTCGGGGCGGGCTTTGCGGGCGTTGGGTTGGGCTGGCTGCTTACTGCGGCGTGGCTCAACATAAACAGCGCCAGCATCCTAAGTCACCGGGTGGCGCAGCTACTGCCGCTGGGTGGCCGGGGCTGGGTGTTGGTACTAGTCACGGCCGTGCTGGGCGGGCTGGTGGGGGGCGTAGCGGCGCTGGCGGGCTGCTGGATGCGGCAGGCGGCCGGGGTAGGGCGTGGGCGGGTGGCCTAACTTTGTGCCGGGCCTCCTAGCCTCGCTAAAGCAGCCGTTTAGTGACCTAGAAACGCAATGCAATGCCTTGCGTCCGTAAGCATACGCTGGCGCCAGGCGCGAGGCATCTATTTCTATGGCCTTTCGCGCTTCGTTCTATTCTCTTTTGACCCGTTGTTGAAAAAGCTTCCTTTTCTCGGCTCCGTGCTGGCCCTAGGGCTGGCCTACACCACCAGCCTGGCCCAGGCGCCGCTGCCCGTGCCGCGCAACCTGCGCGCCACCTACGACCGGGGCACCCGCTCGCCCACCGGCCAGCCGGGCCCCAAGTACTGGCAAAACACGGCCGACTATACTATTAAGGTCAACTTCGACCCCGGCACGCGGCTGGTAGCGGGCACTGTCAACATCGCCTACCAAAACAACAGCCCCGATTCGCTGCGCCAGCTGTGGTTTAAGCTTTACCCTAATATCTACCAGAAGGGCGCCCCGCGCTCGGGCAAGTTTGCACCCGAGGACCTAAGCGATGGCGTCAAAATCGCGCAACTTAGCATCAATGGCCAAGCGCTGGACGTGAGCCAGTTGGCCATCGACAATACCAATATGGTAGTGCCGCTGCCACGCGCCCTAGGTGCCCGGCAGACGGCCCAGGTGGCTGTTACGTATTCGTACACACTCAACAAGGGCTCGCACCAGCGCACGGGCGAGGTCGAGCCGGGGGCGGCATTTGTGGCGTACTTCTTCCCGCGTATTGCGGTATATGATGACATCGACGGCTGGAACCGCATTCCGTACACCGGCGGGCCGGAGATGTATAATGACTTTTGCCACTTCGCGGTCGATATCACGGTGCCGCGCAACTTCCTGGTTTGGGCCACCGGCGACCTGACCAATGCCGACCAGGTGCTCACCAAAAAGTATCTGACCCGCCTGCGCACCGCTGAGAAGAAGGATGGCTTCACCACCATCATCGACAGCACCGAGGCGCGGCGACACGATGCCACGGCGCCCAACGCGCAAAACACGTGGCACTTCGACGCCCATGATGTCACAGACTTTGTATTCGCCACCGCCGACCACTACGTCTGGGACGCTAGCAGCCTCGTGGTAGACCCCGCCACCAAGCGCCGCACCCGCGTCGATGCCGTGTATAATGCCAAGCACGAAGACTTTCGGGAGGTAGCCAAGTTTGGGCGCCGCACGGTGGAGGCCATGAGCTACACCTTCCCCAAGTGGCCGTTTCCCTACTCGCACGAAACGGTGTTCGACGGCCTCGACCAGATGGAGTACCCCATGATGGTGAACGACAACCCCACCAGCACCCGCGAGGACGCCATTACGCTCACCGACCACGAGATTTTTCACACGATGTTCCCGTTTTACATGGGCATCAACGAAACCAAGTACGGCTGGATGGATGAGGGCTGGGCCACCATCGGCGAGTGGCTGATTTCGCCCCTCATCGACTCCAAGCTGGTCGATGACTACGGCATGGTACCCTACGCCCGCGCCGCCGCCACCGAAGACGACCTGCCCATCGTGACCCTGACAACGCAGCAAACCGGCACGCCGTTCTTCCTCAATTCGTACCCCAAGCCCGGCCTAGGTTACTTGTACGTCAAGGACTTGCTCGGCGATGAGCTATTTACCAAGGCGCTGCACACCTACATCCGCACCTGGCACGGCAAGCACCCGATGCCCTACGACTTCTTTTACTCCATGAATGCCGGAGCCGGGCAAAACCTCGATTGGTTTTGGCAGCGCTGGTTTTTCGAGGGCGGCTACCCTGACCTAGGCATCACGAGCGTAACGCCGGCCGTGGGCAACACCGCTGCCGAAATCGTAGTCACGGCCAAGGGCAGCAAGCCCGTGCCCGTAGACCTCACCGTGACCTTTGCCGACGGCAGCACCGAGAAAATCCACCGCACCATCGCGGTGTGGCAAAACGCCCAGACCGTAAAAGTGCCCGTAGCCGGCCGCAAAGCCATCAAAAGCGTCACGCTCGGCAGCCTTTACGTGCCCGACAGCTACCCGGCCGACAACGTATGGCCGGCCGGGCAGTAGTCGCTACAGCGCGAAAAAATACGTGCCCGTGAGCTGGGCCACGCGGTTGTAGGCCGCGTCGTAGCTGCCAGATTCTGAGTCGACTCGCTGGGTTAGGTCACGCAGGTTGCGCAGCCCTAGTCCGTAGCTCAGCTGCACTTGCAGCGGGCCTTGCCGGTAGCCAACCCCGAAGTTGAGACCTGCATCCACCCGCTTGCCATCCGAAAGAGAATTATAAGAGTGCTTTTGGTCAATGGGCTTATCGTCGGTAGCGCCCGTCCACGAGTAATGGGTGGTGTTACCCTGCTGGTGCCCGCCTACTGCCAGCGCCACGTAGGGGCCGGCAAAAAGCTGGAGGCCGTGGTCGCCGTGCTGCGTGTATACGACGTGCAGAGGCAGTTCTACCCAGTTATAGCGATTGGTACCCGTGGATTTCCAGGTATCGGTTCCCGCAAAGCCAACGATAGTATTGACAGTGGAAAACCGTGAGCCTTTCTGCGAAAAGAGTAAAGCTGGCTGCACCGCAAAATTTCCACGGCGCGCTTCTAGCGTTATTCCCGCTTGCCACGCATATAGCGCTGATGCATCGGAGGTTCGGCTAGGATAATCATTGCTCGCTCCGTGCGTCACCAGCTGCGCCTGGTTGAGGCCGCCGCGCCCGCCGATATGGAAAGACGTTTGGGCTGAGGCCGTGGCTGCGCTCAGCAGCAAGCTGGCGGCGAGAAGGGTAGCTAGGGGCTTCATGGGGAAAGGAAATAAGGTGCGTAGCACTATGATTACAGCCGAACACGAAGCGTTGCACAAGGGGGCGCTGAAAAGATGAAACTGCCCTGATATTCGTTTTTCTCGCGGGCATGGTGCGAGCAACGGGACCCGCGCCGCCCCGCCGCCCGTACCTTGCAGGAATGCCCGATTCCGCAACCCCGTCCCGCTACGCCCGCGCGCTGGCCTGGTTTGACCGCTACCTCATTCGCCCGCTGTACACGCCGCGGGTGCGGCGGCTCATTTTGCAAAGCCTGCCCTTCTGGATAGCCTCGCTGCTGACGGGCGTGGCGGCGGTGGGCTACGAAAAGGCGTTTGCCTGGGCCGAGCAAATAAGCTTTGGTTGGCTGAACCGGCTGCCGTTGCAGGCGTTTGGGCTGGTGCCAGTGGCGTTTTTGGCCTCGTGGGCGCTGGTGTACTACCTGGCCCCGGCGGCGCGGGGCAGCGGCATTCCGCAGGTGATGGCCGGCATCGACCTCTCGACGCCCACCCGGCACCGCTACGCCGGCTACCTGCTGAGCGTGCGCGTAGCGGTGGTGAAGGTGCTCAGCAGCGTAGTGCTGCTACTGGGCGGCGGCGTGATTGGGCGCGAGGGGCCGACCATCCAGGTGTCGGCGGCCATCTTTCGGGCTATCAATAACTTGCAGCCGGCGGGCTGGCCCCGGCTGTCGCGGCAGATTGCGCTGGTCACGGGCGGGGCGGCCGGCCTGGCGGCGGCCTTCAACACGCCGCTCGGCGGCATCGTGTTTGTGGTGGAAGAGCTGACGCAGGTGCACTTATCGCGCTTTCGCATGGCGGTGTTTGCGGCCGTTATTATCGCGGGGCTCACGGCGCAGCAGTTTCTGGGCACATACCTCTACCTGGGCTTCCCGAAGGTGACTTCGCCGGGCGGTTGGTTTCAGGTGCTGGCGATGGCCTGCGCGATGGCCTGCGGCCTGGCCGGGGCCGTGTTCGCCAAAACGCTGCTGGCGGTGGGGCAGTACCGCCGCCGCTTCACCACGCTGGGCGCGCAGGTGGGCTGGGTGTTGGGCTGCGGCGTGCTCATGGCCACGCTGGCCTACTTCGTGGGTACCGATGCGGTAGGCACCGGCAAGCCGATTATCAACCGCCTGCTGTTTCAGAACAACGGCGAGTCGCCGGGCTACTTGTTTCCGGTGCGCTTTGCGGGCATGGTGCTCAGCTACAGCGGCGGCGGAGCGGGCGGCGTGTTTGCCACCTCGCTCAGCGCGGGCGCGCTGCTCGGCGATGGCCTGGCCCGCCTGGCCGGCGTGCCCGTGCTCGACCGCAACCTGCTGATACTGGTGAGTATGGTGGGCTTTCTCACCGGCGTGGTGCGCTCGCCCTTCACCGCCGCCATCCTGGTGCTCGAAATGACGGACCGCCACTCGGCCATCTTCCAGCTGCTGCTCGGGGCGCTGCTGGCCCAGGCCGTAGCCGCCCTCATCGACCCGCACTCGCTGTACGAGCATTTGAAGCAAGGCTTCGTGCGCGAGGCGCTGGCGGGGGAGGCGGTTGCAGAAAAATGAGAGATTTCACAGCAGGTGTAAATTACAAAACCTGCCAATTAGGGAATTCTAGTAGTTGCGAATCTATGAAGCAGGCCATATCCTTGCCTGAATATCAAGAATACTTTGTAATTTTAAATCTTCGGTAGCTATAGATAAATCTCCTTTCCCAAAGGACACTTCTAGTTGATTTCTTAAAATCTTAAAGACCTGTTTACCGTGTCTATATCTTGGCTTGTTAGCTCTATACTTGGAAGTGCAATCTAATGCAATCTGGCCATTATCAACTCTGGCTCCCCCGGCGTACTGCTTCTGTAATGCATCTTGAGTTGCGGCATTAATAAAATTTCTTAGTGATTTTTCTTCTACTTTGTCAGTAGCCTTATCAATCAGATTTTCAACTTGTTCTAGATTTAGTTGAGTATATACTTTAGTAATGTGATGGGGGTTAAGTAAATGAGACTCTATATCAGTGCCGATAGTAAACATTATTTCTATATTGGCTGCACTGGCCTTCGAAGCTATTAAGTCGCATTCTTCATCAGTCAAATAATCTCTATCTCGATGGACTAGAACAGTTGTGCCTGGTGCGCTTTTCTTGATAAAAGCGGCTAATACTATTGCTGTATCAAGTTTTGAGCATCCCTCATAAGACCATAGCTCTGTTTCTGCCAAGTTAAAATTATTAGCGGCTAAAACTGATTTTAGCTTTTCTGTACGAGCATCTTCCGTTAGGATTACACACTTTGACGAGCCTTTATTGAGTATGTCTCCTCTATCAAGAGCACCTATCTCTAAAAGTACACTGATGAAACTATAGTCCTGATTGTTTAAAGCTCCATTAGATATCCAATGAACAGCCGCGTAATCTCTAAATGAATCTAGGAGATGTCTAGAATGCGTACTTATGATAATTTGAAAATTTAATCGCGCTGTGATATCATTCAACTTCTCCGCTAATATTTTTTGATTGCTTGGATGTAAATGGCTGTCAGGTTCATCTAATATAAGTAATTTAGGATTGTATAAATGTATATAAGATAAAATTTGAATTATTTGCAAAACACCTGTTCCAAAAGCATCTATCGGGAAAGATTTAGAATTAGATGTAATGAATGCATTTAAATATTCATCTTTTATTTTATCAAAAGTAATAGTGATATCGAGTTCTGGGAAAATATCCTTGAAATCTAAAATAAATGCGTCCCACTTGTTTGTGTCTTGCTTTAGAAGCCATAATACATTGCGAAATACATTATTTGCATCTCCTTTCGCTGCTAGTCTTCTTACAACGCCTTCGCTTTTTAGTTCTTCAGCTGCGGGAATTCCTGATAAGCCTGGTACGTATATAGAATAGGGATTATCTAAGTATCTGATAGTATTCCCTAAGTCTTTTCCTTCTATTGAGGTAAGCAAGTTCTTATTTCTTCCTTTTCTCAAGGAAAACTTTGCCAAATGTCCACTATCGCGTTCTGCAAATTCTACCATAATGGCCTTATCTGCATCTTGGCTTAAACTCCCTCCACTTCCTAAGGCATAAATATCCTTAATAGGAGAATAAATAATTTGATTTGCTGTCAAAGAAGTAGATAGAATACTATTCTTCCATCCTACTGTGCTAAACTCATCCAGCGATGTAGTTTGGGCAACGGCAACAGCAAATTGAATTCCCTGTAGTATAGAACTCTTACCCGCGTTATTAGCGCCGACTAAAATATTTATATTTTCTAGTTTAAGCGCGATACGTGAAATGTTTTTAAACCGCTCAATGGTTATAGTGTCAATCATAACATTACTATGTAATTAGAGCCCATACATCGCTTAGAGCGGTATAATACCGGTGTGTGATGTAAGCAGTTGTTATGTGCAAATATAGGAATAATTTTAATTTTTGAATATTACGCTCATCCCTTCGGGCTCTTGGCCTCCATTGCCTTGTAAATCACCTCCTGTATCCGCGTGCGGATGTTGTACGTCCGCAGCTTGACGTTCCCCGCGTCCGGGTACACACGGTTGGAGAGGAACACGTAGAGAATCTGGTTGTCGGGGTCGAGCCACACGCAGGTGCCGGTGAAGCCAGTGTGGCCGAAGGTGCTGGCGGGCGCGAGGCGGGCGGTGGGGCCTTCGGGCTTGCTAGGGTCGCCGTGGTCCCAGCCCAGGCCGCGCTTGTTGCCGGCCACCTGCGGGCGCGCAAACTCCGACACCACCGGCGACTGGAAGAAGCTGGTGCCACCGTAGCGGCCGTTTTGCAGGTTCATCTGCATCAGCACGGCCAGGTCGTTGGCGGTGGCGAAGAGGCCAGCGTGGCCGCCCACGCCGCCCACGAGGGCGGCAGTTTGGTCGTGCACGGTGCCTTGCAGTTGCTCGCGGCGGTAGTAAGTGTCGTTTTCGGTGGGCGCGATGCAGGTTTTGGGGAAGCGCGTGAGCGGGTTGTACGTCATCGTGCCCAAACCCAGCGGCTTATAAAACTTGTTGGGCAGGAACTCGGCCAGCGGCTGGCCCAGGATTTTCTCGCTCAGGCGCTTCATAATGATGAAGCTGAGGTCGGAATACTCGACCGGGTACTTGCCTTTGGTCTTGGGTAGCAGCGTCGAGCGCAGCGTCCAGGCCCACACCGAGTCGTCGGCGGCCTTGATGGAAAACTCGCCGGGTGCTACCTCGTTGGGGAAGTCGTCGGAGCGCTGGCTGGAGTAGTAAGCGGGCTTGAGGGTGCCGGCCGCCACGGTGCGCTCCCAGGTCGGGATGCCGGGCTTGAGGCCGGCTTGGTGCAGCAGCACGTCGCGCACGGTCATGTCGCGCTTGTTGGTGCGCGCCATTTCGGGCAGGTAGGCGCTCACTTTTTCTTCCAGGTTCAGCTTGCCCTGGTCTTTGAGGTACATGATGGCCTGCAAGGTGCCGGCCACTTTCGTCACCGAAGCCAGGTCGTACAACGTGCTGTTGGTCACGGGCTGGCTTTGGTCGTAGGTGCCGTAGCCGTAGCTTTGGTCGAAGACCACGGTGCCGTTTTTGGCGATGAGCACTTGGCAGCCGGGGGTGGCGGCGGTCACGATGCTTTCGAGCGCGATGTGGTCAATCTGGCTCATGATTTTTGAGTCGAGCCCCTCGCGCTCGGGCGCGGCGTAGCGCAGGCGGTGCAGGTCGGGCGTGGCGAGGCCGGTGCCCACTTTCAGGTTTTCCGACACCGTAACCGGCAATTTGCCCCGCGCCGGCAGCGCCCCAAACAGCACCTGCGGCACCACGATTTGGGCGGTGTAGTGGTCTTCGTAGCCGCAGACCAGCGTGCGGGCGCTTTGCAAATACTTGAGGCCGTAGGCATTGCCCATCGCTACTACCACGGTTTTGCGCTTGGGGTCAGCTTGCAGGCTTTTGAGGAAGCGTAGCGCGCCGTCGCCCAGACCGTAGCTGTGGGTGGGCGTGTTGTTCATTTGGTGAAGGCTCACTACCACCACATTGGCATCGCCGAGGCGGGCCTGAATGCGGCTGAACGTGGAATCGGGCGCGTAGCGGTCGGGCACCGCGTACACGGTGCCGGGCTGGTACTTATTGAAAATAGTAGCATACGGCCCCTCGGCCTGCGTGCCGATGGTGATGGCCGCAATGCGCAGGGTATCAAGCCGCTGGAAGGGAAGGAGCTTGTCGTCGTTCTTCACCACTGTCACGGCGTGCTCGAATATCGACTGCGCCAGCACCCGGCCGTCGGGCAGGTTGAGGCTGTCGCGCACCTTCGCTACGTTCAGGGGCTTGTACTGATTGAGACCCGCCCAGTACTTGGCCCGCAAAATCTTCTTCACCCGCGCATCGAGGTCAGCCTGGTTGAGGTGGCCAGCAGCGACAGCCGCCGTGATGCGGGTGAGGGCGGCCGGCACGTCTTCCGAAAAAAGCAGAATGTCGTTGCCGGCGGCGAGGGCCATTGCGTCGAGCTCGCCGGCTTTATAGAGCTTGCTCACGCTGCGCATATTCAGCGCATCGGTGAAAATTAGGCCTTTAAAACCCATCTTCTCTTGCAGTAAACCCGTTACCAGCGCCTTCGAGAGGGTAGTGGTTTTGGCGTTGGTAGTATCGAAAAGCGGGATGTACAGGTGCGCTATCATCACGCCCAGCGCCCCGGCCTCAAACGACTTTTGGAAGGGTACTAGGTCCACTTTTTCAAGCCGGGCCAGGTCGGTGTTCACCACTGGCAGGGCCTTGTGCGAGTCAGTGTCGGTGTCGCCGTGGCCGGGGAAATGCTTGGCCACCGCAATCACCCGCTGCCCCTGCAAGCCCTTGACGTACTGCACGCTGAGGGCGGCCACGTGGTCCTGGTTTTCGCCAAACGAGCGGTTGCCGATTACCGGGTTGTTGGGGTTGGAATTGACATCGACCACCGGCGCGAAGTTGATGTGCACGCCCAGCGCCCGCAGCTTGCGGCCCAGGTCGCGGCCCATCTGGTACACTAGGCGGTCGTCGTCCATCGCGCCCAGCGTCATTTGCTTGGCAAAATGCATGGTCGAGTCGAGGCGCATGTCGAGGCCCCATTCGGCGTCGGTGGCGATGAGTAGCGGCACCTTGGCCGCCGCCTGAAAGCGGTTGGTGAGCAGGGCCTGCCGCTTGGGGCCGCCCTGCAAAAACATAATGCCGCCGATGCCCTGGTTGCGCACCAGCCGCTCGATGCGGTCGGCGTGGGCCTTCTCGCGATTGGAATACGCCGCCACCATGAAAAACTGGCCTAGCCGCTGCTCGGGCGTAAGGGCGTTGAACACGCTATCGACCCAGCGCTGCTCGGCGGGGCCGTTGGGCAGCGGGTCGGGCAGGGCTGGGGTAGGCTTTACAAAACTCAGTAGCAACCCTGTGACGCTCAGCAACAAGCCTAGAGAGAGGAGCCGGAAGTTGACGCGCATCAGGTAATTTAAGCTGTTAGCTACTAGCGGTTAGCCGGTAGCTTTTGGGTTTGGTATAGGTAGCCAACGGCCGAACGGGCTACTTTTGCTGGCCGGAACCGGCAGGCTAGCCTGGGGGTTCCAAAGAGCACCCGCTGATTATTGCCGAGCCGGCAAAATTAGCCGCAAAGGTAGGGCGATTACGCAGGTTTATTGCCCGCCCCACCGCCTAAAAGCCACTAGCTAGCAGCTGCAAGCGAACAGCCCCACGAAAATGCCCGATATCATTCAACTGCTGCCCGAGTACCTCGCCAACCAGATTGCGGCGGGCGAGGTGGTGCAACGCCCCGCCTCGGTGGTGAAGGAGCTGCTTGAAAACGCGGTGGACGCCGGGGCCACCAGCGTGCAGCTCATTGTGAAAGAGGCTGGTAAGCAGCTGGTGCAGATAGTGGACAACGGCTCGGGCATGTCGGCCACCGACGCCCGCATGAGCCTGGAGCGCCACGCCACCAGCAAAATCCGCTCAACCGAAGACCTGTTTCGCATTCGCACGCTGGGCTTCCGGGGCGAGGCGCTGGCCAGCATCGCGGCCGTGGCGCAGGTCGAAATTCGCACCAAGCAGCGCGGGCAGGAAACCGGCACGCTGCTACTGGTGGAGGGCTCGGCCGTGAGCAGCCAAACGCCCACCGCCTGCCCCGACGGTACCAGCATCGCGGTCAAAAACCTGTTTTTCAACGTGCCCGCCCGGCGCAATTTCTTGAAAAGCAACGCGGTAGAGATGCGTCACATCCTGGACGAGTTTCAGCACGTGGCACTGGCCAATCCGCAAATTGCCTTTTCGCTCTACCAAAACGACCTGGAGGTGTTCAACCTGCCGGCCGGCAAGCTCAGCCAGCGCATCGTGGCCTTGTTGGGTAATAATTATAAGGAACAACTGGCGGGCTGCGAAGAAGTTACGCCCTTCATTACGGTGAAAGGCTACATCGGCAAGCCCGAGTCGGCGAAGAAAAGCCGGGGCGACCAGTTTTTCTTCGTCAATAATCGCTTCATCCGCTCGGCCTACCTCAACCACGCCGTGCTGGCCGCCTATGAGGGTTTGCTGCCCAAGGACACGCACCCGTTCTACGTGCTGTTCTTGGAGCTTGACCCCAAGACCATCGACATCAACGTGCACCCCACGAAGACCGAAATCAAGTTTGAGGACGAGAAAACGGTGTACGCGGTGGTGCGGGCCGCCGTGCGGCAGGCGCTGGGTATTCACAGCCTCGCCCCGTCGCTCGACTTTGAGGGCGACGTGAATTTTGCGCCCATCCGGCCGCTGCGCACGGCGGGCGGCAGCACGGGTTTCCCGGCTGGCGGGGGCGGTAGCTCGGCGTTGCCCGCGCCTACCCGGCACGTCGAGTTCAACCCCGACGCGCTTTCCGCCTCCGTGTCGGCCGCCGCTCGCCAGGGCAAAAGCCGCGCCGACGCGCCCGAGCGCCAGGGGCCGCCGCGCCCTACCGAGCAAGCCAAGCGCGACCTCGAAGCCTTCTACCGCGAGCTAGGCCAGCCCGTGCGCCCCGATGAGCCCGCCGCCCCGCCCGCCGTGGCCCCCACGCCGCCCGCGGCCGTACCCGCGCCTGTGCTGCCCGAGCTGCCGTTTGTGCACGCCGGCGCACCCGAGCCGTCGCTGAAGCCCGCCACGGCCCTGGCTGCTACCCACTCATCCACTCATCCGCTCACCCACTCACCCCGGGCTACGCAGGTGCTCACGCGCTACGTGCTGCTGCCGGTGAAGTCGGGGCTGATGCTCATCGACCAGGAGGCCGCCCGCGAGCGCATTCTCTACGAGCAGTACGCGGCGGGGCAGGAGCGGGGCGCGGTGCATTCGCAGGCGCTGCTGTTTCCACGGCCGCTCACGTTTTCGCCCGCCGACTACGCCATTTTGCAGGAGCTGACGCAGCCGCTGCATTTGCTGGGCTTCCGCTTTGCCGAGTTTGGTCCGCTCACCATTGCCATTGAGGCCGTGCCCGCCGACCTGCCCGCCCAGGGCGAAAAAGAGCTGCTCGAAAGCCTCATCGAGCAGTTCCGCAGTGGGGCGGCCCCGCTCAAGCTCGACCGGCGCGAGGCGCTGGCCCGCGCCCTGGCCCGGCGCGTGGCGCAGGCCACCAGCCAGCCCCGCCTGCCCGATGTGGAGCTGAGCGCCTTGGTCGATAAGCTCTTTGCCTGCCAGGTGCCCAACTACACCCCCGACGGCCGCCCTACCGTGGTGCTGCTGGATGGGCAGCAGTTGGCCGACTTTTTCCGTAAGCCCGGCACGTAGCCGGATTTTACGGCTCGCTCTCTGCCCATTACATCTTATGTTCAATCTCACGCCTACCGTTCGCAATTTGCTTATCGCGAACGTCTTAGTCCTCGTAATCGGCGGTAATCTCGTTCAGAACCTGACGCAGTTCGGGGCGCTCTACCCCGTTTCCTCCCCGTATTTCTACCCGTGGCAGTTTGTCACGTACATGTTTTTGCACGCGGGCTGGGGCCATTTGATTGGCAACATGTTCGCGCTTATTTCCTTCGGCCCGATGCTGGAGCAGCGCTGGGGCGGCCAGCGCTTTCTGATATTTTGGCTGGTGTGCGGCGTCGGCGCGGGCCTACTCTACGAGGGCGTGCGCTATTACGAAATTCACCAGATACAGCAGGCCGCCGTGGAATTTGCACAGCAGCCCTCGGGCGGCGGGCTGTCGCAGTTTTTTGAAAACTACGCGCCGCAGTATTCGGGCTACCAAACCCTGGCCCGCGCCATGCACGACGACCCGCGCAACGCGGAGTATATCGACTCGGCTACCAAGGCCGTGCAGGGCGTGCTGAACGAGATACTGACCTCGCCCGGCGGCGGCATGGTCGGCGCGTCGGGCGCGGTATTTGGCATCCTGTTCGCCTTCGCCTACCTCTTCCCTAATACCGAGTTGATGCTTCTGTTCTTCCCTTTTCCCATTAAGGCGAAGTATTTTGTGTTCTTCTACGCCTTGTATGAGCTCTACGCCGGCGTGCACCGCACGCCCGGCGACAACGTGGCGCACTTTGCCCACCTCGGCGGCCTGCTCATTGGGTTTATTATTATTAAGGTCTGGGAGCGGGGCCGCCGGCAGTTTTACTAACCTATTCCTTCCGCCTAATGAGTGTAATTCAGGATATCCGCGATGCTTTTTCGCGGCGCGATAATGTTCTCAACCAGCTGATTATAATTAACGTGCTGGTGTTTACAGTGCTCATTATCGTGCACGCCGGCTTCTTCTTGTCAAAGGCCAACGAGGCATTTGATACCCGCGTCATTCCGCAGTTCGCACTCTCGTCCGACCTGCGGGTGCTGCTGCGCCACCCCTGGACGCTGCTAACCTACGCCTTCACGCACGAGAACCTGTTTCACATCGTGTTCAATATGCTGAACCTCTACTGGTTTGGCCAGCTTTTGCGCGAGTACCTGGGCAGCCAGCGGCTGCTGAGCGTCTACATCCTGGGGGCGCTCGCGGGGGCGGCGGCTTTCCTGCTGTTCTACAATGTGCTGCCGGTTTTTGCTTCCAGCGTGGGCGCGCCCATGCTGGGCGCGTCGGCCTCGGTGGTGGCCATTATCGTGGCGGCGGCCACGCTGCTGCCCGACTACACCTTCGTGATGTTTTTGTTCGGAACGGTCAAAATCAAGTGGATAGCCCTGGTGGTGGTGGTAGTGCTGTCGGTGGCCAATATCTTCCAGGGTAACCCGGGCGGCGGCATTGCCCACCTGGGCGGCGCGCTGCTGGGCTACGTGTTCATCAAGCAGCAGCAAGCGGGCCGCGACCTCGGCCGGCCGGTGCATGCCGTGGGCAGCTGGGTGGGCCGGCTATTTGAGCGCCGACCGGCCGGTGGCATGAAGGTGACGCACCGCACCGGCGGCGCCAGCCGGCCCGCTGCCAAATCGGCCGAAGCCACGGACGTCGACGCCATCCTGGACAAAATATCGCGCTCGGGCTACGAAAGCCTGTCGAAAGACGAAAAGCAGCAGCTTTTCCGCGCCAGCCAGCAGTAGGGCTGGGCAAGGGCATACGTAAAGGGCCGGTCGTTGTCAACGACCGGCCCTGCTGTTGCTAGGCACAGCTGCCAGCTAATAATTGGTTTCGGTGCTAAACGCGAGCAGGCCCTCGTACAGCTCGGCCAGGGTGAGCGCGCAGTTGCCTGCCGCCAGGTTGAGGCGGTCGGCGGGGCGAGCTAGTGCCTCGTAGAGCCAAGCATCCCCGGCCTGCCGGGACAGGATTTCGACCTGCGGCCGGCGCGAGTCCAGCATGATGTACTGCCGCAGGCTCGGGATGCTGCGGTAGCGGGCGAACTTGCCGAAGCGGTCGTAGTCAGCCGTCGATTCGGAGAGAATCTCTACGATAACGACGGGGTTCGTTAACGACGGTAGCGCCACGGCGGGGTCTTCAAACTCCAGGTCGCCGCAGACTACTACCGTGTCCGGGTAAGCGTAGCCTTTGGTGAGCGGAATATGAACCTTGGCATCGCTGGCGAAAGCCCGGCAGCCAGCTGGCAGGCGGCCAAACAGCAAGCCATTGAGGCGGCGGCTGAGCTCGTAGTGCGTGGGGCTGGCCCCGGCCATAAACGTAGGGTCCAGCTGGTTTACCATGCCAGGCTCCCCGACGGGCGTGATTTTTCCGTCGAAATATTCCCAGCGGCCTTCCGCTTGCTCGTCGAAGGCCAGGTATTCGGCGCGCGTGTAGCGGCGGGTAGGCTCGGGCCGCTGGGGCCAGGAAAGCGGTTGGGCGGCGGACATAAGCGAGAAGACAGGGTGGGTAAAAATACGAAAAGACCGGCCGCTGCGAGCGCCGCGCTACCAGGCTGGCCGGCAGCGCTCGCCCCTAAGCAAACAAAAAACGCTGGCCAAGCGGCCAGCGTTTTTTGTTTGAAATACCCAGCGTACCAGCCCCTAGAACTTGCTCAGGCGGCGCGAAACTTTCAGCGTGTCGCTGGAAATCAGCACCAGGTAGGAGCCGGTGGGCAGCTCGCCTACCGTGAGTTGGTGGCTGAGGCCGCCGCTCAGGGTGTGGCGTTGCAGCAGGCGGCCGGCCAGGTCAAGCACGCGCACCTGGTAGGTGCCGGCGGGCAGCGCCGTCAGGTCGAGCGTGGTTTGGTCGGCGGCGGGGTTCGGGTAGAGGCTCACGCTGGCGGCGGCGGCCTGCGGTGCGAAGGCTACCACCCGCACCGGGCTGTAGCTGGTTTTGCCGTCGAGGTCGCGCTGCTGCAAGCGGTAGTACACGGTGCGGTGCTGCTCGCCCACGCCCGCATCGGTGTAGGCGTAGGTGTGCGCCTGGGTGCTGGTGCCGGCCCCCGCCACGAAGGCGAGCGGCGAGAACGTAGCCCCGTCGAACGAGCGCTCAAGCTGGAAGCCGGCGTTGCGCCGCTCCTGGGCCGTGGCCCAGTTGAGCAGGGCATCGGTGCTGGCGGCCTGGGCGTCGAAGCGCGTCAGGTCGACGGGCAGGGGGTAGGCCCCGATTTGCACCGGCACGGTCTGGGTCGTGATGCCGCCGTGGGCGTCTACCGTCGTGATGGTGACGGGATACGTGCCCGTCACGAGCAAGGTGCGGTCCACTACCGTCAGCTGGCCCGTCACCGGGTCGAGCTGGGTGCCGGCGGGCAGCGAGTTGTCGGGCGAGCTGGCGCTACGCACGCCGTTGTCGGTGAGCGTTACCGCGTCGTAGGTGCCACCGTTCACGTCGAACACGTTGGCCAGCACGTCGCCGTTCTGGTAGGGGTTGGCCCCGCCCTTCACCGGCGTCGTGGTGTACAGCGACGCATTATCCTGCCCCACGGCAATGGTATACAGCGCGGGCACCGAGACTACGCCCAGGTTGTCGGTGGTTGAGTAGGTGAAGAAGGCATTGCCCACAAACGTGGCCACCGGGTCGTAGGTGAGGCCGGCCGCGTTGGCCCCGCTGATAACCTGGCCTACCTGCACGGCCGTGCCATTGAGCGCCAGCGTGCCGGTAGCGGGCAGCGAGGCAATGGTGAACGAGCGCAGCGAGCCGTCGGCGTCGTAGCCCGTGAGAGCCGAAATCGCCAGCGGATTAGCCGTGTTGCCCTCGGGGGCTTGCAGGCGGTTGGTGATGGTGTTGGCCAGCGGCAGCTGGTCGGCCAGCGTAGTGGTCACGGCTGCCTTGTTATTGGCGGTAGCGCCATTTTCGCCCGTGTTGCTCGCCACGGTGGCCGTGAGGGTCGAGGCCGTGGTGGGGAAGGTGAAACTGATGCTATTGGTAACCTCGCCAAACTTGCCCACCGCCTGCGTGGCAATGCGGGGGAAGGTAACGAGGCCCGAAGCCGCGTCGTAGGTGCCGCCGCCCGAGGCGCTCACGTCGGTGAGGCCGGTGGGCAGCTGTACGGTTTGCACCACGGCGCTGGCCGGCGAGGGGCCGTTGTTGAGGGTCACTACCTGATAGGTAGCCAGGCTGCCGGGCAGCGTGGTGGCCGGGCCGCTGAGGCGGGTAGCCACGTCGGCCACGGGCACGATGGCCACGCTCACCGACTGCGTGTTGTTGCCCGGCGTGGGGTCCGAGAGGTTGCCGTTGATAACGGCCGTGGCCACGAGCGGGTCGTTGCCGGGGTTACTAACGGTGATGCGGTACGTGAGGGTAGTGTTTGCCGGCTGGTTGGTAACCGCCGGGAAAGTCACAACCCCGCTGGCCGCATCGTAGGCCGTTGGCAGGGCGCTGCCGTTGGCGTCGAGCACCGTCACGCCGCTGAGGCCGGCGGGCAGCGTTACCCGCTCGCGCAGGTTCGAGGCACCGGGCCCGGCGTTGGTGGCCGTTACGGTGAGCACGATGGGCTGCCCGGCCAGTTGCGACGACACGTTCGCGGCAATAGTGGTTTGCAAATCGGCCTGGCTGCTGGTGCGCGGCGATACCGGAATAACCAGCGTAGCGGCGTTGTTGGTCAGGTTGAGGTCGTTGGCCGCGTTATTAGCCGCCGCCGACACCCCGATGATGGGCCGGTCGGGCACCAGCACCGTGATGGTGTTGGTGACGGCACCCGTGGGCCCGGCCACTTGGCTGGCGATGGTGGGGAACGTAACCAGGCCGGTAGCAGCGTCATACACGCCGCCGCCGCTGGCTACCACGCTGGTGAGGCCGGTAGCAATACGCACCGTAGTAGCCACGTTGGCGGCCGGGGCCGGCCCGTTGTTGATGGTCGATACCGTGAAGGTCACGTTATTGCCGAGTACGGCCGTGGTGGGGCCTGCCACCGCCACGTTCACGTCGGCATTCCACTTGATGTCGGTGCCCACGGCTACCGAGTTGTTGGCGCTCACCGCGTCGGCCGAGGCCGTCGTGACGCTGGCGCGGCTCACGATGGTGCGCGGGGCGCTGGCATCGGTCGAGGGCAGGGCCGGGGCCACGTAGCTGTAGGTGTAGGTCTTCGCTTCGCCTACCCCCAGCGCAGCCACGCTGGGCCAGGTGATGACGCCGGTGGCGGGGTCGTAGGTGCCACCGTTGCTCACCGTCACGTCGGCGGGGTTAAAGTCGGCCGGGATGGACACGGTCTGCACCACGTTGAGGGCGGGCACCAGGCCCTTGTTGAGGGTCATCACCGTGAAGGTCGGCACCTGCGTAGATGCTGCCACGCCCGGGCCTACCAAAGTAGTAGCCACGTCGGCCGCACTCAGGATGTCAACGTTGCGGCTCACCACGTTGTCGGCCGGCATGGGGTCGGAGGTAGCGCTCGCTACGCTGGCCATGGCCACCAGCGGGCCGGTGGCGGGGGCCGTCAGCACCACCGTATTGGTTACGCTGGTTCCGCTGGCCTGGCTGGCCAGGGCCGGGAAGGTAATCACGCCGGTAGCAGCATTATACGTGCCACCGCCCGAGATGCTGCTGATGCTCAGGCCGGGGGGCAGCGACAGCTGCTGCACCACGTTCTGGGCCGACTGGGGGCCGTAGTTGCCGGTCACGACGCTGAAAGTCAGCGGCGTGCCGGGGGCCACGTTCTTGTCCGAGAAATTCAGCAAGGTGTACACATTGGCCTGGTCGGTAGTGGCCGAGGTCGAGCTGGTAGCCGGGGCCGAGGCCGAGTTGTTGGCCGTGGTGCCGGCTACCTCCGTGGTGGTAGTAGCTACGCTGGCCGAAGCCGTGAACGAAGCCACCGGCATGGCGAAGCTAACCGTATTGTTGAGCGCCACGCCGCTGGCCAGCGAGGCCAGGGCCGGGAAGGTAACTACCCCCGAGCTGGCGTTGTACGCGCCGTTGTTGGACACGAACACGCCGCTCAGGTTGCGGGGCAGCTGCACCGTCTGCACCACCGCGGCGGCGGCCGACGGGCCGTTGTTGGCCGTGGTCACGGCATACGTTACCAGGTTGCCGGCCACCGCGGTGGCAGGCCCGCTGATGGTGGTGGCCACGTCGGCCACCGGCTCCACGGCAATGCTGCCCGTAGCCTGGTTGTTGCCGAAAATGCCCGACGAAGCCGAGTTGCCGCCGCCGCTCAGGCTACCGCTGATGTTGACCGGCCCGCCGGCCGGAGCCGTAAACGTAACCGTGGAGGGTGCCGAGGCCCCGTTGGCCATAGCAATCGAGGGGTAGGTGATGATGCCCGTGGCCGGGTCGTACACCCCGTCGTTCGTAACCGACACCCCGCTCAGGCCGGGCGTGAGCTGGGCGTAGCGCAGGGCGCTCGCCGCGTCGGCCGGGCCGTAGTTGATGAAGTTCAAGGTAAATGACGCCTGCTGGCCGGGCCGCACCGAGCTGGCCGACACCGCCACGCCGTTGGTAGCCAGGTCCGAGGTCGCGTTGTTGGTCACGGCAAAGGCAAACTGGTCGGGCGCGGCCCCGGGGCCGTTGCTGGCATCCTGGGCGGTAGTAGTGCTGGTGGTGCTGACGACGTTGGCCACGCTACCCGTGTTCGAAGCCGTGTAGCCAAACTGGAAGACGCTGGTGGCCTTGCTGTCGAGCGTAGCCACCGTGCCGAAGTCGATAACCTGCGTGCTGCTGTTGTAGCTGCCGCCCTGGCTCTGAATGGCTTGCAGCTGGATGCTGCTGAGCGTAGCGCCGGCGGGCAGCGTCACGGTGCGCGTCACATTGGCCGCCTGGGCCGGGCCGTTGTTGGCAAATACGGCGGCGTAGGTGGCCGTGGGCCGGCCCGTGGTCGAGGAGCTCAGGCCGAATACGGCCGTTACCACGTCGGCAAAGCCGTTGATGGCCGTCGTGGCCGTGCTGGTGTTGTTGCTGGTTACGGGCTCGGCCGTGCTGGTGGTGATGTTTGAAGTAGCCACCACGCTGCTGGTGCCGGGGGCCACGTAGGAGATGCCAAACGAGGCGCTGCTGCCGCCCGCCAGCGGCGACACGCCGGGGTAGGTGATGGTGACGGTGCCGGCCGCATCGGGCAGGCTGATGCTGCTGCTGCCGGGCGCTACTACGTTGCTCACCGGGTTCAGCACGTCGCCCGAAGCCAGCGTTACGGTGCGGGTTACGGCTGTGGCCGCTACCCCGCCATTGTTGGTAAAGCTTACCGAGAGGTTGGCCGTTTGGCCGGCGGTAGCCGCGCTCGGGGCCGAAATGACGGTTACTACGTCGGTGCTGCAATTGATGCCCGACGCGCTGCCCGCGATGCTATTGCTCACCTGGCCGTTGGCAATGCCCGCGCCGCCCGCCGCCGCCCCGTAGGCGATGCCGTTGGTGGTGGTGCCGTTGGCCCCGCCCACTACGCTGGCGCTGCCGGGGGCCGCGTTGGTGAGCACAATGCCGCCGCCGCCGCCGCCGCCCGGCCCGTGGGCATCGCTGCCGTTGGCGTTGGTGCCCGTGTTGGTGCCGCCGCTGCCGCCGTTGGCCGCCAGCGTGAGGGCGCTGAGGCTGGCCGTGTTGTTGGCCGTGACGAGGATGGCCCCGCCCGCGCCGCCGCCGCCGCTGCCGTCGTATTGCACGGTGTTGTTGGCGTTGGCCCCGTTGGCCAGTATCGTGCCCGCGCCAGCTACCGAGCCGGTGCGTACCAGCACGATGCCGCCGCCCGCCGCGCCGCTGCTGGCGTAGCCCGGCGTGGGCCCGGTGCCGGTGCCGTCGTTGGTAACGCCGGCCCCGCCGCCGCCGCCCAAAATGAGGCGGCTGGTGCTGGGCAGGCTGAAGGGCGAGCCCAGCTCGCCGCCCACGGCCGCGTTGCTCTGCCAGGCGTTGCCGCCCCGGCCGCCGCGCGCGCCGTTGCCGCCGCCGCCGCCGCCCGAGTTCTGGGCATTGGCGCCGGGGTCGCTGGCGTTGCCGCCGCCGCCGCCGTTGCCGGGGGCACCGCGGCCCGCGCTGCCGCTGGGGTAGCCGTCGGTGCCGGTGTCAAGCACGGCCGCGCCGGTGTTCACGTAGCGCGGGGTGCCCACGGTGCCTTCGCCCTTCATGGCGTGGGCACCCACGGTAGAGGTGGCCGACGTGGCGGCCACCGAGCGGTAGTCGGTGCTGGTGAGGCCGGTGGCACCCACCAGGCGCTGGCCCGCGCCCCCCCGGAAGCCCAGGCCCGAGGCGTCGATTTTAGCGCCGCTGGCAAAGGCCAGTTGCCCCGTTACGTCGAGGGCCAGGATGCCGCCCGTGCTGCCGTTCCAGCCCGCAGGGGCTACCGTGCCGCTCACGGTCAGGTTCTGGTACTGCGGAATGCGCACCACCTGGAAGCGCCGCTGGCCGGCCGTGGCCGTGGCGTTGGCGTTCTGGTAGCTTTTGGTGAGGCCCGCCGTGAGGGTGAGGGTGCCGCCGCCCAGGGGCAGGGCCGCGCCGGCCACCGCATACTCATACTGGCCCGCCACGAAGTTGGCGTTGCTCAGGTTGCCGGTGGCCAGGCCGCCCGTTACCCCGTCGCCATAAGCGTCGGTGTTCGAGTAGTCGATGTCCGCGCCCTGCATCTGGATAATCAGCAGCAAGTCGCCAGCCGCGATGGGCGTCGTGCCCACGGCCGCGCCCAAACTCAGCGAGGTCGCGCCCGCCGCTACCACTTGGTTGGTGGCGGGGTAGTAGGTGTTGGGGTTGGTGGTGATGGTGGGCGAACCGTCGCGGCCGGGCGTGCCGCAGGCGCTGGCCACGCCCGCCGGCCCGATGGGCGACACGGCCACGGTGAGCACCGCCGCCGCAGCCGTGCCGTTGTTGTTGGCCGGAGTGGGGTCGGCGGTGGCGCTGGTGCTGGCCGCCGTCACGGTAAAGCTGCTCGGCGACGAAGGCACGACCAGCGCGAAGGAATTGACCACCGCCGCGCCGCTGGCCAGCGAGGGCGTCGCGTTGAAGGTGATGATACCCGTGGTAGCGTCGTAGCTGCCGTTGGTCACGGTCACGCTGCTAAAGGCCGGCTTGTTCGAAAGCGTCAACGTCGGCACCACGTTAGTAGCGGTGGCGGGGCCGTTGTTGGTCGTCGTCACGCTGTAGCTTTTCGACTGGCCTTCCACGCCCAACGGCTGGCCGCCTACCGTCGAGGCCAGGTCGGCACCCGGCGTCACGGGCACCGCGTAGGTAGCTGTATTAGAAACCGCGCCCGCGTCGTCGGTGGCGCGGTAGGTGAAGGTGGCATTGCCCGAAAACGTGCCGTTGGGCACGAAGGAAAGCTGGTAGCCGGGATTGCTGGCCGTGGCCGAAGTCGGCACGCTTATCACCTGCCCGGTCGTGGCGGCCGAGCCGTTCACGTACAGCGTGCCCTGTGCCGCTGTGGGCAGCGACACAATGGTAAACGAGGCGATGGTCGTGTTGCCAGCCGTGGCGTCGGGGTCGCTGGCGTTGAAGGGCGCGATGTTGGTCGGATTCGTAGTGCTGCTCAAAATGGCCGGCGAATTGGTCACGTCGCTGGCCACGGGGGCGCGGTTCTGGGTGGTGGCCAGGGTAGCCGAGTTGTTGGCAGGTGTGTTATCGAGCACCGCGCTCTGATAGGCGGCCGTGCCCGATACCGCGTTCGACGCCGGCATGGTGAAGGTCACACTGTTCGGCACCGCCGTGTTCAACGGCAGGTTGGCGATGGTCGAAAACGACACCAGGCCCGTGGCGCTATTGTAGCTGCCGCCGCTGTTCACCGTCAGGCCCGTCAGGCCGGTCGGCAGTTGCAGCGTCGGCGTCAGGCTGGCGGGCAGGTCGGGGCCGTTGTTGGTGGTAGTCACCGAGTAAGTGACCTGGCTGCCGGCCTGGGCGCGGGCGGGGCCGGCCAGGGTAGTGGCCACGTCGGCCTCGGCGCACCAGCCAAACGATGGGATGCCGATGGCTTGCTGGGCTGGGTCGTTGGCCGCCGTTTGCACGTTGCGATACGTCAGCGTGAGCTTGGTAATGGCCTGCGGAAACGTCACAATAACGTTGTCGGCCGGGGTGGCCGCGCTGGCTGCCGTGCCCGTTACGCAGTTATTGCCCGAAAACGTGTTCGCGCTGCCCAGCTTAATATTGCTGCTCGCCAAGGCAATAGGCGTGGCCGAGCCACTAACGTAGCCATCAAACTGCACCTGGTCGATGAAGGTCGACGTGGTCAGGTTGGAGGACGTCGCATCAATGTCTTGCACCGCGATAGAAAAGCCCGACACCGGCCGGCTAAACGTAAACGTAACCTGCGAGGTGCTGCCCTGCTTGGTCACGTAGTCCGTAAACCAGGTCAGTGCCGCGCTGTGGTTGCCGTTCTGCACGTTGTCAATTTGCAACGTATTGGTGCCATCGCCCGCCACGTAGGCGCTGCTGGCCACCGTTACGCTGCCCGCCGTGGCCGACTGCGCCGTTTTCCAGTTCTCGCCCGTGGTGCGGGTCGAGAAGTTCAGCCCCGCCGCCTGCCCGCAGGTAGCCAGCCCCACGGTCAGGGCGTAGGTAGCGGCCGCGCTCGTGCCCGTGCCATCGGTAGCCGTGAAGGTAAACGAGTAGTTGCCCGCCGTGCCCGAGGGCAGGAAGGACAGCTGCGTAGCCTCGGTTGGCGTGAGGCTGCGCGCCGCCGTCACGGCCACGTTGTTCACGTAGAGCGTGCCGCCCCCCGGTAGCGAGGTGATGTTGTAGCGGGTCGGCGTGCCGCTGGCGGTGAGGCTAGCGATAGGCGTGCGGGCGGCGTTGGCCGGCAGCACGGGCGTCGTCTGGTTCACGATGCCGGGGGCGGCCACAGCGGGAGTAGCCCCGACCAGTAGCGCCGCCAAAAGCCAGGCGGGTAATAATTCTTTCATCAGTAACTAATAAAAATTGTTGAATCGAGGACTAGAAACGGGCTGTGTACACCTCCCTGCTACGCCTGCCGCATAGCATGATGCTGGAATGAAATTGCATTAAATCAATAAAAAATTGAGGTGATTTATGCATAGTTCTTTTCAGGAATGACTTTTAAGATACTTTGTGAGTGAAGCACTGTTATACTTCAGATAGTTCAATTGGTCGCCTGTAAGCACTGGCAAAAATAAATAAAAATTTGACAAAAGCCAGAAAAAAGGCCTATTTGAAGCAAAATTATTGGCTTGATTTAATAATGACGCTGTAGCTTAATAATTGCATTTATTGTATTTATCAAAGTTTATTTTTTATATCGTTTAGTTATGCTCATCAGTAAAAAAAGCCTAACTGTTTTTGAATAAGCCGTAAGTAATAATTGTATTTATTTGGCGACAATTTATCTTGGATGCCTATTTGGTAGTCAAAATCAGGTAGCGCTGCCAGCAGGAGTTGGCAGGTAGCTGTGCACCTTAGCGTGCCACCCGCGCCAGCGGATAGAAAGCAGGCGCAACCCCACATGCGCAAGTCACCGCTCCGGTAGCGGCCGATTAGCCCAAAACGCAAAAAAAGGCCGGCTACCTCGCGGTAACCGGCCTTTCTCAATCACTTAATCTACTACTTCGACTCGCCAGCCTCGGGCTCCGAGGGGGCCTCTTCGGGCCGCTCGTCGCTGGGTAGGTTGGGCTTCTCCTCGCTCTTGGTTATCGAGAAGGTGAGCTCATCCTTGCCGTCCTCGTGGTCGGCCGTGATGATGTCGCCGTGCAGCACCTGCGCTTTCAGGATTTCCTCGGCAATCGGGTCTTCGATGTACTTCTGGATGGCGCGGTTGAGCGGGCGAGCGCCGTATTTGGGGTCGTAGCCTTTGTCGGCCACGAAATCCTTGGCTTTCTCGGTGAGCTCGACACGGTAGCCCAGGGTCAGCACCCGGTTGAGGAGCTTGTTGAGGCTGATGTCGATAATCTTGTGAATGTCGTGCTTCTCCAGCGAGTTGAAGACAATCACGTCGTCTAGGCGGTTCAGGAACTCAGGCGAGAAAGTCTTACGCAGGGCGTTGGTGATGGTGCCCTTCGTAATCTCGTCTATGTTCTCCTGCCGGGCCTTGGTGCCGAAGCCGATGCCCGCGCCGAAGTCCGCCAAATCACGCGCCCCGATGTTCGAGGTCATGATGATGATGGTGTTGCGGAAGTCCACCTTGCGGCCCAGGCCGTCGGTCAGGATACCGTCGTCCAGCACTTGTAGCAGCAAGTTGTACACGTCGGGGTGCGCCTTCTCAATCTCGTCAAGCAGGATAACCGAGTACGGCTTGCGGCGGATTTTCTCCGTCAGCTGGCCGCCCTCTTCGTAGCCCACGTAGCCGGGAGGCGCGCCCACCAGGCGCGATACGCTGAATTTCTCCATGTACTCCGACATATCCACGCGCACCAGCGCGTCTTCCTTGTCGAAGAGGTAGGTAGCCAGCACCTTAGCCAGCTCCGTCTTACCCACGCCCGTCGGGCCGAGGAACACGAATGAGCCGATGGGCTTCTTCGGGTCTTTCAAGCCCACGCGGGTGCGCTGGATGGCTTTCACGAGCTGGGCAATGGCCTTGTCCTGGCCGATTACCTTGCCCTTCAGCTCCTGGCCCATGTTCAGCAATTTCTCGCCTTCGTTCTGGGCCACGCGGTTCACGGGAATGCCGGTCATCATGGCGATTACCTCGGCCACGTTTTCCTCTTTCACCGTGTAGCGCTTCTTCTTGGTCTCGTCTTCCCACGACTTTTTGGCCGTTTCGAGCTGCTCCAATAGCTTCTTCTCGGTGTCGCGGAGCTTAGCGGCTTCCTCGTATTTCTGCGATTTTACCACGCGGTTTTTCTCGCCTTTGATGTTCTCAATCTGCTCTTCGAGCTTGAGAATATCCTCGGGCACCACGATATTGTTGATGTGCACGCGCGCACCAGCCTCATCGAGAATGTCGATGGCTTTGTCCGGCAGGAAGCGGTCGCTCATATAGCGGTCGCTCAGTTTCACGCACTGCTCAATGGCCTTGTCCGTGTACACCACATGGTGGTGGTCCTGGTACTTATCCTTGATATTGTGCAGAATCTCAATCGTTTCCTCGGGGGTGGTGGGGTCCACCATTACCATCTGGAAGCGACGGGCCAGCGCGCCATCTTTCTCGATGTACTGGCGGTACTCGTCCAGCGTGGTGGCGCCGATGCATTGAATCTCGCCGCGGGCCAAGGCCGGTTTGAACATATTCGAGGCATCGAGCGAGCCCGAAGCCCCGCCGGCACCCACGATGGTATGCAACTCGTCGATGAACAGAATCACGTCGGGCGACTTCTCCAGCTCGTTCATCACGGCCTTCATGCGCTCCTCAAACTGGCCGCGGTACTTGGTACCGGCTACCAGCGACGCAAGGTCGAGAGTCACTACGCGCTTGTTGAAGAGCACGCGGCTTACCTTCTTCTGGATGATGCGCAGCGCGAGGCCTTCGGCAATAGCCGTTTTACCTACGCCCGGCTCACCAATCAGAATCGGGTTGTTCTTTTTGCGGCGGCTCAGTACCTGGGCCACGCGCTCAATCTCTTTCTCGCGGCCCACGATGGGGTCGAGCTTGTCTTCTTCGGCCAGCTTGGTGAGGTCGCGGCCGAAGTTATCGAGCACCGGAGTGCGCGATTTTTCGCCGGCCTTGCGGGTGCCAGCAGCTCCGCCACCACCCTGGTTGCCTTGGCCTTGGCCACGGCCTCCCTGGCCCTGGCCAAACAGGCGGTCATCATCGTCGTCGGTATCCGGGCGCTCGGCCTTGGGGCCGGTCGTGTTCGGAGCGGCGCCGTGGTAGTCGAGCGAGTCGCGCACGGTTTCGTAGTTCACGTTGAATTTGGAAAGAATTTGGGAAGAAATATTGTCCTCATCGCGCAAAATCGAGAGGAGCAAGTGCTCGGTGCCAATGATTTCCGACTTGAAAATCTTGGCTTCGAGATACGTGATTTTCAGCACCTTCTCGGTCTGCTTGGTCAGCGGAATCGAGCCCGTGATGCTGGTGCCCTGGGTCGAGGCGGTGTTACGCGTGGCTTGCTCAAGAGCAAACTTCAGCTCGTCGGTGGCCACGCCCAGCTTTTTGAGCAAGCCCAGCGCCGTGCCTTCGCCTTCACGAATCATGCCCAGCAGCAGGTGCTCGGTGCCGATATAGTCGTGCCCCAGGCGGATGGCCTCCTCCCGGCTAAGGGAGATAACCTCCTTGACGCGGTTTGAAAATTTAGCTTCCATGCAAGCAAGAATAAGTATAAGCCGTCTGAATAACTTCTACCGGAATGCTACCGAATAGTTACGTTACGCCGATACGGAAGTAAGCGATTGATAGCTGGAAAACAAGCTGCTTCGGGCGAAGGTTCGGGATAACTAAATGAAGTAGCGCGTACTTTACAAAAACTGCCCCGCCGCCGGCCCGTGCATAAAAAGCAAATCCAGCACGCTTAACCCTGGCACAAATGCGGGGCCAAACACTTGCAAATACGGCCGCTGCGACGTACTGTCAGGTCCAAGAGAATCAACAGCGCCTTTGGGTGTCAGGAAGTCGCGTTTGTCGATGAGTGAGGGAGTGAATGAGTGAATGAGTAATGGGGTAGGGGAGAGGTATTGCGTAGTGAGTTCGATGGGCAGCGGCCAGCGCAGGCAGCGCAGTAGCAGGCGTAGCATTTCGAGGTTCAAATCCCAGAGCAAAGCAGGCTTGCTGGCGTAAATATCCTGCAAGTAGTCAGCGTAGTAGCCAAAATAAGGCGAGCTATTGTACGCCGTTTGCAACGTGCGAAAATGCCGGTGCATCCAGTTCTGGCTGTAGTCGATTTCAATCTCGCTGGTGCAGACTTTTTCGGAGCGCGCGCCATCCACCACGGGCACCGTGAGCGGCTGCGGCCCCTGTACCGTGAGGATGAGGCAGCGGTTGCGATACGTCTGCTTGTGGTAGTGCTCGTGGGCATCGAGCAGTAGCGCATCGGCGGTTAATAATTGCTGGAAATAAGGGATGGACGGCAAGTAGTGCAGCTCGGACAAGACAACGGACATGGCCGCAAGGTAGGAGTGTAGAACGGAGTGGCACTCCGTTTTGCGCCCGGCACGGCTTATGCACAATAGTAGCGCACTCCGTTCTACGCTTAAATTTGCCCTATGCGCTTTCTGCTTTTCCCGTTGGCCCTGGCTAGCGCCACCGTCGCCCACGCCGCCCCGCCGCAGCTGATTCTTGAAGTAGCTCGCTTTCGCAACCTCGACCAGGTACAGAAAGGTGGCGAAGTCGAGATTTCCGTGACTGTGCCCACCCAGCCGCTCACCTACCGGCAGCGGGCGCCGAAGTCGTTTCAGTCGTCGGCGGTAGTCGAGTTGGATATTTTGAAAGCTGATGGCACGTCGGCCTGGCACGAAACCGTGACCCTGAAGCCGCCCGTGCTGAATGACACTACCATCAGCATCAAAAACCCACTCAGCTTCCTCAAGCGCGTGACCGTGCCCGATGGCACCTACACGCTGCGCGGCAAGGTACGCGACCAGTACAAAGCCACCAACGGCGAAACCGTGGTAGAGCAGCAACTGGTAGTGAGTGCGCCCAAAAAGCCGGAGTTCAGCGACATCGTATTTCTGAGTAAGCCCGCCGTGAAAACGACCGGCGAGAGCGTATTTAACCGCGGCGGCTACTTGCTCACGCGGGCGCCGGGCGGCTACTACGGCCGGGGCACCGAGGGACTGTATTTCTACACCGAGCTCAATCAACTGCCGGCCGGCCGGCCGGTAACGCTGCACTACCACCTCGCCGCCCCCGATGGCACCGCCACCGATGCCGACGCCGCGGCCGTGACCCCCGCCGTGGGCCGGCCTACTTCCCTAGCCGGCGAATTGCCGCTTGGCTACCTACCAGCAGGGCCGTTTACGCTCACCATTGAAGCCCGCGACGCGGCTACCAAGAAGGTACTAGCTACCCAAAGCCGCGCCGGCGAGCGCAGCCTCACCGAGTACGCCCCGGCCGGGGCGGGCGGCCTCCGATGAGTGAATCTAAAACGCCTTTTGCCTGGTACTACCGGCCGGTGCAGTGGTTGCTGCTGGCGCTGGGGTGCCTGCCGCTCAGCGTGTTGTACGCGGTAGCGTGGCTGATTTACTTGCTGCTGGCCTACGTGGTGCGCTACCGCTGGCGCGTGGTGCTGGAGAATCTGCGCAATTCATTTCCCGAGAAAGGTGAGGCGGAAATCCACCGCATCGGGCGGCGGTTCTACTGGCATTTCGCGCAGGTGATAGTTGAAATCTTGAAGCTCGCTGCCATCTCACCGGCCGAATTACAGCGGCGGATGCGCTTTGTTAACCCCGAACTAATGACGCGGCACTTTGCCGAAAACCGCTTTGTGCTCTCGCTGGGCTCGCACCGGGGCAACTGGGAGTGGATACTTTCGGGCGCGGCGCTAGAGTTTGGCGGGCGCTCGGCGGGCGTGTACAAGCCGCTCAATAATAAGTTCTTCGAGCATTTTATGCGCCACCTGCGTACGCGCCTGGGGGCCGACGCGGTGCCCATGCTCAGCACCCTGCGCTACCTTGTGCAGCAGCGCGGCCGGGGCCGCACCCTCAGCCTGCTCACCGACCAGGCCGCCGGCCCCGAAGACCGTCCGTACTGGACTGATTTTATGCACCAGGACGCCGGCTTCTACACCAGCGCCGAGCGCTTAGCCCAGCAATTCAATTGCGCGGTGCTCTACGTGGGCATCCGGCGCGTGCGGCGCGGCTACTACGAGATAAAATTTACCGAGCTACCCGATGGCCAAGCTGCTGCTACGGCCGCTGATGCGACTGAAGAAGCCCAGCGCTACCCCATCACCGAGGCCTTCGTGCGCTGCCTGGAAACCGACCTGCACGCCACGCCCGAGCAATACCTCTGGACGCACCGGCGCTGGAAGCATAAGCGGGGGAATGGGTGAATGGGTGAATTGTTAAATGGTTGAACTGCTGGATTGTTAAATGGCTGCATTGTTAAACTGGTTGGAAAACCATTCAACAATGCAGCCATTCAGCCATTAAACAATCCAATCCCTACAAAAACTGCTCAATGTCGCCCAGGCCCTGGCGCACGAGGTCGAAGTCGTCGTTGGTGCAGTCCACGATGGTGCTGGGCACGTTGCCGCCGAAGCCGCCGTCGATGACGAGGTCCACGAGCGAGCGGTATTTCTCAAAAATCAGGTCGGGGTCGGTCACGTACTCTTCGAGCGTTTCCTCGCTTTCGCGCACTGAGGTGCTCACGATGGGCGTGCCAAACTCCTTGACAATCTGGCGCACAATCTGGTTGTCGGGCACCCGGATACCGACCGTCTTGCGCTTCACGCCGCCGTAGCGCGGGGCGTTGGGGCTGGCTTCGAAGATGAACGTGAACGGGCCGGGTAGGGCCTTTTTCAGTACTTTGAAGGTGGGCGTAGTGATGCCGTGGGCGTAGTCGCTGATGTGCGACAAATCGTGGCAGATAAAGCTCAAATCAGCCTTTTCGGGCTTGATGCCTTTGATGCGGCAGAGTTTTTCAACGGCTTTGGCGTTGTTGATATCGCAGCCAATGCCGTACACCGTATCGGTGGGATAAATAATGAGCCCGCCTTTGCGCAGCACTTCTACTACTTGCAGAATGCGGTTTTGGGGCGGGTTTTCGGGGTGGATACGAAGCAGCGTAGCAGCCATAAAGTGGATAGGGAGGGTCAGAAAAAAGCGGACAGAAGCCCGACGGGCTTCATACGGCAGGCAAGGTACTACGGATTTTTAAAGCGGGAAATTGAGTTTGCTCAGGCACGCCGGCCGGAGTTTGGGCCGGTGCGTAATTTTGAGGCTCACTTTCTGCATTTTCATGGCATCCCCTGTCAAAAAGTCCGCCCTTGAGTACAAAGCCGATTCTATTCGCCGGCGCAATCGGTTTGCCACGGTGAGTATCATCATCGGCCTGATACTGGTGTGCTTTTCGTACTACTTCTTCCAGATTTTTTATACTACCAACGTCGATACCCACGACCAGCCGGCCTTCGTGCTCATTCACCGGGGCGACGACTGGCAAAAGGCCCTGCGCGCCGTGGAAAGCGTGAAAACGAGCGGCGAAAAAGTCATCATCGACCCGCTGTCGCTGCACTTCGTGGGCAAGCTCATGGGCTACAACAAGCCCGGCGCCGTGAAGCCCGGCCGCTACCAGCTGCTGAGTGGCATGACCAACCGACAAGTAATCAACCTGCTGAAATCGGGCCGCCAGTCGCCGCTCATGCTCACGTTCACCAACGTGCGCCTGCGCCACGAGCTGGCCAGCAAGCTCTCCAAGCAAATCGACGCCCAGCCCAAGCAAATCGACTCGCTGCTGAGCAGCCCCAGCTACACCAAGAGCCTGGGCTTCGACACCACCACGGTGCTCTCGATGTTCATCCCGAACACCTACCAGCTTTACTGGAATACCTCGGCCCCCAACCTCATGCAGCGCATGAAAAAGGAGTACGAGAAATTCTGGACGCCCGCCCGCGATGCGGCCCGCGAAAAGCTGGGCCTCACCCGCGTGGAGGTGAGCACGCTGGCCAGCATTGTGGAGGCCGAGCAGCAGCAGCACGCCGACGAGCGCCCCCGCATCGCGGCCGTGTACCTCAACCGCCTCAAGCGCGGCATGAAGCTGCAAGCCGATCCTACGGTAGTTTACGCCAACGGCGATTTTGGCATCAAGCGCGTGCTCAACGTACACCTGCAAAAAGACTCGCCCTACAATACCTACCGCGTGGCCGGCCTGCCGCCCGGCCCCATCAACCTGCCCAGTATCAGCAGTATCGACGCGGTATTGCACCCCGAGGAAAACAACTACCTGTATTTCTGCGCCAAGGAGGATTTCAGCGGCTACCACGCCTTTGCCACCAATAAGGAAGACCACCTACTGAACGCGCGCCGCTACCAAGCCGCGCTGACGCGGAACGGGATTCAGTAGTAGCGCCAAGCTCCAGCTTGGCGAGCGAGTGAAGTGAGCAGTGGCGTAAGCGAACGTTGACAAGCGTAGATGTTCGCTTCGCTCACTCGCCAAGCTGGAGCTTAGCGCTACAGCAACAAAAAGGCCTGCCGCAATCGCGGCAGGCCTTTTCATTTCTATAAAACTCAGCTTACGCGGCCACGGCCGACGTGCCTTCGCGGTCCTCGATAGCCTTGCGCAGCTTGGCAATGGCCTGGGTAGCGCGCTCCTCATCAAGGCGGTTGATATTGAGCAACATCTTCGTCTTTTCCTGGCGCGTGATGAGCGGGTGGTTCAGCAGGCGGATAATCTCTTCTTTCTGCGACGCCGTGGCATATTGCACCGGGGCGGCAGCCTCGGCGGCCGGAGCCTCTACCGAGGCAACGGGGGCGTTGGTGGTGGCGCGCATGAGGGGCACGGCGGGCTCGGCAGCCACGGTCATGGCCGGGGCAGTGGGCACGTTGCCGGTGTACTCCATTTCTTCGGCGGGCGTGGGCTCGTAGCCGGCGGCGCGAATAATCCAGGCCAGGATGTTACGGTAGGCCTTACCGATAGCGCGGGTCTGGGCCATGCTGGCGATGGCGAACTCCTGGTAGAATTTCTTGCCGCTCTCCTTGTTGGAGCAGATGGCGAAGCCCGCGCCCACGGTGTGCTGCGAGCGCATGTCAAACAGCGTCACCTTGGCCTGGTACTTAATTTCCTGGTCGCTGCTGACGTTGATGACGTGCTCCACGATGGGCACGATGCCCAGGCGCGAGCCGGCGTACTGCCAGCCCTCCACGTTCACAAATTCTTTGCCCTGCACCTGGGTGCTGAGCTTATTCTCTTTAATGAACTTCGCTAAGTCCTTGGCCAGGTCCAGCGTCTCATCCGATTTAGCGATGTCGTAGCTTTCCACCCGCGCCGCCTTCTTGGTAGCCGCGGTGTCTTTCGGGGTTTTGGGGGCCTCGTTCATAACGGTAGTTTCGGGGTTTGCAGGTTGCTTGCTCATATACGACTACTTAACCTTTGGGGTCTGGAAAAGGTGCCAGTAATGGCCTCGTTTTTTAGTAAAATTTTGTGTTGTTGTTCAGCAACTTAGGCGAAAAGAGAAAATAATTTTTGCTTTCGCTTTTAGTTGAGCAAATGTAAGCTAAAAAATTTGGCATTCGCAAACGGGGTAAGGAAATATTTGAGGCTCGTCAGCCGAGTTACCCCACCCCCGGCCCCTCCCCTCCGGGAGAGGGGAGCCTATCGCAAGCTGCTGTAATTCAGTATAAAAACAGGAAGAGCCTGCGGCAGTACACCGCAGGCTCTTCCTGTTTAAAAACCAACGTTGTAAACGTCCGGCTCCCCTCTCCCGGAGGGGAGGGGCCGGGGGTGGGGTAACGCGGCCGCTACGCAATCCGGTTTGCCCGCGCTTCCTCCAGAATGTGCCCGTCGCGCATGATAATCGTGCGGTCGGCCATCTGGGCCAGCGTGTCGTTGTGGGTGACGATGACGAACGTTTGGCCGAACTCTTTGCGGAGCCAGAAGAATAGCTCGTGCAGCTCCTGTGCGTTGCGCGAGTCGAGGTTGCCGCTGGGCTCGTCGGCAAAGATTATTTCGGGCGAATTGATGAGAGCGCGCGCTACAGATACGCGCTGCTGCTCGCCGCCGCTCATCTCGCTGGGCTTGTGGTCGGCGCGGTGGTCGAGGTTGAGCAGGCCGAGCAGCTCGCGGGCGCGCACGCGCACTTCTTTTTCCGAGCGGTCGGCCAGAAAGGCGGGCAGGCACACATTCTCGAGGGCCGTGAACTCGGGCAGCAGGTTGTGAAACTGGAATACGAAGCCGATGTGGCGGTTGCGGAAGCGCGCCAGGTCGTTGCGCCCCAGGCTGCTGATGGATTCGCCATCGAACATCACCTCGCCCGAATCGGGGTTGTCGAGCGTGCCCAAAATCTGGAGCAGCGTGCTTTTGCCCGCGCCGCTCGAGCCCACGATGCTCACAATCTCGGAGCGCTCAATGGTGAGGTCGATGCCCTTGAGCACCTCCAACGAGTTGTAGCTCTTACGAATATTGATAGCTTGCAGCAAGGCGGGAAGGGAATAAATAAGGCGGATTACCGGCAAAGCTACGCGCAAAGCGAACGGGGGTTAGGCTACGGGCACTACCTTCGCCCCCAAGTTTAGTACCCCACCTCCCCCTCAGATGAATATTCACGAGTATCAAGGCAAGGAAATCCTGAAGAAATACGGCGTTCGCGTTCAGGAAGGCATCACCGCCGACACGGCCGAAGAAGCCGTAGAAGCCGCCAAAAAGCTCACCGAGCAAACCGGCACCAGCTGGTACGTTATCAAGGCCCAGATTCACGCCGGCGGCCGGGGCAAAGGCGGCGGGGTGAAGCTCGCCAAAAACCTGGAGCAGGTGAAAGACATCGCCGGCCAGATTATCGGCATGCAGCTCGTGACCAAGCAGACGGGTGCCGAAGGCCGCAAAGTACACAAAGTGCTGATTGCCCAGGACGTGTACTACCCTGGCGAAAGCCCCACCCAGGAATTCTACATGAGCGTGCTGCTCGACCGCACCTCGGGTAAGAACGTGATTATCTACACCACCGAGGGTGGCATGGACATCGAGGAGGTAGCCGAGGCGCATCCCGACAAAATCCACAAGGAATTCGTGGACCCCGCCGTGGGCCTGCAAGGCTTCCAGGCCCGCAAAATCGCCTTCGGCCTCGGCCTCTCGGGCGATGCCTTCAAGGAAATGGTGAAGTTCGTAACGGCCCTCTACAAGGCCTACGACGAAACCGACTCGGCCATGTTCGAGATTAACCCGGTGCTGAAAACGTCGGACAACAAAATCCTGGCCGTTGACGCCAAGGTGACGCTCGACGACAACGCCCTCTACCGCCACAAGGACTTCGTGGCCCTGCGCGACCTCAACGAGGAAGACCCGCTGGAAGTGGAAGCTTCGGAGTCGAACCTGAACTACGTGAAGCTCGACGGCAACGTGGGCTGCATGGTAAACGGTGCCGGCCTGGCCATGGCCACCATGGACATCATCAAGCTGAGCGGTGGCGAGCCCGCCAACTTCCTCGACGTAGGCGGTGGAGCCAACGCCCAGACGGTTGAGGCCGGCTTCCGCATCATCCTGAAGGACCCGAACGTGAAGGCCATCCTCATCAACATCTTCGGCGGCATCGTGCGTTGCGACCGCGTGGCCAACGGTGTGGTAGAAGCCTACAAGAAAATCGGTGACATCCGCGTGCCCATCATCGTGCGCCTGCAAGGCACCAACGCCGAAGAAGGCGCCCGCATCATCGACGAGAGCGGCCTGAAAGTGAAATCGGCCGTGCTGCTGAAAGACGCCGCCGAGCGCGTGAAAGAAGTACTGGCCGAGTAGTCGGCCTTGTAGGGTAAGCTTTAGCTTGCCAGTACATAGAAGAGCCCCGTTGATTATGCGTCAGCGGGGCTTTTCTATTCACTGGCAAGCTAAACGCTAGCCATCTTTGGTGGGCCCAGCTTGCGCAAAAAACTCAAATCCAAAATGCTAAAGCCTACCTTCGACAGAAATGGCACGAATACAAACAGCGCCGTTTCCAGGGTTTGGCCCAGCACGCCCAGCCCCGACGGCCCCAGCGCCCAGATGGTGGGGTAGCACACCCACAGCACACTCAAAAAAGCTGTGAGCCGCGTATAGCCGGCCGCTAGCTCGGGGTCGCTCTCCTGGGCAATGCGCCGCAGCGGCCCCCAAATGAGGTACACTACGGCCACGAATGCGCCCACGCCACACAAAAACCAAGTGAGGCGCGCCGTGGAATTTTCGGAAAGGTCGGCGAGCAGACCGCAGATTATCATCACGATATCGGCCCCCGCCAGGCTGGCGAGCAGCGTGACGCTACGCTTTTCTTTGGGCACGTAGTACATGGCCGTGAAGGCCAGCGCCAGCAGTAGCAGCGGGGTGCTCACCACCCAGTCGGCGTAGCGGGCGTAGTGAGTGGTTTGGCCGGCCACTTCGGTTTTGCCCTGGCCCATCGCCATTGCTAAGTAGGCCAGCGCCGACCAGATGGGAATCATCATGGCAATGCTATACTCGTATTGCGGCACGCCCTTGGGGTCGCGGCTCCAAACCCAGAATAAAAGTGCTCCGCCCAGCATCAGGGCCACGTACACCCAGTGAAGTGTAGTCTGTAAATCCATGTGAAAGATGAAAAAATGGTGAATAAGCTGAACATACTATAGAAGCGCTCATAAGGTTAAGCTTATCCATCAGGTAAGGCAGCAAAAAGCCCTGCTGATTGGGCATCAGCAGGGCTTTTTAGTCGTTTTTAACAATGGTAAGCTAAAGCTTACTCTACAGGCACTAGGCAGCTACGGCGTCACCTTTTTCGGCTACACCAGCATTCTCCTCGGGCGCTACCGGAATAGCTTCGCCCTGCACTTTCAGTTCCACTTCCATGTTGCCGCGGGTGCCTACCGAGTAGGGGCAGATTTTGTGCGCCTGGCGCACCATCTCGATGGTTTTGTCGCGGTCAAACGACTTCAGGTCCACGTCCAGAATGGCGCTGAGGCCATAGCCTTCGCCTTCCTGAAACAGCGAAACCGAGCATTTTACTTCCGTGCCGGGGTCGAGCTTGTCGCCGGCGCGCTGTGCGATAACGAGCAGCGCCTGCTGAAAGCACGACGAGTAGCCGGCCGCAAACAGTTCTTCGGGGTTGGTAGCGCCTTTTTTGCCGCCCAGGCCCTCGGGAACCGACATATCGAGGTCGATGATGCCCGTGGCCGAGCGCACATGGCCACTGCGGCCGCCAACGGCCGTAGCATCGGCCGTGTAGAGAGTTTTTTTGGTGGTTTCCATAAGAGGAAAAAGAAAAACGATGGATGAAAGGCTAAACTGACTTTTCTCGTTCAGGGTTACTTACCAACTGCTAATCGCAAGAAAAGCCGGCCAAAATTTGGCTTCCCCGGCTTTTGGTGCTACTTTTGCAACCCAATCCGGTCGCGTCGTACAACGGATAGTATGAGAGTTTCCGAAGCTCTTGATTTAGGTTCGATTCCTAACGCGACCACTAAAAACCCCGTTTCCAGCCTGGAAACGGGGTTTTTGCTTTTCTGCTACTCGTCGCCGCGCTGCGAGCCGTACTGCGCTATCATTTTCTTTTCCAGCTCGGCATGGTTGGCCAGGAACTCGGCGTGCTGCGCCTCGGTGCGCTCGGTGCCGAGGTCGGCGAGCTGCTGCCGCAGCTTATCGGCGGGCAGGTCGGTGCCGTACACGGGCGTGCCGGGCTGCTGCCGCCACGAGGTGTGCAGGGTGCCATCGTCCACGGCATCGAAGCCCAGCTCCTCGACCAGCTGCATTACTTTTTGCTTGGCGGCGGCATCGTCGCCGGCCACGGGCAGTCCAAAGCGGGCGGGGTCGCCGGCGGGCTTGCCCGCTTTGGCGAGGCGCTCGGAGTGAATGTTGTTGAATACCTTCACTACTGGGCGGCCCAGGTGCTGCTGCACCCACTCGCTTTCGGTGAGGTCGCCGGTTTCCAGCTCCGCGATTTGGCCATCGCGCAGCTGCGGGTAGTAGTTGCTGGTATCGATCACCGGCACGCTGGCCGGCACGCCCTCGAATAGGTCTTTGGGCAGGTCGGGGATGCTTTTCAGCGGGATAGTCACCACAACAACTTCGCCAAAGCGGGCGGCTTCCTGGGCCGTTACGGGCGTAGCACCGGTTTTTTGGGCCACGTCTTTCAGCGTCTCGGGGCCGCGCGAGTTGGCAATCTGGACCGAGTGGCCGAGGCTGGTAAACCGCCCGGCAAGGGCGCTGCCGATGTGACCAGCGCCGATGATTCCGATTTTCATCTTGAGTATGAGATAAATAACTTACTGAGTGGCCGCTGCCTGCGGCCGCGTCCAGGTAAACAATCTGACGGGGCAAATGCTTTTTCCAGGTACGCTATCTGCCTGGGTTGCGCGGACTGCAACAAGCCGTCATGCGGAGCATTCTGCGCATCAAGCAGCGACGCAGCGG
>NZ_DASTEP010000241.1:0-21911 GCF_035709525.1 Hymenobacter sp. | reverse complement strand
TATATTCTCGCAGAACCAGCTCGTTACCATCATACACGCCGTAGGAGCAATAATTGACCCACTCCCCGAGGTTGAGGTAGCGGCTACCGGGGCCTACCTCCACGTCGAGCGGCAGGTGCCGGTGGCCAAATACGTAATAATCGTGGTGGCGGCGCTTTTCGACCTCGCGGCAGTACACGAGCAGCCACTCGTCTTCGCCAAAATAGTTGGCGTCGGCGTCACCATTCTGGAGGCGCGAGCGCTGGCTCCATTTGTTGGCGATGCCGATGCCGAGGTTAGGGTGCACGCGGGCGAAGAGCCACTGCATGAGGCGCGAGTCGAAGATGGGCTTCATCAGGCGCTTGTAGGCGAAGTCGCCGGGGCCGAGGCCGTCGCCGTGGCCCAGGTGAAACAGCTTGTCGCCGAGGCGCTGCGTCACGGGCTGCCGATGAATGGGGATGCCCATTTCCTGGGTGAAGTAGCCAAACATCCACATGTCGTGGTTGCCGGTGAAGAGCGTGATGGGCAGACCGCCATCGGTGAGCTCGGCCAGCTTGCCCTGCAAGCGACTGAACCCGCGCGGAATGGCGTGCTTGTACTCAAACCAAAAGTCGAACACGTCGCCGAGCAGGTAGATAGCCGCCGCGTCCTTGCTCGCCTCATCGAGCCAGCGCACGATGCGGCGCTCGCGCTCGCGCGAGGTAGCGGCATCGGGCACGCCGAGGTGAAAATCGGAAGCGAAGTACACCCGCTGGCCAGCGCTCATAGCCAGCGGCGGCAGCTCAGGGATAAGCTTAGGCACCATCTTCGAGCAAAAACAAGGTGAGCCGGCGCGGGCCGTGGGCACCCAGCACGAGCGTTTTCTCAATGTCGGCCGTGCGGCTGGGGCCGGTAGTGAGCGAGAGCATCGATGGTAACTGGTCGCTGTAGCGCGCCTGCACGGCGCGCAGCGCGTCGCCGATTTCGGCCACGGCCTGGCTGGGGCGGGCCAGCACCACGTGCTGGTCGGGGTAGATGCTGAGCCGCCGGCCGCTGGCCGTGGCCGGCGCTACCACGAGGCTGCCAGTGCGGGCCACCAGCGCCTCGCACGAGGTAAGGCCCACGGCGGCCTGGTCTTTAAAATCGGCTTCAGTAGCCTGGAAAGGCACCTCGGCGGCGGCTAGTAGCGTTTGCAGAGCGGGCTCCCACACGTAGCAGTGCTGGCCTTCGGGCAGGCGCTCGGCGAGCCAGGCGCGGAGCGCGGTGCCAAGCTGTGCCAAGGTTTCGCAGTAGAAAAACTCGCCGCCAATGCGCTGGAAGTTCGCGGCAAAGGTTTCGGCCAGGGCGGTTTGGGGCAGGGGCGGGTGCACGGGGGCCGCCCAGTCGGGCTGGGGCGGCTGGGGCGCGGGGCCGGTTGCTAGCGCCGTGCGGATGCGCGCCAACATGCTATCGCGGGAAGACATGGGGCAAAGGTAGAGTTGAGTTTTGAGTTAGGAGTTTTAAGTTATGAGTTGAATAACTGCCACCCAGCGCCAATAGAAAGAGCAATATGCAGCATTCTCAGGGCATAAAAAAAGTTATGAGTTGAGCGGCCTAAACCACCCAACTCATAACTCAAAAATTAGCACTCAAACCTCCTTACGCGGGCTCCGACTCGGGCATACCGGGCAAATGCAGCTCGGGCAAGTCCGAGGCGATTTTAGCGCCGGGATTTTCGCTTTTCACTTCGCTGGCAGTTTCCGAGCGGTCGGTGCCGGCCATGTGGGCCTGGTAGTTGGTTTGGCCGCCGAAGGGGCGCTTGCCTACCAGGCGTTCGAGGTCGTCTTGCAGCAGCACTTCCTTCTCCAGCAGCTCTTTAGCGATTACCTCCAGCTCGTGGCGGCGCTCTGTGAGGAGCTCCTTGGTACGGGTGTAGGCCTGGTCGATGATAGTGCGAACTTCTTCGTCTATCATCTGCGAAGTGGCTTCCGAGTAGGGTTTTGAGAAACCGTACTCGTTCTGCCCCTTCGAGTCGTAGAACGACACGTTGCCGAGCTTGGAGTTCATGCCGTACATCGTCACGATGCTGTACGCCATTTTGGTGATGCGCTCGAGGTCGCTTAGCGCGCCGGTCGAGATTTTACCGAATACCAGTTCTTCGGCGGCGCGGCCACCGAGGGCCATGCACATCTCGTCAATTAGCTGCTCGGTGTTGTACAGAAACTGCTCTTTGGGAAGGTACTGCGCGTAGCCGAGCGCGGCCACGCCGCGCGGCACGATAGATACCTTTACCAGCGGGTCGCAGTGCTCCAGAAACCAGCCCGAAATAGCGTGGCCGGCCTCGTGGTAAGCCACGATTTTCTTTTCCTGCGGGCTGATAATTTTGTTCTTCTTCTCCAAACCACCAATTACGCGGTCGATAGCGTCGGTGAAGTCCTGGTTGGTGATGAACTTCTTGTCGCGGCGGGCGGCAATGAGGGCAGCCTCGTTGCAGACGTTAGCAATCTCAGCGCCTGCGAAGCCGGGCGTTTGGGCCGACAGCTTCTTGGCATCTACGTCGGTACCCAGCGTCAGCGGCTTCAAGTGCACCTGAAAAATCTGGGTGCGGCCGTTGATATCGGGCTTGTCGATGCTAATCTGGCGGTCAAAGCGGCCGGGGCGCAGCAGGGCCGAGTCCAGCGTATCGGGGCGGTTGGTAGCGGCCAAGATGATAACGCCCGAATCGGTGCCAAAACCGTCCATTTCTACCAGCAGCGAGTTCAGCGTGTTTTCGCGCTCATCGTTGCCACCGGGCATCGAGCCCTTGCTACGCGAGCGGCCTACGGCGTCAATTTCATCGATGAAGATGATGCAGGGCGCTTTGGCCTTGGCTTGCTTGAACAAGTCGCGCACGCGGGCCGCGCCCACGCCCACGAACATCTCCACGAAGTCGGAACCCGAAAGCGAGAAGAACGGCACGTCGGCCTCGCCGGCTACGGCTTTGGCCAGTAGCGTTTTGCCGGTGCCGGGAGGACCGACCAGCAGCGCGCCTTTCGGGATTTTACCGCCCAGGATGGTGAATTTGCTAGGGTTCTTTAGGAACTCTACGATTTCCTGTACTTCTTCCTTCGCTTCTTCGAGACCAGCTACGTCCTTAAACGTGACCTTTACCTTATCACCACCTTCGAACAAAGCCGCACGGCTTTTGCCGATATTGAAAATTTGGCCGCCGGGGCCGCCACCGCTACCCACGCGGCGCATGAGTATCCAGAAGCCCACCATAAGCAGGATAAGCATGCCCGGCCCAGTGATGAGATTGAGCAGGCTTACGCGCTCCTCAATGCCGAAGCCCTTGCGCTGAGCGGGCGGCAGCTTGTCCTGCACCCGGTCGAGGTCTTCCTTAAAAAGCTTGGGGTCAACGATGGGGAACGTATAGGTAGCCTCACGGCCCATGGCAAAGGGGCCGCGGCGCATGGCCAGCTCGGATTGGTACTCGGGCTTGCGCATCGCGGCGGGGGTCAGGCTGTAGTCGACCGTCTTATCGCTGTAAAGCGTTATCTTGTCGACATCGCCGGCCAGGAGCACTTGCTCGAACCGCTGCTGGTTGGTTTTGATATTCGTGTTGTTGTTGCTAAACACAAACATGCCCAGCAGCAAAAACAGCAACCCGCCCAGCACCCACAGCTGCACCCCCGGCCGGGGCGAAGGGTTGGGCGCCGATGATTTGCGGCGCTTATTAGGCGTGGTATCAGACATAAAAAAGATTGGCTAGAGAATATAAACTCGGGGTAGAACGGCGGGCCTGCAAATTTGTTGATTGCACCCCGCGCCGCTAGGCTACTGCTGACGCCGCAGCCCCCCGAATACTTTAGCGGGAGGCCTCGGCGGGCTCTTCGATGTAGGTAAACTCGGCGTCGCCCCACAGCTCTTCGAGAGCGTAGAACTGCCGGCGGTCGCGCAGAAAAACGTGGACTACCACATCTACGTAATCCAACAATACCCACTCGCGATTGGTGCGGCCTTCGCTCTGCCAGGGGTGCTGGCCGGTGAGTTTTTCCACTTCTTCTTCTACCGAGCGCGCCAGGGCGTCGAGCTGGGTATCGGAAGAGGCCGAGCAGATGACGAAATAATCGGCTACGGCATTTTTTAATTCTTTTAGATTGAGCACCACAATGTCAGTGCCCTTTCTTTCTTGCATGCCGCGAACGACTACTTCTGTCAATGTGTCCGAATCCTGCCGGACGAGAGTGCTCTTCATAGAGTAAGTTTACTGTTTATCTTGCTAAAGTACGACTGCTAACTCCGTTGGTCATCAGCCCCGACACCTTATTCACCGGCCGGCAGCTTGTTTGGCTGCCCGCCTGCCCTTCAACCAACACGGTGGCGCAACAGTTGCAGCGCGAAAACCGGGCCAGCGACGGCTGCACCGTTATTACCGGCCACCAAACCGCCGGCCGGGGCCAGCGCGGCAACCAGTGGGAGGCCGCTGCCCACGAAAACCTGACGCTTTCGGTGGTGTGGCACCCCACTTTTCTGGCCGCCGCCGAGCAGTTTTTGCTTAGCCAAGCCGTGGCCCTGGCGGCGCTCGACTGGTCCCGGCGCTGGCGGGGAGCCAGCGCCGGGACCAGCCTGCGCGTGAAGTGGCCCAACGACCTGTACGTAGGCAACCAAAAGCTTGGCGGCATTCTGATTGAAAACACCTTGAGCGGCCCAAAAATTCAGTGCAGCATTGTCGGAATCGGCCTGAATGTAAATCAGCAGGCTTTTGCCGTGCCCACGGCTACCTCGCTGAGCCAGCTCACTGGCCGGGCCTACGACCTGGCCGAGGCCGCTGCCCGCCTCCTCGAATGCCTGGAGGCGCGCTACCTACAGCTGCGGGCCGGGCGCGTGGGCCAATTGCGCCAAGACTACCTGGCCGCGCTGTACCGCTACCGGCAGCCGCACCAGTTTCTGGTAGATGGGCAGGAGGCTACGGGCGAGATAGTGGGGGTGGAGGCCGACGGCCGCTTGGCCGTGCAACTGGCCGGGGGCATGCGGTACTTTGGTTTGCAGGAAATCAGGTATCTGTAAAAAATAAGAAGGAAAGCTTCGCGCTTTGGAGAGGATTCGGGGGCGTGCGGCGGCGGAAGGCGGCGGCTGGGCGAGTCTACAACCCGGCACGGTGCTTGCGCTGGCTACCTTTGAAGCAGTAAATTATCAGCTACTGCTGTATCTTTCTTACCGCTACCTTCCTCTTTATATGCGCCTCTTTACTATTGCTTTATTTTTGCTTGGCTTTCTGCAAGGCCACGCCACGCCGCAGGGCCGCTACTACGGCCAGGCTCGCCAGCCGCTGGCCGTGGCGCGCCACCCCGAGCAAAGCATCGCGCCTACCCTGAGCGTATTTCCGAACCCCAGCCAGGGCCAGTTGACCGTGCAGCTAACGGGCCAGTTGGGGCAAGACTACAAACTGCGTTTGACCAATATTCTGGGCCGCGAGGTGCTGCTACTGGGGCTGCACCCCGAGCAGCCGGCCGGTCTCTCGGTGAGCCTTGCGGGTTTGCCCTCCGGCTTGTACTTCTACTCGCTGCTGGTGAACGACAAAGTAGTGAGCACGAAGCGGCTGACTTTGCAAAATAGCTAGCCTGCCCGCGCCGCAGCCAGCTTTATATCAGAAAAAGCCGCCCCGGCCGGGGCGGCTTTTTTAGTTGGAGGCTATTGGGGGGGCGCGCCGTTTTCAGGAGCAGTTGCTTGAATTTTAAGCTCTACCGAGTGAAAGGCTAGTGGCAGTACACGGAGCTACCCTTGGGTTTTTAACTCATACCCCGCAAAGTCCTTGCGCAGCTGCGTCTTGAGTAGCTTGCCGGTAGCGGTGTGCGGCAGTTGCGCCACAAACTCCACCGCGTCGGGCCGCCACCAGGTCGCGATTTTGCCATCGAAGAAGGCCAGCAGCTCTTCGGCCGAAACCTCGTGGCCGGGTTTGCGCACGGCTACCAGCAGCGGGCGCTCGCTCCATTTGGGGTGCGGCACGCCGATGACGGCGGCCTCGGCGATGGCGGGGTGCGCAATGGCCAGGTTTTCGAGGTCGATGCTCGAAATCCACTCGCCGCCCGATTTTATCACATCCTTCGAGCGGTCGGTGATGTTCATGAAGCCGTCGGGGTCGATGGTGGCCACGTCGCCGGTCTTAAACCAGCCGCCCGCCGTGAGCGCGCCGGGCTGCGCCGCCCCGAAGTAGTCGCTGGCGATAAACGGCCCGCGCACCAGCAGGTCGCCGAAGGCTACGCCATCGTGCGGCAGCGGTTGGCCGGCCTCGTCCACTATCTCCATATCCACGCCGAAGATGACGCGTCCCTGCTTGATTTTGAGGAAAAACTTGGCGTCTTCGGGCAGGTCGAGGTGCTTACCCTTGAGCGTGCTCACGGTGCCGAGCGGCGAGGTTTCGCTCATGCCCCAGGCGTGGCGAATTTCGATGCCCAACTCTTCATCGAAGGCGCGCAGCAGGGCCGGCGGGCACGAGGCCCCGCCCACTATCATCTTGCGCAGCGTGGAAAAGCGGCGTTTTCCTTCCCGCATAAACGTCAGCAGCCCAAACCAGATGGTGGGCACGCCGGCTGAGAAGGTGACTTTTTCGCTCTCAAACAACTCGTACAAGCTGGCCGCATCCAGCGCCGGGCCGGGTAGCACGAGCTTGCAGCCATTGAGCGGGGCCAGGTACGGAATGCCCCAGGCATTGACGTGGACCATGGGCACGACCGGCAGAATCACGTCGCGCGCGCCGCAGTTGAAGCAGTCGGGCAGCGAGGCAGCGTAGCTGTGCAGCAAGGTCGAGCGGTGCGAGTAGAGCACGCCCTTGGGCTCGTCGGTAGTGCCCGAGGTGTAGCACAGCGACGAGGCCGTGTTCTCATCAAAAACCGGCCACTCGTAGTCGCCGGTTTCAGCCGATAGCAGGCTTTCGTAATCGCAGAGGCCGGGCAACGCGGACACGGCCGGCAGGTGGGCCGGGCCGGTTAGCAGCACCCATTTCTCTACCGTGGGGCAGTGCGGGGCCAGCTTTTCGACCAGCGGCAAGAAGGTGAGGTCGAAGAACAGCAGCCGGTCCTGCGCGTGGTTGATGATGTAGATAAGCTGCTCGACAAACAGGCGCGGATTAATAGTGTGGCACACCGCACCCAGCCCCGACACGCCGTAGTACAGCTCAAAATGGCGGTGCGTGTTCCAGGCCAGCGTGCCTACGCGGTCGCCATTTTGGATGCCGAGCTTGCTTAAGGCCTGAGCCAGTTGCTTGGCGCGGTCGTGGGCAGCGGCGTAGGTGTAGCGGTGCAGGCCGCCCTCGGGCAGGCGCGATACGATTTCGGTATCGGCGTGCCACTTGGCAGCGTGCTCGATGAGCCCTGCGATACGCAGCGGCGTGGGCATCATTAGTCCTTGCATGGGGGCGGGTGGGAATTGGGTAGCGGAAGATAGGCGTGCCGCCGCGCTTACCCTATCCTCTAACCTCCCGACAGCTAAGGAATGCGGTACCAGAGCGTATTGCGCTGCACGAAGCCGACTACGCCATTGGCTTTAGTGAGGTATAGCCCGGTTGTGGGGCTGGTAAGGTTGCTGTACCGGGTGCGTTGCAAGGCGTACCGCACTACCGAATTATACGTGGCCGCTCCCAGCGTATAGGTCGGTAGCAGGCGCACGCTGCCGTAACGGGTAGTATCCAAGGGCAAGCCTTGGTTTAGCTCATCGACAGGTAACGCGGCAGCAGCGGGCATGTTGGGTAGCGCGTCCCAGTTTAGATAGGCGTATACTGCTGGTTCATTGCCAGAAACTACAGAGGGCGAGTCAAAGTCAAAGACTAATCCAAGCGCCTCAAACTCAACCCCAACTGAATCAGTCCGCTGCAGAAACGCAGTTACAGCCTGATACGAGGGAGGTGATTTGACATTCCAACGACCACCTAGCTTCGTCATAACATCAATTACCCGCGTGACTCGGTAAGTACGCACGGTCGCCGTTTGGCTATTGCCGAAGCGCAGCACCTGGTCTGCCTGATAAGGCTGCCAGGCTAATTGACTGGCTGTGAAGCGGTATTCCGGGCCGGGAGGCGCAGTGCAGGCAGCTAACGCCGCGCAGCAACAAACAGCGACTGAGGTGAGAAAACGCATAAGAATCTCAATTGTGATGAAGCTAGTAACTAGATATCTACTCGTCTACTTTCGTTGCATCGCCGCTACCTCAGCGCCTCAATCGCCACTTGCTGAATCTGCGTCCGCACGTTCAACTCGCTCAGCTTATTGTTGCGCCGCGAGGGGTTGAGCCGGTTGGTGAGCACCACTACTACCAGCTCCTTTTCGGGGTCGACCCAGAAATACGTGCCCGTGAAGCCCGAGTGCCCAAAGCTGCCGGCCGACGCGCCGGGCGCCGTATTGCCCGCCGCCGGGCTAGCGGGCCGGTCGAAGCCCAAGCCGCGTCGGTTAGCGGCCGATTGTTGGCGCGTGTAGTCGGCCAGAATGGCTTTGTCAAACACCTGCTGGCCGCCGTAGCGCCCGCCCCAGGCGTAGGCCTGCGCCAGTTGGGCCACATCATTGGCCGAGCCGAAGAGGCCCGCGTGGCCCGAAATGCCGCCTAGCAGCGCCGCACCCTCGTCATCGACGTAGCCGTGCAGCAACTGGTGGCGAAACAGCGAGTCGTACTCGGTGGGCGCGATGCGGCTAAGCGGCCCGTGGTGCAAGGGCTGAAAGTGCAGCCCCGAGCCCAGCGGCCGGTACACCTGCCGCGCCAGAAACTCGGCAAACGGCTGCCCCGTGCGCCGCTGCACCAGCCACGGGTAGAGGTAAAACGACAAATCGGAGTACACGTAGCCCGGCTTTTCGGCGAGCGGCGCCGCCCCAATCTGCCCATAGATGTACTCCGGCAAATCCCGGCGCGCCCACAGCCCGCGCGCCACCGGCAGCGGAAACCGCGCCGACGAGTCGGGCCGGAACCAGCGGTGGCGCAGCGTGCCATCATCCTTGGCCAGCGCCTTCCAGAAGGGAATCCAGGCCGGTAGCCCGGCTTGGTGCGCCAGCACGTCGCGCAGCTTCAGGTTGGCTTTATTGGTTTTTTGGAGGAACGGAAAAAACTGCCCCAGCGTGCTATCAGGGCTGAATTTGCCTTGCTCCTGAAGTTTGAGCAGGGCCGGCGTGGCGGCCAGCACTTTGGTGAGCGAGGCGAGGTCGTACACGTCGGTGTTCCGCACCAGCCGGCCGGCTACAGGCTGGGCAGTAGCTGTCGCGGCCGGCGCGGCGCTGGCCGCGCTGCCCGGCTCACTCCCAAAATTACCGGCGCCGGACGCCACCGCGCCGCCCGCCGCCAATGGCAGCGGCGCGCTCCCGGCATTCGATTGGTAGCCGTAGCTTTTGCGCAGTACTACCACCCCGCGCCGCGCTATCAGCACCTGCCCGCCGGGCGTGGCGCCGGCCGCCAAGGCTTGCTGCATAATGCTGTCTACCCGCGCTTCGAGGCGCGGGCTCATACCGGCCGCCTCGGGGTGGGCGTAGCTTAGGCGCAGGCTAGGCTGCGTGCGCAGGCCGAAGCCGGCGGGCAGGTTGCTGGCGACCGTCACGGGCAGCTTGCCCTGCGCCCCGATGCCGCCGAAGATGAGCTGCGCGGCCAGCTGCTGGGCGTCGGGGCTTTCCTGGTAGGCCAGCACCACGGCGCTGGCGCGGTCGTAGTCGCGCACCTTGGCCACGGCGTAGGCCGAGCCGAACACGCTCAGTATCACTTGCTGGCCGGGCTTGGTGAGCTCGCGCAAGAGCAGCTGCGCCTCGGGCGCGATGCCGAAACTAGTGGCCGGCAGGCGGCCCAGGCTTTGCAGCGCCACCAGCACCACATCGTAGCCGAAGAGCTTGGCCCGCACGTCGCTTAGCTCGTCCATCGTGGGCGCGGCGGGCAGGTGAAAGTGGGCTATTTGGGCGTCGTAGTCGGCCACGGCGCGCTGAAAATCGGTGGTGTCGGCGGGCGCGCCCCCCAGCACCAGCGTGGCCACGCGCAGCGTATCGAGCCGCTGCAAGGGCAGGATGTTGCGCTGATTGCGCAGCAGCGTGAGGCTGTGCGCCGCCAGCCGGTGGCTGAGGTAGCGGGCGTGCGGCGGGTTGAGGTCGGCAAAGAGGTTTTTCTCGGCAATCGGCCGGTGCTTGCGCAGGCCGGCCCATTGCTTGAGGGCCAGCACGCGGCGGCAGCTTTCATCGATGCGGGCCTGCGAAATACGCCCGCTGTCCACGGCGGCCAGCACGGCTTTCAGGGCTACCGGCACGCTCTTGCTGAACTCCAGCACGTCGTTGCCGGCCAGGATGGCGCGGATTTCGGCCTCGCCCGTTGGCACCTTCTCAATGACGCCCTTCATATTCATGGCATCGGTAAAGACTACGCCTTTGAAGCCCATTTGCTGCCGCAACAGGCCCGAGATAACGGGCTTGGACAGCGTGGTGGGCGCGCCCGAACTATCGAGCGCGGGCACGTTGAGGTGGGCCACCATCATCCCCCCAATACCATTCTTAATCATGTTTTTAAAGGAGGGCAATTCCAGCGAATCGAGCCGCCTTTTATCTACCCGTACCACGGGCAAGGCCAGGTGCGAGTCGGCATCGACGTCGCCGTGGCCGGGAAAATGCTTGGCCACGGCCAGCACGCCCGCCTCCTGCATGCCGCGCATGTAGAGGCGGCTGAGGCGGGCCACGGCGGCCGGGTTTTCGCCCCAGGCGCGGAAGCCGATAACCGGGTTGGCGGGATTGTTATTGACATCGACCACGGGCGCGAAATTGACCTGCATACCCAGCCGCGTAAACTGCCGCGCCACCTCGCGCCCCATGTCGTAGATGAGCGCCGAATCGGCGGCGGGCACCGCGCCCAAACTCATCTGGTACGGGAAGCGTAGCACGCTGTCGAGGCGCATGCCCGCGCCCCATTCGCCGTCCATTGCCACTAGTAGCGGCACCCGGCTCTGGCCCTGAAAGCGGTTGAGCAGCCGTGTTTGGCGCACCGGCCCGCCCTGGAAGAATATCAGCCCGCCGATGCCGTAATCCTTTATCAGCATAGAGATAGAATCCTGGTAAACAGCTGGCTTATTGGAGTAAGCGGCCACCATAAACAGCTGCGCTACCCGCTGCCGGGGCGTGAGGCTGCGCATCAGGCTATCGACCCAGGGCGAGTGCAGGTACTGCAAAAAGCCCGGCGCTTTGGTAGCGGGCGCGGCCGGGCGGGCGGTTTTGCGGGCAGTTTTGGCAGTGGCTTTAGCGGCCGGGCGGCGCTGGGCGGGGGCCAGTAGCGGGGCCGCCAGCAACAGCAGAAACAGCAGGGACTTGGGCAGGGACAAGGGCAAGAGCAAGTGGCTTGGGTGGTAACGAGCGCGTAAAAGTCGGGTATATTTGGGTAGCCCAGCGTGCTCGCCGGGCTTAACTTTTCTACGATGTTCAAATTCCTGTTTTTCGGCGGCGCGCTAGTGCTGAGCAGCCTCGGCAGCGCGGCCCAGACTACCGGCCAGCCCTACCTCAAAATATCGCACCTCGGCACGCAAGGCCGGCCCATCGTTGACCTCTACCTCGCGGCCGAAGCGCCCGAGCTGAACGCCGCGCAGGGCATCGATGGGCGCTACCGCTTCGAGAGCGTGTGCCTGCTGCCCGCCGCCGAGCTGACGCCGCTGCTGCGCTACGCCGAAGGCTATGCTGCTGGCAATAAAAGCGATAGCAAAAATAGCAAGTATGGTACTTTCGAGATTACCCTCGGCCCCGACGCTACTCACAAAGTAATTTACACCCGCAGCAAAGCGCTGGCTTTTCTAAACGGGGCCGTGCTGGAGCTGCAAAAGCAAGCCGCCCCCGCTGACACTGAAGAGACCCTACGCCGCCTCGAACTAACGACCCGCCGCGTGAGCGCGGGCAAGTAGCCGGGCCGTTGCGCGGACTTTGTAGTCCGCGTTTGGGCGGGTGTTCGCCAGCGCACGCGGACTACAAAGTCCGCGCAACGGCTACCCCGGCAGCAAATCGCAAAACCAGAAACCCGCCGCAAACGGGTCGTCCTTCCCAATGTCATTGCCGCTGGGCGACTGGTAGGTGCGGCGCACTACCTCGCCGCGCACCACCGCAATGGGTTGGCTGAAATAGGGCGCGTCGAACACGAAGCTGTGGTACTCGCCGTTTTCGCCGCAGGGGTCAACGCCGGGCGGCAGGTCGCGGATAAAATCGCGGTCGAGCAGCCGCCCGCAGAAGCTGGCGTCGAGGTAACGGTCATTTACGCACACGATTATCGCCTGAAAACCCAGCGTCCAGAACTCCTCCAGCAGTGCTAAGCTATCGCGCTGCCATAGCGGGAACTCGCCGCGCAGCGGCACCCGCGCCAGCTGCTGCTCGCGGTAGGCGCGCAGGTCTGCCAGAAAAATATCGCCGTAGATGGCCCGCCGCACGCCCTGCTGGTGCAGGCCGCGCAATGTCGCTTGCAGCGCCTCGTCATAGTCGGCCATGCTCGGCATTTCGGGTAGGCGCAGCTGCGTGAGGGGCAGGCCGATGCGCTCGGCCTGGGCTGCGAGCAGCGCCAGGCGCACGCCGTGCATCGATACGCGCTCGTAGTGCGCGTTTACGCTGGTGAGCAGGTGGGTTATGGCAAGGTCGGGGCGGCGGCGGGCGTGGTGCAGGGCCAGGGCCGCGTCTTTGCCGCCGCTCCAGCTTATCAGGGCTTGGTCGGGCATTGGATACAACAAAAAACGTCCTGCCGCGCGGGGCGCAGCAGGACGTTTTGAAAAATTTAACTACTTCTACTTCAGGGTAAACGTCGTTTTTCCCATCAGCGCACCGCCTTCGTAGAGCTCCACGGTGTGCTGGCCGATTTTATAGTCGCCCCCCTTAGCGTAGATAAAGTTAAGCGCCTGCTTGGTGTTATCAAACACTACATCCTGCTTTTGGGTGTAAAAAGCTTCCTGGCCATCCACGGTGAAGGTGCCGCCGCCGGTGCTCAGGTTGTAGAGAGCCGCGCCGTCGGGCTCCAAGATGCGCATGTAAATCTGCTTGGTTTCCTTCGGCGACACGTCGTTGCGAGCCAGGTTAAAGCTCACCTTCACGCGGTCGACGCGCTTGGCTTTGAATTCTTCTTTGTCGTCTTCCTTTTCCTTGTTTCTGGAAGTCAAGATACTAACCCGGATGTTGTCGGCCTGAATGCGTGAGGCCATGCTCACTTTATCGCTCAGTTCGCGGTTGGTTTTGGCAATGGTGCTGATGGTGTCGGTCAGCTTGTTTTGCTTTTGCTTGAGCGTGGTGGTTTCGGTGTACAGGTTTTCGTTCGACTTGCGCAGCTCGGCAATCTGCTCGTCTTTTTTGCGCAGCTGGCCTTCCAGGTTCAGGGCGCGCTGTTTGAAGCGCTGCTGCTCGGCGATGGAAAACGAGCCTGCCTTAAACGAGCGCAGCTTCAGCAAGTCGGCGTTGATGCTCGAAATGCGCGCCACCAGCGAATCGTTGCTGAGGCCTAGTTTCTGCAAATCCTGGCTTTGGCGCTCGTAGCTGGCTTTCAGGTCTTCGTACTCCTTTATCTGCTCTTGCAGCTTGGTGTCCTTGGCCTGAATCTGGGTAGTGAGCTGCTCGTTTTCGGTTTTTTTCTGGGTATTCAGGTAAAACAGCACGCCGTTGATACCGAGCAATACTAGCAGGAGGGCCACCCAGAGCAAGACGCGGCTGTTGTTCTGGCGGGGTTCGGGATAGTCTTTTTGAGGTTCCATGCGGCGAGGTGGGCCAAAGGGTGAGAGAGAGACGCGGCGGCCGCCAACCGAGGCGGCGGCTACCTTTGCAACGGGTAAAAATAGCGTTTATTTCTACTTGCGCTGGTTTGCGTTATACTTTGCCGCTATGCAAACGGTTTTCTCGCCCTTCGATGCTGCCTACTGGCAGGCCCGCTACGCCACCCCCGGCCGCGCCGGCTGGGACGCCGGCCGCACCACGCCGCCGCTGCGCGCCTACTTCGACCAACTGCCTGTAAGCCAGCAGCCGCGCATTCTCATTCCGGGTGCGGGCCGCGCCTACGAGGCCGAGTACTTGCACCGGCTGGGCTTCCGGCACGTGGTAGTGGCCGACTTCGCTCCCGAGCCCCTGGCGGCGCTCCTCGCCCGCGTGCCCGATTTTCCGAAAGAAAACCTCTGGCAAATTGATTTCTTCGCCCTGAACTTGCCCGATTCCTTCGATTTACTCATCGAGCAAACCTTCGTGAGCGCCCTGCACCCCAGCCAGCGCCCGGCCTACGCCGCGCAGTGCGCCCGCCTGCTGCGCCCCGGCGGCCGGCTGGTAGGCTTGCTCTTCGACCGCGATTTTGCCGGCGCTACCGAGCCACCCTTCGGCGGCAGCCGCGCCGAGTACGCGGCGTACTTCGCGCCGTATTTCGAGTTTGTTCATTTCGAAACCGCCTACAACTCGCTGCCCGCGCGCGCCGGGCACGAGCTGTTTATTTGCCTGCAAAAGCTGTAACACCAAGCTCCAGCTTGGTGCTTCCCGCCCCTTAAAATCGCCAAGCTGGAGCTTGGCGCTACGTTATGCTCACTTCTCTCGCCCAAGCGCTCCCTCACTTCCGCAACACCAACTCGGGCCAGTTTTTTCTGATGGCCGGCCCTTGCGTCATCGAGGGCGAAGACATGGCTTTGCGCATTGCTGAGCGCGTGAAGCACATCACCGATAAGCTCCAGATTCCCTACATTTTCAAGGGTTCGTACCGCAAGGCTAATCGCTCGCGGCTCGACTCATTCACGGGCATCGGCGATGAAACGGCGCTACGTATTTTGCAGAAGGTAGGCCGCGAAATCGGCGTGCCCACCGTGACGGACATCCACGAATCGGACGAGGCCACCCTGGCCGCTGAGTACGTCGACGTGCTCCAGATTCCGGCTTTCCTCTGCCGCCAAACCGACCTGCTGGTGGCCGCCGCCAAAACCGGCAAAGTAGTGAATATCAAGAAAGGTCAGTTCCTGAACGGCGAGGCCATGCGCTGGGCCATGGACAAAGTACAGGGCGCGGGCAACCCGCACGTTATTCTCACCGACCGCGGCAACTCGTTCGGCTACAGCGACCTGGTAGTTGATTTTCGCAACCTGCCCACCATGCGCGCGTTCGGCGTGCCCGTGGTGATGGACGTGACGCACTCGCTACAACAGCCCAACCAAAGCAGCGGCGTAACCGGCGGCCAGCCCGCCCTCATCGAAACCATCGCCAAAGCCGCCATCGCCGTGGGGGCCGACGGCCTCTTCATCGAAACGCACCCCACGCCCGCCACCGCCCTCTCCGACGGGGCCAACATGCTGCCCCTCGACCAGCTCGAAGGCCTCTTGCAGCGCCTCACCCGCGTGCGCGAGGCCGTGCGCCCCAGCGGCGACCTCCACCGGCACGGGCTGGATGCGTAGCTAATAAGCCCTTGCGTGGCCCGCTGCCTTAACCAGCTTACCCCCGATAGCCGTATGTGGGCAGGCGCGGGCCCTTTGCCCGCCTGTGCTTCGTGACCGACTTGCTACCCCGCTACTTACTGGCCGCCCTGCTGGCCTTATCCGCCGCCCCACTGCTGGCCCAGGAGCTACCCGAAAGCCGCCTGGCCCCGGCCCTGCGCGCCCGCCCGCAGGCTACCGTGCGCGTGCAGGTGCGCGACGCGGCGGCCTTCCGGCGCTGGGCCGCGGCGGCCCTGCCGGGCGCGCAGCTGAAGCTGGAGCGGGCGGCTATTTTTGAAGTCAGCCACCTGACCAAGCCGCAATTCAGCCAGCTGGCGGCCTCGCCGCTGGTCGAGTTTATCGACCTGCCCAACCGCCCGGCCCACGATGAGCGCCTGCTCAACGGGGCCGACCTCACGGTGAACAGCCTGCGGGCGGTGCAGCGGCGCTACCCCAGCCTCACGGGGCGGGGGCTGGCGGTGAGCATCAAGGAAAACGCGCTGGATGCGGCGGATATCGACTTTCGGGGGCGGCTGCTGAATACGGCGGCGGGCACGCCCATCGAGTCGGTCCACGCCAGCATTATGGCCACGCTCATTGCGGGGGGCGGCAACTCGGGGCCAGGCGGCGAGGGCGCGGCGCGGCAGGCGGGCATCGCCTCGGCCAGCTACGCCAACTTGCTGCCCGATGCCAATGCCAGCCTCACCAGCCTGGGCGTGAGCGTGCAAAACCACTCCTACGGCACCGGCATCGAGAATTACTACGGCCTCGAAGCCCTCGGCTACGACCAGCAGACGCGCCAGCTGCCGACGCTGCTGCACGTGTTTTCGAGCGGCAACCAGGGCACGGGCACCAGCACCAGCGGCCCCTACCAGGGCCTGGCCGGCGTGGCCAACCTCACGGGGCAGTTCAAGATGTCGAAAAACTCGGTGAGCGTGGGCGCGACCAACGCCCTGGGCCAGGTGGCCGCCCTCAGTTCGCGCGGCCCGGCCCACGACGGCCGCGTGAAGCCCGAGCTGGTAGCCTACGGCGACGCCGGCTCTTCCGACGCCGCCGCGCTGGTGAGCAGCGCGGCCCTGCTGGTGCAGCAGGCTTACCGCGACCGGGCCGCCGGCAGCAACGGCCTGCCGCCCGCCGCGCTGGTGCGCGCCGCGCTGATAAACAGTGCCGACGACGTAGGCCAAGCGGAAGTCGATTTCGCGTCTGGCTTCGGGCAGCTCGATGCGCTCGGGGCCGTGCGGACGATGCTCGATGGCCGCTACCAGAGCGGTGCGCTCACCCAGGGCCAGGAGCAGCTTATTCCGCTAATCATCCCGGCCGGCACCCAGCAAGTTAAGATAACCCTAACCTGGACCGACCCCGAGGCCGCCGCCAACGCCAGCCCGGCGCTCATCAACGACCTCGACCTGACGCTACTCGGCCCCGGCGGCACCGCCAGCTGGCTGCCCTGGACGCTCAGCGCCTACCCCAGCCCCGACTCGCTGACCCGCGCCGCCCGCCGCCGCCCCGACCACCTCAACAACGTAGAGCAGATAACCCTGACGCAGCCCGCCGTCGGCACCTACCAGCTGCGGGTGCGCGGCTACCGCGTAGCCAGCGGCAGCCAGGATTTTAGCGTGGTGTATGAGGTGAATGCCGCTGGTTTTGAATGGTTAAACCCCAGCCACCTCCGCAACGTGCGCCCCGGCCAGGCCACGCAGCTGCGCTGGATTTGGCCCGGCTCCGCCACCGCTACCGGCCAGTTAGACTACCGCCCGGTGGGCCGCGCCAACTGGCGTACCATCGCCTCGGCTGCCGACCTCAGCCAGCACGTTTACAGTTGGACGGCCCCCGACACCACCACGCTGGCCCAATTACGTTGCGTAGTAAGCGGCCAGGAATACGTGTCCGATACCCTCGTAATCGCTCGCCCGCCGAGCCTGCGCATCGGCTACGTGTGCTCCGACGAAAGCTTGCTGACCTGGCCCACCACGCCGGGCGCTACCCAGTACCGCGTGTACAAGCTCGGGGCCACGGCGCTGGAAGCTTTTCAGGCCACGCCCGACACCCTGTTGCGCGTACTCACTACCCAAAATGCCGGCCAGTACTTCGCCGTAGCCCCGGTGCTGGGCGGCCGGCTGGCCGAGCGTAGCGTCACTGCTAACCTCGCCGAAGCCGGCGTGGGCTGCTACGTCAGCAGCTTTCTGCCGGTGCCTGCCATTACCGATACCGTGCGGCTACGCCTCACGCTGGGCACGCGCTACCGCCTGCGCGCGGTGCAGCTCCAGCGCCTGGGGCCCAATGGGTTTGAAACTATCCAGACCATCAGCCCTGTCACTAGCACTAGTATTTTATTCACCGACCCCAATGCCCGGCCCGGTGCCAACCAGTACCGCATCGCGGGCCAGGACGCCGACGGCCGCACCTTCTACAGCACCACCGAAACCGTGCAGCTCGTGCGCCAGGGCGAGCTGCTGGTGTACCCCGTGCCCGTGGTGGCGGGCCAGGATTTACTAGTGGCCGGTGCGCCCAGCGTGGTCTTAGAGCTGGCGCTCTACGACGCGCTGGGCCGCCGCGTGCGGGTTGGCGAGGGCTCGGCCGCCGTCAATTATTTCTCTACTGAGGGCCTGCGGCCCGGCGTGTATGTGCTGCGTGCCACGCCGACTGCGGGCGGCGCGGCCCTCACGCGCCGCGTGGTGGTGGAGTAGGGGAGGGGGCGCAACACGGTGTAGAGACGCATCCTTGCGTCTCGTTGTTGTTAGGCCCGCCCGACGTGAGACGCAAGGATGCGTCTCTACACCAGAAAAAACCTTTCTAAAAAACCGAAAACCCCCGGCCTGCGCCTGGCAGACCGGGGGTTTAAGTTATTAATCTAAAGCTTAATAAATGTAGTTAAGCGCGGTAAGGTCGTTCGTGTTAAAAGGCCGGTTCACGCCGTTGCCCACGCAGGCCAGCATCCAGGAGTTGGGGTCGGCCGCCGAGGGCGTGCCGGGGATGAGCACGGCCCCCACGGTGCTGGCACCTTCGTTGGAGGCACTGCCGCCGCAGCTGTAAGCGCGGTTGAAGTAGTCGGTGTGGCGGAAGCCGATGCAGTGGCCCATCTCGTGGGCCATGATGGTGGCGATGTAGTTGGTATTCGAGCTGTTAATCACGTTGGGCACCAGCGTGAAGCCCGGCGCGGGGTTGCCGCCGCTCGGGAAGCCGCCCGACTGCCCCAGCACGCCCGAGCCCAGGTTAGACGAGTACTTCACCGGCAAGTCGGCGGTGCCGCTCGTGATGCGGCGGAACGTGAGCTGCAAGCCGGCCGCGTTGTAGCGCCGGATGGCCTCGTCGATGGCCGTCACATACGTTGAGTTGAACTGGCTCGAAATGCTCACCGTGAGCACGCGGGGCAGGCCCGTCACGAGGTTAGTGGTGCGGTACTGCTCTTCGCTGCCCACGCGCACCGTCGAGTAGCCGGGGGCACTGGCCAGCAGCTCGTTGCTGAGCAGCATATCACCCTCCACCACGTAGCCGCCTTCCACGGCGCGCAGGTCGCTGGTGCCAAAGCCCAGGGCTTTTACCTGCCCGATTACCTCCTGCGAGATGGCCGGGGCCATGGCGGTTTCTTCTTTTTTCTGACAGCCGGTGAAGGCAAGGGTGGCGCTGGTACCAAGCGCCAGCAGCGTTAAAAACTTCGACATGGAAAAAAACTGAAAAAGTGATAGGTGAAAGGGTGATAAACTGTGAGTCAAATGTGAAATTATTTTTTCGATTCACAATCTGCTCATCAGGTAAATGCCTGAATGTTACACTTTCGTGTAGCGATGTTGCTTATAGAAAAAATAGTTTATTTTGAGCTTATTTAAAATTCTGATTTTGTAACAGTTGCGTTTACAAGCCGCAAACGTTTGCGGTAGTTTTACGGTGAAAAAGCCCAACGACAGCCCGAAAAAAAAGTGCAACTACCGTTAGCCTTTACCCACAGCATGGAACTGAAAAGCAGGCCCAACAGCCGGTTGGTTTACCAAAAAAAGTAAGCTTGGCGCTAGGCTGCGGCGGCAGCAGCAGGCTACCGGCCGCAGCCGGGTACGCCGGCCCGGTAGGCGCAGCCCGGCCCTGGCCGGGCCGCTGGCCCTGGGTGCGAGCCAGCCCGGCGGGCGTGAGGCTAGCCTTCGGATAATGCAAAGCCGGCGGGCTCCCGGCTGTTTGGTTGCCCCAAACCTTTCCGCTTTGTGAAACGGTTATATTTGCTAGATTCCACTTTCGTGCGGCCTTTTCGGGGCCGCCCTACCTATATATTCCCCAGCCTCATGGCTTGTACTACTTGTTCATCCGGCGGCGGCTGCTCGACCTCGAAGGTCGGCGGCTGCGGCTCTAAAGGGGGCTGCTCATCGGGCGGCTGCACCCGACTTAATGTATTTGACTGGCTCGCCGATGTCGATATGCCCAGCGATTTTCGCGGCTTCGACTGCGTCGAAATCCGCTTCAAGAGCGGCCGTAAGGAGTTCTTTCGCAATGATAAACACCTGCCCCTCGTGACCGGCGATGCCGTGGTGGTAGAGGCTGCTGGCTCGGGCTGGCACCTGGGCCACGTGAGCCTGAAAGGCGAATTGGTGCGCCTGCAAATGCGCAAGAAGAAGGTGCCCACCGACTCGCGTGACATCAAGCCCATCCTGCGCGTGGCCACGCCCGACGACGAGGAGCGCTGGCAGGCCGTGCGCGACCTCGAAAACGGCACCATGTTCCGGGCCCGCGCCGTGGTCGAGGAGCTACGCCTCAAAATGAAGCTCTCCGACGTGGAGTACCAGGCCGACCGCACCCGCGCCATGTTCTACTACTCGGCCGAGGACCGGGTCGATTTTCGGGAGCTGATTCGGCGGCTGGCCGACGAGTTTCGGGTGCGCGTGGAGATGCGCCAGATTTCCTTGCGCCAGGAAGCCGGCCGCATCGGCGGCATCGGGGTGTGCGGGCGCGAGCTGTGCTGCTCCACCTGGCTCACCGAGTTTAAGGCCGTGAGTACCACCGCCGCCCGCTACCAAAACCTGAGCCTGAACCCGCAGAAGCTGGCCGGGCAGTGCGGCCGCCTCAAGTGCTGCCTCAACTACGAGCTCGACGCCTACCTCGACGCCCTCAAGGACATTCCGCAGGTGCAGCGCCCGCTGCAAGTGGCGAATGGCGAGGCGTTTTTGCAGAAAACCGACATTTTCCGCAAGCGCATGTGGTTTGCCTTCAAGGGCGACAACAACTGGGTGATGCTGAGCACCGAGCGCGTGCGCGAAGTGCTGGATATGAATAAGAAAGGCGAAAAGCCCGACACCCTGGCCCCGCCCCGCGTGCAGGAAGAAGTAGCGCCCGCCGTATCGACCCTGATGGAGGGCGAGCTCGACCGCCTCGACGACCAGATAAAAAGCGGTAGCAAGCGCGGCAAGCGCAAGCGCAAAGAAAAAGACCGCCCCGAGCGCCCCGAAACCCGCGCTACCAGCGCCACGGCGGCCGCTCCCGAAGCCCGCGAGCCCCGCCGCCGCGACCGCATCGAACGCCCCGCCCGCGCCGAGAGCCCCGAAGGTGGCCGCCCGCCGCGCCCCGAAAACCAGCCCAGTGCGGCTCGCAGCGAAGTAGTGCCCGCCAGCCCATCTGGCCCGCCCTCCGATGAAACCACCGAGCAGCGCGGCCGGCGCGGCGCGGCCGCCCGCCCCCTCAACCGGCGCGGCGGCCGCAACCGCGGCAGCTCCAGCGAGAACACGGGCGCTACGCCCGACGCTACCCGGCCCGAGCAGGAGCGCCCCCGCCGCCCCGAGCAGCCCGGCCGCCCGCCCCGCAGCGCGGCCCCGGCCGAAGGCAGCGGCCAACCCCAGGCCCCGCGCCCGCCGCGCGGCGAGGGCGATGCCTCGCGCGGTGGCTCAGCGCGCGGCGGGCGCGGGCGGCGCGGCGGCAGCGGCCGCCAGGGCGGCGGCCCGGCCGGCCCGCCGGCCACTGGCAACTAACTGCGGGCTTTTGTGATTGACTTATCAACTTGCTGATGAACAAGCTACTCAACCGGCCCGTGGCCCTGCTGCTGGCCGTGGCCGCTGCCCTTACCCTCAGCGCCTGCGACCCCAACCGGGTGTATGAGGAAAATACTGACCTAGCCTCGCCCAGCGGCGCGCCCTACGTGTGGGACGTGCAGCAGCGCCCGAGCTTCACCTTCGCCATTGCCGACACAACGGCGCGCTACGACGTGTACTTCAACGTGCGCAACGCGGCCGACTACGGCTTTTATAACCTCTACCTCAAGCACACCCTCACCGGCCCCGAGGGCCGCGTGGTGGGCCGGCCCCTGCTGCACCAGCTGATACTGCGCAACCCCAAAACCGGCGAGCCGCTGGGCGCGGGCTCGGGCGACATCTTCGACCACCAGGCGCTGGCCTTGCGCCAGGTGCGCTTTGCCCGCCCCGGTACCTACAAAGTGACGCTGGAGCAGTACATGCGCCAGAACCAGCTGCCGGGCATCATGTCGGTGGGCGTGCGCGTGGTGAAGGAAGGCAAGTAGCTATGTAGCGCGAAGCTCTGCTTCGCGTAGCGGGCGGCGGGCTACGTAAAGCGAGTCATGCTGAACGCAGTGAAGCATCTCTGGCGCATCGTTGGACTACAATCCAAATGG
>NZ_DASTEP010000240.1:0-9562 GCF_035709525.1 Hymenobacter sp. | reverse complement strand
TGGCGCGCACCGTGTCGCCGGCCGCATTGGTGCTGCCGCGGTCATTGGGGTCGAGGTACTGAATGTTCCACTGGTGCAGGTGGTGCATCGTGAGCGTGAAGCGTAGCGGCATGTGCTCGGGCTTGATGGTAGTGCCGAGCTGCACGTCGAAGGGCAGCGGCTGCCGGGCACTCGCAATGTACGGTTTCAGCATGTAGCCCGCGTTTTTCACCACTAGCCCCACCGTAAAGTCCTGGTCTTCTTTGGGCTTATACAGTACGCCCGCGTCGCCAGCCAGGGCCACGGCGCGGTTGTCGGCAATGGCCGACACGGCCAGCTTGGCTGCCAGCCCGAACGTGAATTTTCCCTTCGTATAAGAGTCGGCCGCCGTAAAGGCGTACTCATTCACCCCAAACGTACCCAGCGAGTTGCCGGCCGCGTCGAAGCTCTGCAAATCCCCGTAGTTCAGATACGTAAAGCCCAGCCCGAAGCGCCCGCGCTTCTCGGTATTGAAAGCGTAGGCGGCGGTGCTCTGCTTGATGCTGCCCACGTAGGCCACGTAGGTGAGGGCCGCCGTGCGGTCCATGTCGGCATTCAGCAGCGCTGGGTTGCCGTAAAGCTGGGTGGGGTCGCTGCTGCGGGCTGAGGCGTTCATGCCGCCGCTGGCCGCGAGCTGCGCCGAGGGCGGCAGGCTGAGGAAGGGAAACGCCGCCCGCCCGCCAATCTGGGCGTGGGCAATCGGAGCCGTGAGGCCAACCACCGCAATAGCGAGGAAACGAGCGGAAAAGTGCGTCATACAGCAGGCTAAATTACGGCGCTTAAACTCGCTGGCGGGCCGGTTTAGTGCGCCTCCCGATACCTTTTTACTGCCACAAAGAAAGTAAAAAGGGGCAGCGACCAGGAAAAAACCGCCACCACAGCAGCTTTTAGCAGCCAGAAACCAGAAAAAGCTGCAAGCGGAAGAGAAAAAGGAGCTTCGGCCGGAGCTTTTACTCTCAGCGAAGCCCTAAAAAGTGGGTCGGACCTACTTTTTAGGGCTTCGCTGAAGGTAAAAAGTGGGTCCGACCCACTTTTTAATGCGTTGGACCAAGTTTACTGGCAAGCTAAAGCTTACCCTACACTTATTGCACTTCCACGCTCGGGCCGGCCGGGGCGGGCGCGTCGTCGCGCACGGGTAGGGCCTGCGGGCGGGCTACTTTTTCTTGCAATAGCGCCACGGTCAGCACGTCGTCCACGCGCTCGGCGTAGTGAATTTGCAGGCCCTTGAGGTACTCGGCCGTGATTTCCTCCACGTCCTTGCGGTTTTTGGGCGAGAGTATCACGTCGCGCACGCCGGCGCGGCGGGCAGCCAGCAGCTTCTCCTTGATGCCACCCACCGGCAGCACCCGCCCGCGCAGCGTAATCTCGCCCGTCATGGCGAGGTGCGGGCGCACGCGGCGCTGGGTGTAGGCCGAGGCGATGCTCGTAAAAATGGCAATGCCCGCGCTCGGTCCGTCCTTCGGAATGCCACCTTCCGGGAAGTGAATATGCAAATCGTACTGCTCAAACAGCCGGTAGTCGATGCCCAACTCCTCGGCCCGCGCGCGCAGGTAGGAGAGGGCCGTAATGGCCGATTCCTTCATCACGTCGCCGAGCTGCCCGCTCAGCGTCAGCTTGCCGCGCCCGCGGCTCAAGAGGCTTTCCACGAACAGAATATCGCCGCCCACGCTCGTCCAGGCCAGGCCCGTTACCACGCCGGCCGTGTCGGCCTCCTGGTACAAGTCGCGGTCGAAGCGCGGCGAGCCCAGGATTTTGAACACGTCGGCGGGGTCGAGTTGGGCGGGCAGGGTTTCCTTGCCGGCCTTGCGGCGGGCCAGGTTGCGGGTGAGGGCGGCGAGCTGGCGCTCCAGGCTACGCACGCCGCTTTCGCGGGTATAGTCGTCAGCCACGCGGTGCAAAGCCTGGTCGGTTATTTTAACCTCGTTTTCGGCCAGGCCGTGCTCGCGCAGCTGCTTGGGCCAGAGGTGCTTCTTGGCAATCTGCGTCTTCTCTTCCTGCGTGTAGCCGGTGAGGTCGATAATCTCCATCCGGTCGCGCAGCGCCGGCTGAATGGTTTCGAGCGAGTTAGCGGTAGCGATGAACAGCACCTTGCTCAAATCGTACTCCACCTCCAGGTAATTGTCGGTAAAGGTCGAGTTCTGCTCGGGGTCGAGCACCTCCAGCAAGGCCGACGACGGGTCGCCCCGGAAGTCGCTGCTCACCTTGTCAATCTCGTCCAGAATAATGACCGGGTTGCTCACACCGGCCTTCTTTATCTGGGCGATAATGCGGCCGGGCATGGCCCCCACGTAGGTTTTGCGGTGCCCGCGAATCTCGGCCTCATCGCGCACGCCGCCCAGGCTCAGGCGCACGTACTTGCGCCCCAGCGCCGTGGCGATGCTGCGGCCCAGCGAGGTTTTGCCCACGCCGGGCGGGCCGTAGAGGCACAGTATCGGCGCTTTCAAGTCCTGCTTCAGCTTCAGCACCGCCAGGTATTCGAGGATACGCTCCTTCACCTTTTCGAGCCCAAAGTGGTCGGTATCGAGGATTTTCTTGGTGTTCTTGAGGTTGAATTTGTCCTTGGTTACGTCGCCCCAGGGCAAATCGAGCAAGTACTCCACGTAGTTGAGCGTCACGGGATAATCGGGCGACATCTGGTTGATGCGGGCCAGCTTGCTCAGCTCTTTCTCGAAGTGCTTGCCCACGGCCTCGGGCCACTTTTTGGCCTGGGCGCGGGCGCGCAGGCCGGCCATGTCCTGCTCGGGCGTGCCTTCGCCCTGGCCCAACTCGTCTTGCAGGGTTTTGAGCTGCTGGCGCAGGAAATACTCGCGCTGCTGCGCGTCGATGCCAGTGTGGGTTTTCGAGCGAATGTCGTTCTTGATTTCCAGCAATTCGGCCTGACGCAGCAGGGCTTCGAGCAGTTGCCGGGCCTGGGCCTCGGGGTCGCCGAGCTCCAGCAGGGCTTGCTTAGCAGGCAGGTCGAGCTGCACATTGGAAGACAGAAAATGCACCAGAAAGGCCGGCGACTGAATGCCCTCCAGCATAGCCCGCGCCTCGGGCGGAATCTCGGGCGTGAGCTCCAGCACCTTGGTCGCGGCTTCGCGCAGGCTTTGCAGCAGCACCAGCTCGGCGTCGTTTTCGGCGTCGAGGGTCTGTTCTTCAAAATAGCCAACTTTAGCCACCAGCTGCGGCGCAAACGACACCTCGGCCCCCACCCGAAACCGCACCTGGCCCTGAATGATAATCGTCACCTGCCCATCGGGCTGGTCGATGAGCTTGAGGATGCGGGCCAGCGTGCCCACTTCGTAGAGGTCAACGAGGGTAGGCTCGTCGGCGTCGGGGTTGCGCTGGGCCACCACGCCGATAAGCTTCTCATTCTTAGCTGCCAGCTTGCGAATCAGGCGAATGCTTTTCTTGCGCGTTACCGTCACGGGCAGCACCACGCCGGGAAAAAGCACCGTATTGCGCACCGGCAGCAGCGGCAGCGTATCGGGCGCGTCATCGGCCGAAATCAGGTGGTCGGGGTCGGCCGCCATAATGGCAATGGCTTCGGGAGCCGAGTCGGAGCCGCCAACCAGGCGCTGGCCGCGGCGTGAAGTAGCAAAGGTCATTAGCAAAGAAAAGTAGGCGCGGCCAAGCCGCGCAGCGGCTGCCAGAGTGGCAGCCCAAAGCCCGCTTCTAAGGTACAAACGGGTAGGAGGAAAGTGGGTTCAAGGGCCGTGCCAGCCGGGCCGGGGCCGCCAAAGCGGCGCAAAATAACCAGCACGGCGGCGGTTTAGCTAAGTTGCACTAGCAGGGGTCGTAATTTTGTGCGTACTTGCATCTTTATTCTATCTATCTGTTAACTACGTATGAATAGCCTGTGCTTTAATTATACTTTTTATAGGATGGGCTGGCTGCTTTTGCTGCTGCTGGGCAGCTTGTCGGCCACCGCGCAGCAGCGCCCGCAGCCACGTACTGCCAAGCCCGCCGCCGCTACTCCGCCCGCCGCCCCGGCCGCGCGCCCCGCCTACCAGGCCCGCGCCCTCACCGGCCGCATGAGCCGCCGCCTGCGCGTGCGCCCCGACGGCACGCCCGACTTCGTGAACGTAAATAAAATCCCGTTTTTCGAAGACAAAAAGGCCCTGCAAGCCATCAGAAAGGCCGAGCGGCGGCACCGCTACACCGAGGCGCGCACCCTGCTCACGCAGTACGTGGCGCAGTTCGGCATCGAGAATTTTTACCGCAACACCGACTTGCTGTGGCACCTGGGCCAGCTCTGGCAGCGCGACAGCACGCAGCAGGAGCGCGCCAAGGCATATTTCCGGCTGGCCCTGAAGCACCACCGCACCGATGTTACGCGCGTGCAGCAGTACTACGACTCGCTCGACGCCAAAAACGTGGACCTCTACGTGCCCCTGAAAGTGTACTACGACATCGTGGAGTACCGCAAGGGCATCAGCACGTTTCACCCGCCCAAAAACGTGTACACCAACATGGGTGACCTCGTCAACTCGAAGCTCGCCGACTACGGCCCCGCGCTGGGCGGCGGCGATTCGGTGCTGCTTTTCAGCAGCAAGCGGCAGCCCCGGCGCGGCACCTTGCAGGAGCAGAGCGACGAAAACCTGTACGTGTCGCGCCGCGACGGGGCCATCGGCTGGTCGGAGGCCGAGCCATTACCCAAGCCCATCAACTCGCAATACAACGAGGGCTCGGCGTGCTTTTCGCACGATGGGCGCACTATCTTTTTTGCCCGCTGCGAGTGCCCTACCTGCCACGGCAACTGCGACTTATACACCGCCAAGCTGGGTGCCGACGGCAAGTGGAGCGTGCCCAAAAGCCTCGGCGCGCTCGTCAACTCCGTGGGCTGGGACTCGCAGCCCACGCTCTCGCCCCACGAGGACACGCTGTACTTCGCCTCCGACCGGCTGGGCGGCTTCGGCATGTCGGATATCTACTTCACCGTGAAGCAGAAAAACGGCCAATGGGGCCGCGCCCAGAACATGGGTCCGGTCGTGAACACCCGCGAAAGCGAGGTGAGCCCGTTTTTTCACCCGCTCTACCAGGTGCTGTACTTCAGCTCGCGCGGGCAGCTGCTCAATTTTGGCGATTTCGACATTTACAAAACATACCGCGTGGGTGGCCGCTGGCAGGAGCCGCGCAACATCGGCCCGCTCGTAAACGGCAAAGGGTCAGAGTACTACTTCACCATCGACAGCCAAAGCAAAAACCTCTACTACGCCCGCTCCGAAGCCCAGGAAATCGGCAACCTCGACCTCTATTCCTTCCCCTTACCGATGGAGGCGCAGCCCCAGGCCACCACGCAGGTGGCTGGCACGCTCCGCGACTCGGTGAGCAACAAGCCGCTCAAAGGCCTCATCAGCATCATCGACCTCGACAACGGTATTGAGGTAGCCAGCAAGTACTTGCGCGCTGATGGCTCGTTCGATTTTGAGCTGATGGACGGCTCGCACTACGCTATGCTCATCCAGAGCCCCGACGCTTTCACGGTCGAAAAGCAGTTTGCTCTGAAGGGCGATACCGTGCTGGCGCTGCTCACCAACAGCATCGACTACAAGCTGCCGCTTATCTTCAAAAACATTGAATTTGAGCACGGTAAGTCGGGCATTCAGGCGGCCATGCAGCCTACGCTCGACCGCATCACGCTATTTCTGGTCGACCACCCGACCTTCCGCCTCAGCATCGCGGGCCACACCGATAGCCAGGGCGACCCCGCCATAAACGAGAAGCTCTCGCAGGACCGCGCCGAAGAAATCCGGCGCTACATCGAGCGCAAGGGTAAGCTCAGGCCCGGCCGCATCGAGAGCGTGGGCTACGGCTCTAGCAAGCCGCTGAAAGATGAACTGACTGAAGCCGATGCTAGGGTGAATCGGCGGGTGGAATTTCGACTGATTAAGCCGGAAGGGGAAAAAACGGCGGCTGGGTGGTGATGTACCGTAAGCTTTAGCTTGCAAGCGAGCGCAGCGAGCAGGGCGTAGGCGAACGTTGGCAAGCGCGGCTGCTGCGCTCGCTCGCAAGCTAAAGCTTACGCTACACTGAATTACCACAATTTAGTATCCATGATACCGGGCGGCAGCGGGGCCGAGGTGCCCAGGCCGAGCACGCACCAGCCGGCTTCCACGCCGAAGGTGTTGCCGGGCACCACGTGGCTCACCCAGCGCAGCAGCGTTTGGCCGGTGTACTCGTGGGTAGTGGGGTTGAGCTCACGTAGTAGTAGCGCATCGCCCACCTGAAAGTTCTGTTCGTTGAGGCGCACGTCAAACGGCTTGGAGCCATTGGCCACGGCCGCGAACGAATCGGGCCAGATGGGTAGCTCGTGGGTGCGGCGCAGGGCGGCAAGGGCAGCTTGGGTAGCGGGCGCAGAATAAGTAGTCATAATGATAAAAGCGGCTAAAAGTAAAAAGTAGCTGAAATGGCAAAAATACGAAAACCCCGAACACCGGCAGCGGCCGGTGGCGGGGTGGGATGCGGCTATAACGCCCGCTGTGCCCCGATGGTTTCGGGGTAACGCTATGATAATGAAGGTGCGGCCCCAGCCGGCCAGGCCAAGAGTAGTTTACAGCGGCGGCAAATCCAGGTTTAAATCCTGGTCGCGCATGCACCGGAAATGACCTTTGGGGCACTCGGCAAAGCCGATTTTGGAGCACGGCCGGCAGGGTAGCCCCGGCACCTCCAGCGCCTGAAACGCGGTACGGTAGGGGTACATGCCAAACTCCGGCACCGTGTTGCCCCACACGCTGAAAACCTGCTTCTTAAATGCCGCTGCCACATGCATCAGCCCCGTGTCGTGGCTCACCACAAAGGCCGCCTGTCGCACCAGCGAGGCCGACTGGTGCAGTGAAAACCGCCCGCAGGCGTTGTGGATGAGTGGATGAGTGGAGGAGTGGAGGAGTGGATGAAAAGCTAGCTCAATGACGTGGCCGGTGCTCTCATCCTCCGGCCCGCCGAGCAGTACCACGGGGCGCGGAGCCAGCCTGGTTACCAGTTCGATAAGCTTTTCCACGGGCAGGCGCTTGGTAGCGTGCTGCGCCCCGATGGCCACCGCCGCGTACTCGCCCGGCCGGAAGCAGGCGGGTAGCGCGGTGACCACGTTCACCTCCTGGCCGGATGGGATGAAGTAGTCGAGCCCGCCGCCATCGTCCTGGATGCCGAGCGGCGCGGCGGCGGCCCGGTAGCGGTCTACGATGTGCACGGGCGGCAGCTGGTTGATTTTGAAATTCACCAGCAGCCACTTCTGCAAGTTCAACTTGTCGAACGCCCGGCCTGGCACGCCCGGCAGTTGCAGCCGGATGAGCCGCGTGCGCAGGTTGTTGTGCAAATCCACGATAAAATCGAACCGCTCGGCGCGCAGCTCGCGCACCAGCTCGCCGAGGCTGCCGCTGAGCACGTGCGTTTTAGCTACGTAGGGGTTGGCTTCGAGCAGGCTGCGGTAGGCGGGTTTGGTGGCAAAGTGCACCTGCGCATTGGGTACCTGCTGGTGCAGCTGCCGCACTACCGGCGTCGTGAGCACGATGTCGCCGATGGAGGAAAAGCGCAGAACGAGGATTTTCATAGGTTCGTCAGGCTGTCATGCTGAGCGCAGCGTAGCGGAGTCGAAGCATCGCTGTCGGTGAACTAATTTCTTGCGCTAACAACGGTGCGGTAGAGATGCTTCGGCTCCGCTCAGCATGACGATTTTTTATTCCTTCACTACCTGACTTTCCGCGCCGCAAAGTACGCCGCCACCTCATCCACGCTCCTGGCATTAAACGTCACCTCCTTGGTCAGCATGCCTTTGCGACCGGCCAGCACGCCGTAGCGCATGTCGGCGTAGCCATCGGTGTGGTGGGCGTCGGGGTTGATGCTGAGCTGCACGCCCTGGTCGAGTGCGTAGCGCACCCAGCGCCAGTCGAGGTCGAGGCGCCAGGGGTTGGCGTTGATTTCGATGATAACCTGATGCTGGGCGCAGGCGTCGATTACCGCTTTAAAATCAATGGGGTAGCCGGCGCGGCGCAGCAGTAGCCGGCCGGTGGGGTGGCCCAGCATGGTGCAATGCGGGTTGGCAATGGCGGCCAGCAGGCGGTCGGTGGCGCGGCGCTCGTCCATCTTCAGATTGGAGTGGATGCTGGCCACGATAAAGTCGAATGAGTGGCGCAGCTCGGCATCGTAGTCGAGGCTGCCATCGCCCAGAATATCAGCCTCAATGCCCTTGAAAATGCGGAACGGGGCCAGCTCGGCATTCAGCTCGTCTATCTCGCGGTGCTGCTGGCGCACGCGCTCGGGGCCCAAGCCATTGGCGTAGTGCGCGGCCTGCGAGTGGTCGCAGATGCCGAGGTACTCGTAGCCGCCATCGCGCAGGAAAGTCGCCATCTGGCGCAGCGAGTGGTTGCCGTCGGAGTAGGTGCTGTGGTTGTGCAGCGAGCCACGCAAGTCGCTGTCTTGCAGTAGCTGCGGGATTTTGCGCTCGGCGGCCAGCTCGATTTCGCCCAGGCCCTCGCGCAGCTCGGGCACCACGTATTGCAGGCCGGCTTTTTCGTACAGCACTTCTTCGCTGGCAAAAACCTCGCGCTTGGCCCACTGGCGCAGGGTGCGCGGCGCGGGTGGGGTAGCGCCGGGCAGCGCCGCGCCGAGGTGCGCCTCGGTACCGGTAGTCAAGAACAGCTGATTGACAAAGTCTTGCGGAGCCACCACGCGCACCACGATGCCCACGCCGCCCTCCACGGCGGAGCCGGCCCACACCCACGGCCCCGAGCGGCGCACGTCGGCTCGCAGGCCGGGTGCAGCATTCAGCAGCGCGTGGATGGGCGCGGGGTCGGGCGCGGCCACCAATATTTCCACCGTTTCCACGATTTCGAGGGCGCGGCGGATGTCGCCGGTAGCGGCGGCTTCGGCCACGCCGGGCACCTGGCGCAGGCGGGCCACGAGGTCGTTGGCCAGTGCCTCGGCCTGCGAAAAGAGTAGTTTGCCCGCGCTCTGGTCAGTGAAAGCCAGCGCCGCCAAAATGCTTTCCTGGGTCTTAGCCCCGAAGCCTTTTAGCGTGGCCACGCGGCCAGCCTCAGCGGCTTCGCGCAGCTGGTCGGGGCTTTCGAGGCCAGCATCGCGCCACAGGGCGCGCACCTTTTTGGGGCCGATGCCCTTGATGCCCAGCATCTCCACCACGCCGGGCGGGGTTTTGTCGAGCAGCTCCTGCAATTCTTTGAAGGTGCCGGTATCGAGTAGCTCGGCCACCTTGGCGGCCTGGGTTTTGGAGAGGCCGGTACGGTCGGGCAGGCCGGGGCGGTCGATTTCCGCTACCGGAAATTCGAGCTGCTCCAGGGCCGTCACGGTGCCATCGTAGGCCCTGATTTTGAAGGGGTTTTCGTCGTGCAGCTCCAGCAGCTGGGCGGTGAGGCGAAAGGCACGAATGAGGGCGCGGTTGTCCACGGGGCGGGGCTGAAAGTAGGGTAGTCAGGATTGCTGGAAAAGTCTACGCAATTTTATCGGCGGCAGGCTATGCCCACGTGGGCGCAATCAAACCACAAAAGTGGGGGCTAAGCGGCTTTTGTGGGCCCGCGCTGGCTGCGGCAATACAGAAGCGGCCGGGTGT
>NZ_DASTEP010000239.1:0-17241 GCF_035709525.1 Hymenobacter sp. | reverse complement strand
GGCCACTTTATGAAACAATGTTTCATAAAGTGGCCGGCTCTTGCCTATCAAGCCATTGCGAGCGCTAAGCTAGCGCTTTACAGCCGGAACAGCTGCTGCGCGTTGCGGGTAGTGGCTTCGGCCACGACTTCGGGCGACTGGCCCAGCAGCGCGGCTAGCCGGTGCAGCACCAGCGGTAGGTAGGCGGGCTCGTTGCGCTTGCCGCGGTAGGGCACGGGCGCAAGGTAGGGGCAGTCGGTTTCGAGCACGAGATGCTCTAGGCCAACGTGCGGCAGCACCTGGTCGAGGCCGCCGTTTTTGAAGGTAGCCACGCCGCCGATGCCCATCTTGAAACCGCCCAGCGCGATGATGCGCTCGGCCTCGGCCACGCCGTCGGAGAAGCAGTGGAACACGCCGCGCAGGGTGCCGTCCTGCGCTTCGGATACCAGCTCGAAGGCTTCTTCGAAGGCCGAGCGGGTGTGCAGCACGATGGGCAGGTCGTACTGCTTGGCCAGGCGCAGCTGGGCGCGCAGGGCCTCGCGCTGCTGCGGCAGGTAGGTTTTATCCCAGTAGAGGTCGATGCCGCACTCGCCCACGGCCACGAAGGGCCGGCGCGCCAGCCAGTCTTCGAGCAGTTGGATTTCCTGCTCAAAATCAGGGCCAACGGAGCACGGGTGCAAGCCCATCATGGCGTGGCATGTCTGCGGAAAATTGGCTTCCAATTCCAGCATCGCGTCGATACTACGGCGGTCGATGTTGGGCAGCAGAATGGTATCTACCCCGGCCGCTACGGCGCGGTGCAGGGCTTCGGTGCGGTCGAGCTTGAACTGCTCGGAGTACAGGTGAGCGTGGGTTTCGATTAATTTCATAGAAGGCGGTGGTGCGGTTGTAGCGCAAACGTTGTAGTTCGCGTTTGCGAGCGGGCAGCCGGACGAGCCCGGACAAACGCGAACTACAAAGTTCGCGCTACTTGCTCGGCAACTCCGGCAGCGCCCGCCGCAGCCGCACGTAGGCGATGGGGCCTTTGTAGAAGACCTCGCCCTCGGGCTGAAGCCCGAACCGCTCGTAAAACGGCAGCGTGTTTTGCCGCGCATCGCACCAGATAGCAGAAGCCCCCTGCGCTACCGCCGCCGCGATGGTATGCCGCAGCAGTGCCGACCCAATGCCCCTACCCTGCCACGCCGCGTCGGTGGCAAACTTACGAAACCGGGCCACGCCATCTTGGCTGATAAAAAGCGAAATAACGGCTACCAGCTGCCCATCTTCAAACGCGCCAAAATGCTGGCCCGCGCCGTCGTCGGGCAGTTTCACGTAGTCGAGCGGCTGCTCGGGCCACAGCACGGCGTGGCGCAGGGCGTAGGTTTGGGCGGCGGCGATGGGCTGAATAGTCATCTGTTTTTAGGGCAAAGAAAACCCGGACTGCCATCAGACAGTCCGGGCGAGGTAGTAGCGCGGGCTGAAAGCCCGCGAGTGAATACGCTTATAATTTGGTCGCGGACTGAAAGTCCGCGCTACTTGATACCCTTCTCATCGAGCTTCTGATTAACGCGGCGCGCGCCTTGCAGCGTGCGAAACTCGCCCTGCCACGAGCGGATGCGGATGCGGTCTTCCATGTCGATGCCAGTTCGCACCTCCTCATAGCGGGCATTGAGGCGGCTGAGGGTGGCGCTGGCGTCGGTCCAGTCCTGCTCGCTCCACTGGCGGCGCTGCTCGCGCACGGCGTCGATAAAGCGGCCGTAGAGGTCCAGCATTTCGTCGGCCGTGGCGCGGTTGAGGTCTACGCTTTGCTTGGTGAGCTTGGCCAGGCCAGCATCGGCATTGCCGCGCGCCTGGGCCGGGGCGCTGGCCGCGTTGCGGGGCACGGAGGTGTGCGGGCGGCCGCCGGTGAGGTCGCCGGCCTGCTGGGCGCGGGCGGCCAGCGGAGTGAAAGCTAGTAGCACGGAGGCCACGGCCAGGCGAGTAGTAGAGGCAGAAGGGAAAGAGCGAGTAAGCATGGGGGGGGTGAACGAAAAAATTAAAACAACTTCTGGCCCCACCCTACCAAGGAGCGGGCCAGTTTTGGGCTACTCAACGAGCGGGCGAAGCCTTGCGTATGCTAGGCGGGGCACAAAAATCGGCTTTCCGGCTGGTTTTCCCTTAGTTTTGTTGTTTATGCCTGCCTCCAGCCCTAGCGCCCCCGCCGCGCCCCTCCGCATCCAGCCCGCCACCGAAAAGGACATTCCGACCATCATCGAACTGGCCGAAGCTACCTGGGAGCCCACCTACCGCTTCATCATCTCGAAGGAGCAGATTGAGTACATGTACCGCGTTATCTACACGCCGGCCTCGCTGCGCAAGCAAATGCGCGACCAGCACCACCAGTTTTTGGTGGCGTATGTAGAGGGCCACGCGGCGGGCTTCGCCTCCTACTCCGAAAAGCCCGAGGGCGTGTATCACCTCAACAAAATCTACGTGCTGCCCTCGCACCAGAGCCAGGGCCTGGGCCAAAAGCTGGTGCAAGCCGTGGAGACGGCCGTGCGCGAAGCCGGCGGCCGCACCCTGGAGCTCAACGTGAACCGCCACAACCCCGCGCTGGCCTTTTACGAGCGCCAGGGCTTCGCCCAGCACCGCGAGGAAGACATCGCCATCGGCCCGTACTGGATGAACGACTACGTGCTGCGCAAGGACCTGTAGGCCGGGCGAGGGAGAGTTGGCCACCGTTTTCGGCGTGGTGGCCGGCCTCTCGCGCCGGGCGTGGTAGCTTTGCCGGCCAACCTCACCACATTTTACCCATGCCTACCAAACTTACCGTTCTCGCCAATGGCTCGCTCCGCGTGGAGGGCGACGATTTTGAGCTCGTGGATGCCCAGGGCCAGCCCTACGGCCTCGGCGGCCGCCAGCGCATCAGCATCTGCCGCTGCGGCCTCAGCGCCCAGAAGCCTTTTTGCGACGGCTCGCACAAAGGGCACTTCGAGCACGACGCTACGGCGTTCGACCTGCCCGCGCCCAAGCCGGTAGTGTAGCTGCTGCTAATTAAGGATAATGCCCCGGCTCTGCTGCGTAGCAAAGCCGGGGCATTGTCGTTTTCGCTTCGGTAGGTTTTTCGACGGCAAGCTAAAGCTTACCCTACACTACCCCGCCAATTCATTTACCAACTCCACGTATTGCTGGCGGGCGGCGTCTTTGCTGAGGCCGGCGAGCTGGTGCCAGGCGTCGTGCTTGGCGATGGCTTTGAAATCGAAGCCGCCGGGGCGCGGGGCGGTGCAGTCGCCTTCGGTGGCTTGCTTGTAGAGGGCGTAGAGCTGGAGCAGCACCGTGTTGCTGGGCTTGGCGGGGAGCTGCTGGGCGCGCTGGGCGGCGGCCTCAAAGTCGGCTTGGGTGGTCATGGACTGATAAAAAATAGGGCGGAATAACCGGCGCGCTGGCCGGCCTTTACACCCACAAACGTAGGGCGCAAGCGGCATTCGCGGCCCCGCGCCGCCCAAAGCCCGACTATAACACGGCGGCGGGCGGGCTGCGTAGTGCGGGCACTACCCTATCGCGCTCCGCATATTCCCGATGAAATCCTCCGCCCCCGTCGCCGCCGACTGCACGCCGCTCGTCAAGCTTTTCTTGCAATACAAGCTGACCCTGGCCCTGGCCGAAAGCTGCACCTGCGGCCTGGTAGCCGCCCAGCTGGCCCCGGCCGAGGGCATCAGCGACGTGCTGCTGGGCTCGGTGGTCACCTACCACGCGCTGGCCAAGCAGCAGCTCCTCGGCGTGAGCGCCGAAACCATCGAGCTATACTCGGCCGAAAGCCAGCAGACTACCAACGAGATGGTGATGGGCCTGCACCGCCACCTGCCCCAGGCCGACGTGTGCGTGGCCGTGACCGGCCTCTGCGGCCCCGGCCCCTCGGCCACCCCCGACAAGCCGGTGGGCACGGTCTTCGTCACCATCTTTATTGATAAGCACATGCACGAGTTTCGCACCCATTTCAAGGGCGATGCCAACAGCATGCGCCAGCAGGCGGCCAGCTTTATCTACCAGCACCTCACCGACCTGCTCACCCGCCTGCAACCGCTGAAATCGGAACACGAGTAGCGTCTGCGGGGCACCCCTCATTTCACTACCGTCACCTTCATGCCCACGTCGTGGGTGGGCCACTTGTCGCGGGGGTCCACGGGCTCCTGCGAGATTTTCTCCACCACGTCCAGCCCTTCCGTAACTTCGCCGAAGACGGTGTAGGCCCCGTCGAGGGCGGGCACGCCGCCGCGCGTGGCGTAGGCCTGCACCTGCGCCGGGGTGAGGGGGCGGCTGGCGCTGGCCCGCGCCTGGGCGGGCGTCAGCTTTTTGCCCACGGCGAAGTAGAAATCGGTGTTGGACGACAAACGCTGGGGGTTTTCGGCGTCGTCATAGCGGGCCATGCCCAAGGCCCCCTTCACGTGGAAGTGGTTGGGCCGGATTTCGGGGGGCAGGCGGTAGATGCGCAGCCGGATGGTGCGCGCGTCGCTCGTTTGGCCGCCCTGCACGGCAAAGCCCTTCACCACGCGGTTGAACACGGTTTCGGTGAATACGCCGCGCCGGGCCAGCAGCAAAAAGTTGGCCTTGTGAATGGGCGTATCGTCGTAGAGCTTCACCCGAATCTTGCCCAGGCGCGTTTCAAACAGCACTTCCGAGCCCGGATATTGCCGGCTGTAGGTCAGCAGCGCGGCCGGGGCCGTGCTGTCGGTGAGGGCCGCGATGTCGGGGCCGGGCGGCGGGGGCGGCGCGGCGGCGGGCTTCTCGGGGGCCGGGTTGCAGGCGGCGAGTAGCGCCAGGGCGGGTATGAGTAGGCGAAGAAACATAAGCAATAGTGCTTTCATACGAATTCACGCAGTGTTTCGGGGTGTTAAAGCGCAGTGTTCCGCAGTGTCATTTCTGAGAACACTGCGAGACACTGCGCTTTAACACCCCGAAACACTGCGCGAACCGGCAACCTACCAATCCAGCGGCTTGCTCTTGGCTTTTTCGGTGCCGGCCGCGCCCTTGGTTTTGGTTTTCACTTTGGCCGGGGCGGCGGGGGCCGCCACCTTGATGGTGGCCCCGCCGGGCGCGATGGGCGCGGGCTCGGGTGGGGGCGGCGGCAGGGCGTCGTTGGGGTCGGCGGCTTTTACGTCGTCTACGGCGGCGGCTTTTTTCTCTTTCTGCATGGCCAGCAGCAGCAGGTCTTTGGGCAGGGTGTTGGCCTTGTAGGCGCGCAGCTGCACGTCCAGCGAGTCTTGCTCGGGCTTGCGCAGCTTGGCCGGGGCCATGAGCTTGCCCAGGTCGGGGCGGCCGGCTTCCTGCCAGGCGGTCATCCAGAACGAGGCCACCATCGGGGCGGCCGTCCGCATCCGGTAGTCGACCTGCCCGCCCACGAGCTTGTTGTACTCGTCGGCGAAGGCATCGGAGTAGCGGCGCTGGGTTTTGCCGAAGCGGTGCGCGTAGGTGTACTTGGTTTGGGGCGTGAAGCCCTTGCTGGCCTTGGTTTCGAGGTCGAAGGTGGCCGTGAGGAAGCCGTAGCTGTTCTGGATAACCTGCCAGATGGCGTCGAGCGGGTTTTTGAGCACCTTGGCCTCGTTGCCGTCGGGCGCGCTCAGCTTGTAGGTCTGGATGTAGCGCTCGGGCAGCTGGCTTTCCCAGAGGCTGTGCAGGCCGGCCTGGTTGGTGAGCTGCCCGTCGTAGTTGACGGTGGTATGCAGCGGCACGAAGGCATCTTCCACGTAGTGCGCCAGCTCGGCCGAGTACAGCACGATGCCCGCCGTGTCGCGCTCGCTGAAGGCCGACACGAGCTTGTTTTTGGTTTCAATCACCGTCCACGGCACGGTGCCGTACTTGCGCAGCGTGTCGGCCGAAAACCGGTCCTGGGCCGCCTCGTACTCGCGGGGCACCTTGGCGAAGGGGTTGTCTTCGCTGAAGTGGTCCATATCGATGAAGTGGCGGCTGGCCTCTGTTTTGTCCTGGTTGCGGCGCTCGTCGGGGGCGGTGCAGAGGCGCACCAACTCGGGCAGGTGGCGGTAGTAGAAGCCCTGCATACCGGCCGGCAGCTGGTACACGGCCACCTGCGTGATGACGCGGTGCCCAAAAAAGCCCCAGGCGCGGGCGGCCGGGGCCAGCGGCCCCAGCAGCGCGGCGGCTAGGCCGAGGGTAAGGAATATTCTTTTCATAACGTAGCGCGATAAGTGAATAAGGGTAGCGTCAAAGTTGAACGGGCCGAAGTTCGGCAGCGGCGGGCAAAGTTGACGTAGGGGAGCGCATTTCGATAGCGGGATACAGCTGGCGGGTGTAGAGACGCCTCCTTACGTCTCGCGTTAGACGGGCTGAATGACGTGAGACGCAAGGAGGCGTCTCTACACCCATCGGCCTACCCGTTGTGTGGCCCCGCTAACGTGCAGCATTGCCTTCGGCTAACGCCTGATTTTCACCCGCGCCGCCTATCTTCGCCGGCGGCAACGGTGCCGCTTACTTTTCTTCTTTGCTATGGCCAACGACTTCAACCTAAGCATTCCCGCCGCTACGGTGCAGCAGGTGCAGCAGCACCTCGACGCCATCAAAACCATCCTCGCGCCCTACCTCACCTCCCTCACCCCCGAGGAGCGCAAAACCCTGCCCCGCATGGCCGACAAAACGGTGGCCTTCGTGACCAAGACCGCCGACTACGCCGCCACCACGCCCGCCTTCGTGCCGCCCTTCGTAGACCCGGTCCAGCTGACCCAGGACGTGGCCGGCGTGGCCGCCCTCACGCCTCTGCGCCAGCAGTTCGAGCAGCTGGCCCTCGACACCGACTCGACGGTGATGGTCGCCGGCTCCGAGGCCTACACCACCGCGCTCACCGTTTATGCCAACATCAAGTTCTTGGCCAAGAACAAGCAGCCCGGCGCGCAGGCCGCCTACGACGACTTGAGCGTGCGCTTCCCGGGCCGACCCACCAAAGCCGCCGCCGCCGCGAAGGCCAAGGGCTAAGGCCACTAATAAGTAGGTCTGGGGGAGAAATAAGTGGGTCGGACCCACTTATTTCTCCCCCAGACCTACTTGTTTCTAGTAAAAAAGGTGCTTTTTCGGCCTCGCTGGCAGCTTTTAGTCTGGTGGCAAGAGCTTTTACTGCTTGGGCCAGGGCTTTTAGTCTGGCGGTCGGAGCTTTTTCTCTGAAATTGGCAGCTATTATGGCCTTCCTGCAAGGGAAAGGTCGCTCAGCAGTATCTTTTGCTAGTAATCACCAGGTTTATGCGTCGTTTTCTTCTTGCCTTGCTGTGGCTTAGCCTTTTTCAGCAGCTAGCCGCTGCCCAGGTAGCACCCGCGCCCCAAGTGCCCCTTGCCACGCAGGTACAGGTGCGCGGGGCCGACTGTGCGTTATTTCCGGCCGAAAAATTCATCTATGACATTGCAGGTAAAAACAGTATCGTCGGAGACTCTGTAACCGGCCGCTTCACGCCCACAAAGCAGCGGGTCGATTCTGTCGAAAACCTACTGCCCATGCTCCTCCAAGCAATGGTTATCTCTCCACGCTTCCGCGGCAAGGAGCGTTACTATAAAAAACACCTCCGCCCTCTTCCCAAAAATTTAAAGAGGTATCGCCGCCAATACTTTGGCTTTTATAACAGCCGGCATCAACCCTGTTTGTATATCAATTTCTTTAATCCCGATAGCCCTTATATCAAGGCTTTCGGTTTCGATTGGCTACTAAAGACAGTTCTCATCACAGACGCAGGGTTTATGCTTGACGATAGCCCCAACTTGTGGCAAGTCAGTTTTAATCTGACGACGCAACAGCTTTACAGTTTTGAATTTTAACTCAGCGACACTTTAGTAAGCGCCACCTATCTGGCTATGTGTATAAAAAAAGCCCAGCCAATGCGGCTGGGCTTCTTCGTTACCACTCATTCGCGGACTGAAAGTCCGCACTACTTCTTACCAGATGCGGGAGCGGTCGGCCTGGGCGCGCACCATCTTGGTGCCGTCTTTGCAGCCGAAGGCCTCGTAGAACTCGGGCATGTTCATGAGCGGGCCGTTGGTGCGGAACTGGGCGGGCGAGTGCGGGTCGGTTTGCACCTGCTGCTTCAGGTATTCGGGGCGGGCGTTGGTGCGCCAGATTTGGGCGTAGCCCAAAAAGAAGCGCTGGCTGGGCGTGAAGCCGTCGATTTTCTGGCCGGCCTTGTACTGCGGGGTTTTCTGGAAAGCCTGGTAGGCGATGGTGAGGCCGCCGATGTCGGCCAGGTTTTCGCCCATCGTCAGGTCGCCGTTCACGTGCACCGAATCCACGGGCGAGAAGGCGCTGTACTGCTTGCCCACCATCGCGGCCTTGGCGTTGAACTTGTCATTGTCTTCCTTGGTCCACCAGTCGCGCAGGTTGCCTTTGGCATCGGAGCGGCGGCCCTGGTCGTCGAAGCCGTGGGTCATTTCGTGGCCAATCACGGCCCCGATGCCGCCGTAGTTCACCGCGTCGTCGGCCTTGGGGTCGTAGAAGGGCGGCTGCAAGATGCCGGCCGGGAACACGATTTCATTCATGCTCGAGTTGTAGTAGGCGTTCACGGTGGGCGGCGTCATGCCCCACTCGCCCCGGTCGATGGGCTTGCCAAACTTGGCCAGGTTGTCCTGGGTGCGCCACTCGCTCACGGCAAACAGGTTTTGCAGGGCGCTCTCGCGGGTAATTTTCAGCTTCGAGTAGTCCTTCCACTTGTCGGGGTAGCCGATTTTCACCGCGAAGGCATTGAGCTTTTCCAGGGCTTCCTTCTTGGTAGCCGGCGCCATCCAGTCGGTGGCCATAATGCGCTCGGCGTAGGCTTTGCGCAGGTTTTCGACCATCTCCTTGGCCTTGGCCTTGGCGGCGGGCGAGAAGGCCTCGTCCACGTAAAGCTGGCCGAATGCTTCGCCCAGGGCGCCGTCGGTGGCGCGCAGGCTGCGCTTCCAGCGGGGCTGCTGCTGCTTGGCCCCGGTCAGCACCTGAGTCAGCTTAAAGCTGGCGTCGCCGTAGGCCTTAGGCAGCGCCGAGGTCACGCCCTCCACGAGGTGCCAGCGGAAATACTGCTGCATGTCGGCGATGGGCGTGTTGGCCACGAGCGTATTAGCGGCGGCCATAAACTCGGGCTGGCCGATTATCACATCTTGCGCGCTGCCCAGGCCGCTGGCCTTGAGCACGAGCGGCAAATTCAGGTTGGGGTAGTCTTGGGCGGCCTGGGTTACGGGTACTTTGTTGTAGTTTTTGAGGCGGTCGCGCAGCTCCACGCGGCTGCGGCTGGCCTGGGCCATCTTGGTTTCGAGGGCCAGCACGGCATCGGCGTTGGTGGCGGCGAGGCTCGGCGCGTCGCCCAGCAGCTGGAAGATGGTCGTCATCTCCGTTTTGTAAGCTGCCCGGATGGTCTTCGAGCGGGCGTCGTCCTTGAGGTAATAGTCGCGGTCGCCGAGGCCCAGGCCGCCCTGACCCATCCGCACGGCGTACTGCGTGCTGTTCTTGCTGTCCTGGCTCACGCCAAAGCTGTACCAGCCCGTGCCCACCGACTTGGGGTCGGCCATGTAGTGCTGGATGTCGCTCAGGTTTTTGAGGTTTTTGATGCGGTCGAGGCGCGGCTGCAAGTAGGTGAGGCCGGCTTTCTCGATGCCCAGCGAATCCATCGAGGCGGCGTAGAAGTCGCCCACTTTCTGCGCGTTGGTGCCGGTCTTGGCGGTGCGGGCGGCCACGGCGGCTTTCTCCAAGATGCGGCGCTCCACGGCCTGGTTGTTATTGGCCAGCTCGATAAACGAGCCCCAGCGCACCTCCGATGCCGGCACCGGGTTATTTTTCAGCCAGTTGCCGTTGGCGTAGTGGTAAAAATCTTCGCACGGCTGCACCGACGTATCGAGGTTGGCCAGGTTGATGCCCACGCCCTTCTGGGGCGGAGTAGGTTTAGCGGGCGGCCCGAAAGCCGTAGTAGCCGCCAGGCCGCCGAGGCCCAAAGTGGCCAGCGCCAGGCGCGAAAAGGTAGTCGCAGTCATGGAGAAAAGTGAGGAGATGGAAAGGCTATGGATGCAAGTTCGGTATTACGGTTGCATTAAGACTGTTCAGGCAGTCGCCTTTCCGTCATGCTGAGCGGAGCGTAGTGGAGTCGAAGCATCTCTGCCGCTTCGTTGCTGGCGTCAGGAGTTAGTTCACCGATAGAGATGCTTCGACTCCGCTGCGCTCCGCTCAGCATGACGGAAGGGCACGCTACCCGCCGCGCGCCCTCAAGGCGGGCCAAACTGCCCGGCAAGCCCGTTCTTTGTAGTTGTATTTACCCCGCTTATGTCCGTTTCTGCCGAAATTAGCCGCCGCCGCACCTTTGCCATCATCTCCCACCCCGACGCGGGCAAGACCACACTGACCGAAAAGTTCCTGCTTTTCGGCGGGGCCATCCAGACGGCCGGGGCCGTAAAATCGAACAAAGTCCAGAAGACGGCTACCTCCGACTTTATGGAGATTGAGCGCCAGCGCGGTATTTCGGTGGCTACCTCGGTGATGGGCTTCGACTACAAAGACCACCGCGTGACCATCTTGGATACGCCCGGCCACCGCGACTTTGCCGAGGACACTTACCGCACGCTGTCGGCCGTGGACAGCGTAATTCTGGTGGTAGACAGCGTGAAGGGCGTAGAAGACCAGACGCGCCGCCTGATGGAGGTGTGCCGCCTGCGCAATACGCCGGTAATGATATTCGTGAACAAGCTCGACCGCGACGGCAAGCCGCCGTTTGACCTGCTCGACGAGCTGGAGGAAAGCCTGAAAATCCGGGTGCGGCCCCTCACGTGGCCCATCAACCAGGGCCGCACGTTTCAGGGCGTCTACAACCTGTATAGCAAGGAGCTGAACCTGTTTCGGGCCACCAAAACCACCCGCGCCGAGCACGTAGTAGCCGTGCGCGACCTGCAAGCGCCCGAGCTGGAAGCCAACCTGCCGGCCGCCGACGTGCGCCAGCTGCGCGACGACGTGGAGCTGGTGGAAGGCATCTACGACCCGCTCGACGAGGCCGCCTACCGCCGCGGCGAGCTGGCCCCCGTGTTTTTCGGCAGTGCCAGCAACAACTTCGGGGTGCAGGAGCTGCTCGATACGTTTGTGCAGCTGGCCCCGGCCCCGAGCGGGCAGCCCGCCGTGACGCGCTTTGTGCGGGCCGAGGAGCCGGCGTTTACGGGCTTCGTCTTTAAGATTCACGCCAACCTCGACCCGCGGCACCGCGACCGCATTGCCTTCGTGCGCATCGTGTCGGGGCGCTTCGAGCGGCACGCCTTTTACCTGCACACGCGGCTGGGGCGCAAGCTGCGCTTTGCCAACCCTACTACCTTTCTGGCCAACGATAAGAGCGTGGTAGACGAAGCTTGGCCCGGCGACGTGGTAGGCCTCTACGACAGCGGCCAGTTTGCCATCGGCGACACGCTCACCGAGGGCGAGCCGCTGGTGTTTCAGGGCATCCCGCGCTTCGCGCCCGAGATTTTGCGCGAGGTAGTGAACCTGGACCCCATGAAAACCAAGCAGCTCGACAAAGGCATCCGCGAGCTTACGGAAGAGGGCGTGGCTCAGCTGTTTACGCAGCAGCCCGGCAACCGCAAAATCATCGGCACGGTGGGCGAATTGCAGTTTGAGGTACTAGCCTTCCGCCTCGAGCACGAGTACGGGGCGCGCTGCTCGTTCCGGCCGCTGTCCGTGTTCAAGGCCTACTGGCTGGAGTCCGAAAACCCCGCCGACCTGCGCCAGTTCGTGGCCCGCCGCACCAACAGCGTGGCCTACGACCGCGACCAGCGCCCCGTGCTACTAGCCGACAGCCAGTGGACCGTAAACGCTCTGAAGCAAGGCAACCCGACCATCAATTTCCTGGCCTGGAACGAGCCCCAGGAGCAGCTGCAACACTAGGTGGCTGGTGGCGGCTGGGTAGCTTCAGGCAGAAGTAGATACCCAGAAGTCTTTAAAGCAAAAACCCCGCCCCCAAACGGGGGCGGGGTTTCTTATTTCTGATAAATAAGCTACGCCTTCTTGAAAGCTTCCCAAACTATCCGAACTGCCAAGCCCATAGCAGTGAATAGGCAGAGAAAGTAGAGGTCTATCCCCACTCCCCCAAGCTGATGTTCGGCATCAGGCAGAAAGGGGACTACTATTAGCAAAACAGTCAGCAACATGAAGGCAGCACGCTTTTTCATTACTGGTATTGTAAACCTGACAAGATGCTTCGCTGCGCTCAGCATGACAGATACTTTGAGGCATTAAGCCCATCTACCAGATGCGCGCCTGCTCGGCCGTGGGCCGCGCCATCTTATCGCCCGGCTTGCAGCCGAAGGCCTCGTAGAATTCGGGCATGTTCATGAGCGGGCCGTTGGTGCGGAACATGGCGGGCGAGTGCGGGTCGGTTTGCACTTGCTGGCGCAGGTACTCGGGGCGCTGGTTGCCGCGCCAGATTTGGGCGTAGCCCAGGAAGAAGCGCTGGTTGGGCGTGAAGCCGTCGATTTTTTTGCCGGCTTTGGCTTCGGCCGTTTTCTGGTAGGCCTGGTAGGCGATGGTGAGGCCGCCGAGGTCGGCCAGGTTTTCGCCCATCGTCAGGTTGCCGTTTACATACACCGAGTCGAGGGGCGAGAAGGCGCTGTACTGCTTGCCTACCATGGCGGCCTTGGCGTTGAACTTGTCGGCGTCCTCCTTGGTCCACCAGTCGCGCAGGTTGCCCTGGGCGTCGTACTGCCGGCCCTGGTCGTCGAAGCCGTGGGTCATTTCGTGGCCTATTACCGCCCCGATGCCGCCGTAGTTCACGGCCTCATCGGCGTTGGGGTCGTAGAAGGGCGGCTGCAAAATGCCGGCCGGGAACACGATTTCGTTCATCGGCGGGTTGTAGTATGCATTCACCGTGGGCGGCGTCATGCCCCACTCGCCCCGGTCGATGGGCTTGCCAAAGTGAGCAACTTCCTGCTGGCTGGCCCAGTAGCGGGCCGCCACGATGTTGTTGAGGTAGCTCTCGCGGCTCACGTTGAGCTTCGAGTAGTCCTTCCATTTGTCGGGGTAGCCGATTTTCACCACGAAGGCGTTTAGCTTGGTGATGGCCTCCTTTTTGGTGGCGGCGCTCATCCAATCGGTGGCCATGATGCGCTCGGCGTAGGCTTTGCGCAGATTCTCAATCATTTCCTTGGCCTTGGCCTTGGCAGCGGGCGTGAAGGCTTTGTCCACGTACAGTTGCCCGAAAGCCTCGCCCAGCGCACCATCGGTGGCGCGCAGGCTGCGCTTCCAACGGGGCTGCTGCTTTTTGGCACCGCTCAGCACCTGCTGAAAGCGAAACGACTCATCGCCGAAGCTCTTGGGCAGAGCCGGCACGAGGCTCGTCACGAGGTGCCAGCGCAGGTACTGCTTCTGGTCGGCGATGGGCTCGGCGGCCAGCATCGCGTTCACTTCTTTCAAAAACTCAGGTTGGCCCACGATGATTTCCTTGGCCGCGCCCAGGCCCTGGTTTTTCAACATCAAGGGCAGCGCGAGGTTAGGATAATCCTGGTTAAGCTGCGTTACGGTCAGCTTGTTGTAGTTTTTCTGCGGGTCGCGCAGGTCTACGCGGCTGCGGCTGGCCTGGGCTAGCTTGGTTTCGATACGCGTGACGGTAGCCGCGTTTTTGGCGGCCGTGGCTGCGTCGTCGCCCAGCATCTTGAAGATATTGGTCTGGTAATTCTGGTAGGCGGCGCGGATGTTTTTCATCCGGGCGTTGTCGCTCAGGTAGTAGTCGCGGTCGGGCAGCGTGAGGCCACCTTGGTACATCTGCACCGAGTACTGCGAGCTGATTTTCTCGTCCTGGCCCACACCCGAGTTGTACCACACGCTACCGGTCACCGCCTTGGGGTCGGCCAGAAACTGCTGCATCTGCGGCAGGGTCTGGATGCCCGCGATGCGGTCGAGATAGGGCTTGAGGTACTTGAGGCCGGCCGCGTCGATGGCCATCGTATCCATCGCCGAGGCGAAGTAGTCGCCTACTTTCTGGGCGTTGGAGCCCGGCTTGGCGGTGCGCGAGGTGCGGGCCAGCTCTTCCAGAATGGCCTTTTGGGTGGCCTGGTTGCGGTCAATCAGCTCGTTAAACGCGCCGTAGCTGCTCTCGGCGGCCGGAATGGTATTCTTTTTCAGCCAGGTACCCGAGGCGTAGTGGAAGAAATCCTGGCAGGGCGACACCGACGGGTCGATGTTGGCCGGGTTGATGCCGCGCGGGCCGGTCGTAGTGGCCGAAGCCATCGGCTTGGCCGCGGGCTTGGCGGGGGCTTTTTGGGCCAGCGCAGGGCTGGCACCGAAACCAAGCAGGGCAGCCACCAGGGCCGCGCCCTTCAAGTGCCGGGAAGAGGTCGTCATTTGATTGTGGGGAGAAAGGGGAGAGTAAGCTTGAAGCCGCAAGGTACGGGCGGGCGCGAAAGACACGGGCGCGGGGCGGCCGTTGCAAGGGGCTGTAGGGCTGGCGCGAGTTTAGCGCGCAGCGCGCAACTCGCCGCCGACCAGTGGGATGGAGTTTCCTAACTCCACTGCCGCGCCAGCGGCAAGCTCGCGTTGGGGCAATGTAAGACGAGCAACGTATGCTGACGCGAGCTTGCCGCTACGCGGCAGTGGAGTTAGGAAACTCCACCCCACTGGTCGGCGGCGAGTTGCGCGCTGCGCACTAAACTCGCGCCAGCGCCGCGCCAACATTTTTAGCCAGCCGTACCTTTACGCCTACGCGCAGCAAAGCTTCGCGCTACTGCTTCTACATGCCCCTCTATCCCCGCCGCACCGCCAAACCCGCCGAGCCCGACGCCCCAATGAGCCTGGGCGCGCTGCTCGTGCAGGTGCGCGCCGCCCTCACGCACCGCTTTCCCGATAGCTACTGGGTGGTGGCCGAAGTGGCCGAAATGACGCGCCCCCGCCAGCAGGGCGGCCACTGCTACCTCACACTCACCGAGCCCGCCGCCGGGGCCGAAGCGCTGGGCTTCACGGCCCAGGCGCGAGCCACGCTTTGGGGCAGCCGCTACCAGCAAATTGCGCCCGCCTTTGCCGAGGCCACGGGGCAGGAGCTGCGCCCCGGCCTGCGCCTGCTGCTGCGCGTGAAGGTGACGTTTCACGAGCAGTACGGCTTTTCGCTCGACGTGCTGGCCCTCGACCCCAGCTACACCGTGGGCGAGCTGGCCCGCCAGCGCCTGGCCACGCTGCGCCAGCTCAAGGAAAAAGACTTGCTGGAGCGCCAGCAGCGGCTTGCGCTGCCGCTGGGGCCGCAGCGGCTGGCGGTGGTCTCCTCCCCCACCGCGGCGGGCTTGCAAGACTTTGTGCACCAGCTCGAAGAAGCGCCCTACGACTTCGCCGTGACGCTCTTTCCGGCCGTCATGCAGGGCGAGAGCGCGCCGGCCAGCATCCAGGCGGCGCTCGACCAGGTGCGGCCGCGCCGGGGGCAGTTTGATGTGGTGGTATTGATTCGCGGGGGTGGCTCGAAGACGGATTTATTGGCTTTTGATGAGTACGGGCTAGCAGCGGCCGTGGCGTCGTTTCCGCTGCCGGTGCTCACCGGCATCGGGCACGAGCGCGACGAAGCCGTGGTAGACCTCGTGGCCCACCGCTCCCTCAAAACGCCCACCGCCGTGGCTGCCTTTCTGGTCGAGCGCCTGGCCCGCCTCGAAGCCCTGATACTGGAGCTGGCCGAGCGCGTGGCCGACCGCAGCCGCGAGCACCTGGGCCGCCACCACCAGCGCCTCCAGCGCCTCGCCGACCACACCCACGAGGCCGCCCGCCAGCAACTCGCCCGCGCCCAAAACGAGCTGGCCTACCGCAGCCGCCAGGCCACCCAGGCCCCGCGCCAACAATTGCGCCAGCTCGGCCAGCACCTCAATACCTTCCGCTACACGCTACCCCAGGCCGGCCGCCAGGCCCTGCGCCACGAAGAGCAGCGCCTGCGCCGCCGCTCGCGCACGGTGCTGCGCCGCTTTGTGCGCCACCACCAGCGCAAGCGCGAAGCGCTGCTGCGCCAGCAGTTTTCGCTTCAGCTCGGGCTAGCGAAAAAAGTTAAGGGCTATGAGTTGAGAGTTATCAGTTTGGAAGCGGCCGCGCTACGGCAGGAAAACCGGCTGCTCCGGCAGCGTCTTACCGCCAACCCACTCTACCGCTCTGCCAACTCATAACTCAAAACCAAGAACTCAAAACTCTAAAAAGGTGACTTACAACGAAGCCATTCAGGACTTAGAAACCATCCTTCGCAGCCTCGAAACCGACCAGGTAGACGTGGACGACCTCACAGCCCGTGCCGAGCGCTCGGCCGAGCTTATCCGCCTCTGCCGCCACAAGCTGCGCCACGCCGAAGCCTCGCTCGACCGCGTTTTCGACTCGCTCGATGAGGAGGAAACCGACGAGCCAGCAGAAGCGGACGAGCCCGAAGAAGAGGACTTCAACGACGAGGACGACGACGACCAGGACACCGATAGCTACCGGCCGGCCCGGCCAGTACAGCCGCGGTTGTTTTAGCAGTAGCTTAGAACCTGCGAGTCCGAGCGGGGGCGCAGCGCGCATCCGCATTTGGCGAAGTTGATTACCAGGATTTCCGCGCAAGAAGCCGGATATTTAGCCCCAGCGGGGCGGCCCGTCGGTAGTAATCTTGGCCTTGAGGCTTGGAAAATACTACTTGAGGCCGGCCTCGCCTGACGCGGATGCTCGTTGCGTGGGCGCTCGGACCAAAGTCCAAGCTACTTTTTTCGCACGTGGATTTGCACGCGCTCGCCGTCTTCGGTTGTTGTCGGCATCACGTCGATGCGGTCGGCCTCGTCGTAGTAGGCGGCCACGCCGCGCACGATGCCCACGGCCAGGCCGCCCATGCGACGCGCCGATACGTAGTTGATTAGCACCTCGTTCTCATTCAAGCGCTTGATATCGAGCACGGGCGGCGCGTTTTCGACGTGCTCACGGCGCACTTGGGTGTGCATCCGGGCCTCGGTGTGCTCCAGCATGTCGAGGGTGCGCCAGTTGGGGTCGAGGTACTTCTGGTACATGTACATGAGGTCGGGCACAAGGTACTCGCCAAATTTCTCGTGCAGCTCGCCGGCCGGGATGCCCGTCATGCGGGCGGCCTGGCCGATGAGGGCGTACATGTGCTCATCGGGATACACGGACTTGTGGTTGAAGTCGGCGGCGCTCAGGCCCGAGGCTTCCAGCAGTTGCACCCAGGTGCTGTGGTCGTATTGCGTCTGCACGTAGCGCTTCAGCAGGGTGAAAATGGTACCGTGCATAGACTGACTGGTATTCTTTTGATTAGATTAAGACTTTAAGCGAAAAACAGGCAAAATGTTGAGAGGCGGCGCGCTACTTCCGTTGCCGGAAGC
>NZ_DASTEP010000238.1:0-54314 GCF_035709525.1 Hymenobacter sp. | reverse complement strand
CCAGCGTGGTCGAGTACAGGTGCTCCAGCCCGCCGCCGCCGGCCTCGGTGTGGTGCACGATGAACACGTAGTGGTCCAGGGGGTTCTGGCCCACCACGCGCTGCGCCTGCTCGGTCACGCGCTTCATGTCGGCCAGGAAGCGGGCTTCGTCGGGGATAGTATAATTCCCGAACATCGCCATCTGGTGCGGCGTGTTGTTGGCCGTGAAATTGAGCAGCTTCTGCGAGCCTATTTCGATGGGCGAGTCGGCCAGCTCGTCGTAGTTGGCCGACTGGTACACGAACTTCTGCATGCCGGGCGCGGGGCGTAGGGCGGTGCTCACCACGTTCCAGCCGGCGGCGGGCTGCACCGTTACCTGGCTGCTGAGGCCCTTGTAGCCAGCCGGATACATAAACACGCTGCTGGGCAGCGCAAAGCCGTGGTCGGCGTCGATGTAGCTCGTGCGCACGCTCAGCTCGTAGGCATACACGCCGTAGCTCACCTGGAAGCTGCTTTGGCCGGCATGGCGCACGCGCCAAGTGTTCTTATCAAGCTTTTCTACGGCCAGCGGCTGGCCGCCCGCCGTGGCTTGCAGGCGCTCGACGTGCCGCGCAAACTCGCGCACCAGGTACGAGCCCGGCGCCCACACCGGCATCTTGATGTCGGTGTAATCTTTGTCGAAGCCCCGCAGCTCCATCTTCACCTCGAAGTAGTGCGTCTGGGGCTGGGGCATAGCCAGCGTGTAGCGCAGGCTGGCAGCCCCGTAGTTTTCGGCGGGCGCGGCGGTAGTTTTGGCCGTGGCGCTCTTGGTTTTAGTTTTGGTTTTAACCTTGGTTTGGGCGGCGGCCGGCACGGCCGCCAGCAGGCCCGCCACCAGCGCGGCGCGGCCCAAAGCGGAAGCAGTTTTTAGCATAATCACAAAGAAAACCATGCGCGCCCAAGTTCGCCCCGCCGCCCGCCGGCCCAAACTCCCACCGCCGCCCCGCCGTTAGGCGGACTACGGTTTTTTCCCCTTTAGCTTATGCGTGTTGTCTGGGTAGTTTTCGGAGCGTTGCTAACGGCTATTTTAATCGGTTACCGGCTGCACCAGCCCGTGGCCGCGCCCCTGGCCGTGGCAGAGACACCCGCCCCGCACATCATCGCGGTGGTCGAGCGGCGGGCCGCTCCTGCCCCACCCGCGCCCCGCGCCGATAGCATCGTGCGGTTTGCGCTGCGCCAGCTGGGCACCAACTATTGCTACGCGGGCACGAGCCCCAGCACGGGCTTCGATTGCTCGGGCTTTGTGCAATACGTGTTTACGCGCTTTGGCGTGGCCGTGCCGCACGCTACGGCGCTGCTCATCAGCGCGGGGCGGCTGGTGCCCCGCGCCCAGGCCCGGCCCGGCGATATCGTAGTGTTTACGGGCACGGCGGCTGGTAGCACCACGCCGGGGCACGCGGGCATCGTTATTTCGGCGGCGGGCGAGGTACCGCTGCGCTTCGTGCATTCGTCGTCGGCCAAGCGCGAGTCGGGCGTGAAAATCAGCCAGGTCGAGGGCTCGGGCTACGAGCGGCGCTTTATGCAGGTGCGGCGCGTCATTTAACATTCATCAATTAACATTTAACAGCCGCTCAATGCCTCCAAGATGGCAGTCATTGAGCGGCTGTTAAATGTTAATTGATGAATGTTAAATGAAAAAACGATGCCCGGCTGGCCCCGGAGCACTCACGTGCGCCATCGGGCCGGCCGGGCATCTAATCCTTCAAATCTTACCGAGCGGCTGCGCTGGGGTACAGCGCCGACGTCTCACAGTAAGACCTGTCCAACGAAAGGGAGCCGCGATACCGCAGTGCCCTCCGCCGAGCTGTGTGTTAGGCGAGTACGGCGGTGAGGCGTACTACATTGGACAGGCTCGGCAGGATTTGGTTGGGACTACTAGACATTTTGTACCTCCTTTCTTTACGTTCGACATAACCCCCATCGCGCCTCCCAGCACCTTAGGGCTGCTTGAAGGGGGCCGTAGCACTCGCTACTGATTGGTAAAGTTAATTGCCGGGGCTTAGGTTCAATGCAAAACCCGCATTTTCTGGTGGCCTTGGGGCTTGGGCACGGCACTAGGCTGAAAGTCAAGGCTATTAATTTTAGCTCGGCTGGCAAAAAATCCATTTTTGAAACTGGCCGTATTCTTGCCCTGCCCCATCGGCAAGCCGTTTTTTTAGCTTAGCTTGCTGGCCAGTTCCCCACCTTCACTTCATCTACACCTTTTGCGTTATGTACAAATCAGTGCTGTTGCTGCTGGCCCTGTGGCTAGGCGTGGCTACCCAGCGGGCCCAGGCCCAAACCCTCTCGCCGCTCGGCGTGTGGACCAACGAGGAAAAGAAAGCCACGTTTGAGATATACAAGTGCGGCGACAAGCTCTGCGGCAAGATTATTACCCTCACCGTGCCCAACGACCCCGAAACCGGCAAGCCCAAGCTCGATACCAAAAACCCCGAGCCCAAGCTGCGCACCCGCCCCCGCCTAGGCATGGTTTTCATGCAAGGTTTTGGCTACGACGGCGACAGCAAGTGGGACAACGGCAAAATTTACGACCCCGAAAGCGGTAAAACCTACTCGTGCTACATGAAGATGGAAAGCGCCAACAAGATGGAGGTCAAGGGCTACATCGGCTTCTCACTCATCGGCAAGTCGCAGACCTGGACGCGGGTGAAATAGCCCCGGCCGCACACTATGCCTCTTCGCCAAAAGCGCCTTTCCTGAACGGGAAAGGCGCTTTTTTTCGTCTGAGCGAACCTAGGTGCCGAAACTATTTGCCCTAGGCAGTGTTTTCTGCGCAGTCCGGCTTATCGAACTTCTATCAGGGTGCTTCATTTTCTTCAACAGCTTTTTGGGCGGCGCACGGCCGCCGGCACCGATGCGGCCGCCTGGCAGCCGGCCCGGTGCGCCACGCCCCGGCAGGCCCGCCAGCATGCCGCCTGGGTGGCCGAAAAGGTGTATCGCAACTGGCTCGGGCCCTACTACAAGGCCTACCACTTGCGCAAGGGCGGGGCTGCCGGCCGCCGGGGCCTGCGCGTGGAGCTGCTGCGCGAGCCCGGCCGCCAGGGCGCGCTGCTATATTATGACGATAGCATCGGGCCGGGCAACTTTCGGCACGTCTACGAGCTGCTCGGCGAGCGCATCGCCAGCCTGGGCTACCACCGTGCCTGCCACGACCAGCGCCAGCGCCACTGCGCCCAGCACCACGAAACGACTTACAAGCAGCTTTTCAAGCCCAACCCTACCGACTGCGCCCAAAGCGGCCGCTGCAATCAGCGCTATGGCCTCGTGACGCTCGACCTGGTGCAAGTCGACGGCCAGCCCTTTTTTATCCGCCTCAGCTGCAACCCCTTGCAGGAGCCTTGCTTTACCACGGCGCACCCTTTCGACGAACTGCTGGCCGCCCTGCTCGACGAGCCGGCCCCCGATGCGGCCATGCAAGCCCAGGCGGCTACCTACCGCGGCTAGCCATAGCGGCGTAGCTTCGCCGCCACATCCGGGCCCGGTACGGGCCGCTTGCTTTGTATGCCGCGTTCTCTTTTTCCAGTTTTTTCGGGTGCTACCCTGGCCCTGCTGCTCGGTGGCTGCGGCCACGCCCTACCCGAAGTAGCGGGCTTTGAGGCCGCCGCCTGGCGGGCCGACGCCTACGCCTGCCGGGGCCGGCGGGCACTGCTGCTGCCCCCGCTGCTGGCGGCGCGCGCCCAGCTCTACGAGGCCCGCGCCGACGATGTCACGGCCCTGCTCGGCGCGCCCGACGAGGAAGAGCTTCAGGCTAATACCGAGAAGGTATACCATTACTACCTGGTGCCGGGCGCGCAGTGCGGCCCGCGCCACCCCCGCACGGCCGGCCCGCGCCTGAGCTTGCATTTTGGCCCGCTAGGCACGGTAACGGAGGTGCTTGCCGACCCGCTGCCCACCAGCGCCCCCACCCCGGCCGGGTAGCGCAGCCCACAAGCCACGCAACAGCGACTCCTGATACCTTTTCATGCCGGAGCCGGAGCCGCTCTACCGGCAGTTCATTATAGCGTCCAACCTGAGCGCTTGCGTCAAAAAAACAGCGCCAGTCAGAACTACTGACTGGCGCTGTACGACTTAGGCCTAATGCAGGCAGCCTTAGCCCCGGCCGCCGCTAACGGCAAACTGCGCCGGCTCCTGCTGCATCTGCGCGAGTTGCACGGGCGTCAGAATGCGAGCGCATTCCTGCTCGTACTGCTGTTGCAGCTCAGCCAGTTGGGCGGTGCGAGTGGCAGCATCGGCGGCGCGCTCAATCTCGTGCTGGCGGGTCATGCGCACGCGGTTGATGCTGTAAAGCTTCACGTACTGGCCCTCATTGAGGCGCATGCGGTTGCTCATGTTGCGCGTCATTACCGTCACGGCCGGGTCGTGGCCGAGGGCAGTTATGCCTGGGGTCTGAGCCTGGGCGGCACCGGCCAGTAGCAGGGTGGCAGCCAACGCAAAAAGTGATTTGGTGTTCATAGCAGAGGGGCAAAAAAAAGGTATTTGGAAAAGATTTATTGGTAGCCTGGCCTTCTAAAGTGCCAAACTTTCCTCAAATATACGGGTAGTTACGTATTTTCTACTGTCGCGTTTAATTTTTTATTTTTTTGGACACCCGGCCGGCAAACTCTTATTTTGACTTAGTATTCTCCGGTTTTCTTACCTGCCCATGCCTGCCTTTTATGCCCCCGACCTTACGCCGGGCCACACTACCTACCTGCTGCCCGAAGACGAAAGCAAGCACGCCGTGCGCGTGCTGCGCCTCGCCCCCGGCGATGCCGTGACGCTGCTCGACGGCCGCGGCCACTTTTACACCGCCGCCGTGGCCGACGCCAACCCCAAGCGCTGCGCCCTGCGCATCGCCGGCCACGAGGCCGTGCCCCCGCGCCCTACTTACACCCACGTGGCCGTGGCCCCCACCAAAAACCTCGACCGCATGGAGTGGCTGGTCGAAAAAGCCGTGGAAGTGGGCATCGAGCGCCTCACCTTTCTGCGCTGCGCCCACTCCGAGCGCCGCGACCTCAAGCTGGACCGGCTCGAAAAAATCGCCGTCAGCGCCCTCAAGCAAAGTGGGCAGGCCTGGCTGCCCCAGCTCGATGAGCTGATTGACTTCGAGAAGTTTATGCAGGAAATTGACCCCGCCACTACCTTCATTGCCCACCTCGAAGCCGGCGAGCGCACTGCCCTGGCCCAGGTTATCGGGGCCGCGCCGCGCTGCTGCGTGCTCATCGGCCCCGAGGGCGACTTCTCGCCCGGCGAAATTGAATCGGCCCTCAGCCGGGGCGTGCGGCCGGTGACGCTGGGCGCGTCGCGGTTACGGACGGAGACGGCGGCGCTCGCGGCCGTGTTCACGGCGCAGGTAGTGCGCGAGCTTTAGCCGTCTACACGCACGTACTGCGGCTCGTAGCCTAGCATTCCTACCGTAACAATATGACTAGGGTCGTGAACGGTATCAAACGTAATTTCCCATTCTATTGGCTGCTGGTCGCAGAGCGGTATTTCCAGGCCAGTTGGCTTAAATTCTGCGACAAAGTTTTTGATAACTGGCAATGGCATCCAGGCCCCGAATTCGGCTTCAATGATGGGAACAATTTTGTCGACCAACAAGGGGTAATTCGCTTCTACCTGCGTGAAAAAGTCTTTCTGATGTTGCGTTGGGCCATGAAACGTTCCAGTAACAAGCAAGCTAATCTTCTTCCCAGTAGGCTTGAAATAACGCGCGCATTCGAAATAGCTTTTCGATGGGTCATTCGCAATCTCTATCCATTGCATCTCGCCAAAGAAAGCATCGCCTATTTTTATCGGCTTGCCAAAGAGGTAGCTCCAAAAGCCCATTACTTCTCCTGCCGCTTCTTCACGCGCCAGGGCGCGTTCACCTCCCAGTCGCCGGCCATGATGCAGCCGTAGGGTTGAATCTCGTCTACGGTGCGGGCCAGGCCGAATTCGGCGATTTGACGCTTGACCTCGGCGGCGTTTTTGTAGGCGCTGGGCAGCTCCGAGATGTCGATTTCGTTGAAGAAAAAGCGGGCGTCGATGCCCCGCGTTTCTTCAGCAAACCACGCTTCCTTGGTTTTGTCGGCCTTGCTGCGCTTGTGGCCGGTGCGGCTGAGGTTGCGGCCCGCACCGTGCGGCCCAAAGCCCAGGTTGTTGGCCGTCACGTCGCCCTCCACGATGAGAATGGGCTCGGCCATGTTCAGCGGGATAATGCGCCGGGCATCGGCGGCGTCGGGCAGGAAGTGGGCGGCCAGCGGCGTGGCGCCTTTGGCGTGGTAGTAGAGGTCGCCGGCCTTGAACACGAAGTTATGCTCGTTCCAAAACCGCTGCTGCACTGACGCTTGCAGGCGCTCGGCAATGTCGTCGTGCAGGTACTGGTGGTTTAGCTTGGTCCACTGGCGCACGAGCTGGAGCGCGGCCCAGTATGATTCGCCCTCGGGCGAGTCGGCGGGCAGCCAGGCATTGGCGGGCGCGGTTTCGGGTGAAAGCTGCTGGCGGAAGCGCTCGGCCACCTTCATGCCGGCCGAGTAGAGGCGCGCGCCCACGCCCCGCGAGCCGTGGTGCGTCACGAGCACCGTGTCGCCGGTGGCGGCCGAGGTGCCCACGTAGAGGAAGTGGTTGCCGTCGCCCTGCGTACCCAGGTGCTCCTGGGCCAGGCTGAGGTCTTTCTCAGAATTCAGAAACGGGTTGGCCGCCAGCGCGGCCCGCAGCGCGGCGGGCAGCGGGTACTGCCGCTCGGGCGGCCGCCCGCCCGGCCCGAAGTGCGTCACCCGCTGGGCCACGTCGAGCACCGTTTTGGGGTCGGCTTTGCCCAGGTTGGTCAGCATCACCGAGCAGCAGATGTCGGCCGAGTGCATGCCGGGGTGAATAGCGTTGCGCGCCACTACCACGCCGCCCACCGGGATGGTGCCGGGCGGCCCGGCCGGGCAGGCGTCGGGCATCACGGCGCCCGTCACCACCGTGGGCGTGCGCATGAGCTGCTGCATCGAGAGCCGCACGTAGTCGATGTTCTGCTGCTCCACGGCCGTATCGGCCCGGATATTCTCAAAAAACGGCTGCGGCGCGGGCAGCAGCGGCAGCGCGGGCGGCGGGCCTACCTCGCGCAGATACGCTAGCATGGCCTCGCCCGCGAGGCCGTGGGCGTTGATGTGTTCGAGGGCTTCCTTAAACCATTTGCCCGATTTGAAGCCGAGGTCGAGGAGGTCTTTGCCGGTGGTCATGGGTAAGCTGACTGTTAATTATTCTTCGAGTTAAAATTTGCTAAATCAAACCAAGCGATTGTAGAAGGTCAAGCAGATGCCTTGCTTTTGCTTGATTAGCCAAATTTTGGCTGGAAGCTATTTGGTAGGTTGATGTCCAAATCCTTTGAAAATATTTGTGATACGATATACTATTAACTGCATCTACTGTATCACCCTTTGTTCTTGTTGAGCAGAAGATAATATCACAGTGGTGATTGACAGCTAAGTCTTCCAATCTGCCGCGTAGCCCAGTATTTGGGTCACCTTTACTTTCGATACCGATAATCTTGCCGTTTACTTCAATGATGAGCCGAAAATCTCCGTTGGCCGGTACAGACGCTGGAACGGGGTAGAGTGGTTTATAAGACGGATATGCTGTAAGCAGGACATTAGCAAATTCCCGTAGTGTGGATGATTTCCCTTTGCTAGCGGCACCCGAGATGGCAACAATGGTTTTCATGACTGAATGAAATTTTTTATTATCCCTCGGCGAAGATATGGTTTTGTTATTCTGCACTCTTCCTAGAAACTTCCTGTCTTGTTCCCTTCTTTGCACAATTAGTCGACAAGCTCAGTTTCTACTTCATGCTCCGCAACCTCCTCGCCGCCTCCCTCCTACTGTTCACCACCGCGGCCACGCCGCCCGCCGCGCCCAGCTACCAGCTGGCCAAGCTGCACTACGGCGGCGGGGGCGACTGGTACGCCAACAAAACTAGCCTGCCCAACCTCATCGGCTTCTGCAACCAGGCGCTGCACACCAACTTCGCCCCCGACGAGGCCACCGTGGAGCTCGACCAGCCCGAGCTGCTCACCTACCCCTTCGTGCACATGACCGGGCACGGCAACGTGAGCTTCAGCAGCCAGGAGGCCCAGAACCTGCGCCGCTACCTCGTCGGCGGCGGCTTCCTGCACATCGACGACAACTACGGCCTCGACAAGTTTATCCGGCCCGAGATGAAGAAGGTCTTCCCCGAGCTGGAGTTTGTGGAGCTGCCCTTCTCGCACCCCATCTACCACCAGAAGTACCAGTTTCCCAAAGGCTTACCCAAGGTACACGAGCACGATGGCAAGCGCCCGCAGGGCTTCGGCCTGATGTATAAAGGCCGCTTGGTGTGCTTCTACACCTTCGAGTGCGACCTCGGCAACGGCTGGGAAGATGTGGGCACCTACCCCGAAGACACGCCCGCTACCCACGATGCAGCGTTGCGCATGGGGGCGAATCTGGTGAGCTACGCGCTGACGCAGGATTAGCTGGTTTTTAAGTTGAAACTGGTTGTCATGCAGAGCATTCTGCGCATCAAGCAGAGACGAAGCATCTCGCGTGGCGCAGTAATCTCCTACGTTAGGAATTGCTGCGCCACGCGAGATGCTTCGTCTCTGCTTGATGCGCAGAATGCTCTGCATGACGGCCGGTTTTCGGCTTTCGCGGCGCGAAAAACGTATAACGGCGGAGCTTACCCCCGGCCGGGCCTGAAACCCGTGCTAACTTGCCGGCCCAATCTTTCTTCACCCAAACCTCATCATGACCAGCTACCAGCAGATATTCGAGAACAACCAGAAATGGGTGGCCGAGCACTCGGCCAGCGCGCCCGACTTCTTCACCCAGCTCGCGGCTAGCCAGGCGCCCGACTACCTCTACATCGGGTGCAGCGACAGCCGCGTGACGGCCGAGGAGATGATGGGCGCGGCCCCCGGCGAGGTATTCGTGCACCGCAACATCGCCAACATGGTGGTGAACAACGACTTGAACTCGCTGTCGGTGCTGGAATACGCCGTGCGCCACCTGCACGTGAAGCACATCGTGGTGTGCGGGCACTACGGCTGCGGCGGCGTGAAGGCGGCCATGCAGCCCAAAGACCTGGGCATTCTGAATCCCTGGCTGCGCAACATCCGCGACGTGTACCGCCTGCACCACGCCGAGCTCGACGCCATCGCCGACGTAGACGCCCGCTACGACCGCCTGGTCGAACTCAACGTGCAGGAGCAGTGCGTGAACGTGCTGAAATCAGCCGTGGTACAGGAGCAATACCTGTTGCATAAAATCCCCGTGGTGCACGGCTGGGTGTTTGACCTGCGCACCGGCCTACTTAAAGACCTGAAGCTGGACTACGAGCACATCCTGCACAACATCCAGCAGATTTATGACCTTAGCGACGAAGTGGCGCAGGAGCGCAACAAGGCTAAGGAAGCCCTGCCCGCTGAGGTAACTACCGAAACGGCTCACTAGCAGTAGGGTGCGGGGGCGAGCCCCGCTCCTAACCTATAGCAGTTTCTAAGTTAGTGTGCAAGTGGTAGAGACGCATACTTGCGTCTCGCGTCAGACGAGCTGAATAACGCGAGACGCAAGTATGGTCTCTACACCCACCGGCAAAAACTCACCACGCAAGAACCGCCGCTCAAACAGCCCGCGAAGGTTGTTTGAGCGGCGGTTTTGCGTGGCGGCTGGCGGTGCCTAGCGCACGCCTTTCTCGGGGAAGCGACCTTTTTTATTACGGTAGAAGGCTTTGATTTTTTCCAAATCCTTTTCGTAGTCGCCAGTGGGCCACACTACTGGGCCTACACCGGCTTCCTTTTTGGAGTAGTCGAGGAAGCCTAGCACAATGGGCACGCCGGCTTCGAGGGCGGCGTAGTAGAAGCCTTTGCGCCACTTGGGCTGGTAGGCGCGGGTGCCTTCGGGGGTGATGAGAATCACCAGTTCCTCGTGCTGCTGAAACAAGCGCACCATGCCATCGACGAGGCTATTGTTGCGGCTGCGGTTCACGGGCAGCGCGCCGATGGCCTTCACCAGCCAGCCCAGCACGGGGTTTTCGGTCCACTCACTTTTCACCGTGAAGCGCACGTCCACATCCATAATGTAGAAGGCGGCGCGGGCCATGATGAGGTCCCAGTTGCTGGTGTGCGGGGCCGCTATCATCATGCACTTCTTGATGTCGGGCGGCACCGCGCCGGTTTGCTTCCAGCCGGCCACGCCGAAAATTGCTTTAGCGATGTAGTACCAGAAGGTAGAAGTTTTGCGGGCGGCCATGTATAGGGGCAAAGTTGTGAACCCCAAAGCTAGGCAAAAACCAGGATAGGCGTAGCGCGGGCTTTTAGCCCGCAAGCAGCGGTAGCAACCTGGCGGCGGACTACAAAGTCCGCGCTACGGGCCTACCCGCCGGCCAGCAACGCGTGCAGCTCGGCGGCCCGGCCCAGGGTGTAGCGGTAGCCGACTTCAAACAGCTCGTCGGCCTTGCGGAAGTCGAGCGGGCGGTAGCCGCGCAGGGCAGGCGGCTCTACCAGCAAGGCACACTGCGCCTTGCGGCTGGCCACGTTGGCGCTGAGCGCGATTTGGAGGGTGCGCTCGACTACCCGGCCCAGCGTGGGCAGCGGGGCCTCGCGAGGCAGCGGGTTGCAATGCACGCCCACCACCGGCCGGCCCAGCGTGAGCAGCGGCTCTACGGGCAGGTTGTTGAGCAGGCCACCATCGACCAGCTGCCGGCCCTGGTAGGCAATGGGCCGGTACATGATGGGCACCGCCGCCGAGCCCAGCAGCGGCGGCAGCAGCTCGCCTTGGCTGAAATACACCGACTCGCTGGCTTCCAGGTCAGTAGCCACCAGCGTGAGCGGTATTTGCAAGTCCTCGAAGCGCTGCACCGGGCCCAGGTAGCGGGCCAGCAGCTGGGCCACGGCCTCCATGCCCAGCAGCCCCGCCCGGCTGAAAGCCAGCCGCGTGAGACGCGGAATACTAGTACCTTGCAGCAGCCGCAGCACCTCGCGCGGGGCGAAGCCCGCCGCGTAGAGCACCCCCACGATGCCGCCCGAACTGGCGCCCGACAGCGCGCCCACCGGCAGCTCCAGCTCATCGAGCGCGGCCAGCACGCCCAGGTGCGCGATGCCGCGCGCGCCGCCGCCCGACAGCGCCAGGCTGAGGCTGGTGGGTTGGGGCGAACTACTTGTGGTTGTCATAGGCTAGCGTTGCAAAACTGTAAAACGGAGTGGCACTCCGTTTTCGCGTTAGGACATAACCAGACGCCAAACGGAGTGCCACTCCGTTTTACAACTCGCTGATGCGCAGCGTATCGCCCAGGCGCACGCCCCGGTCGGTGAGCTGCACGGTGCAGGCTTCGTTAGTGGCGTCGTGCTCGAGCAGCAGCACCCAGTTTTCCTGGGCGGCGCGGCGCAGCACAACTTCTTTCTCGCCGAGCGTGACGAGCGGGCGCACGTCGTAGCTCATCACCCAGGGCAAGGGCAGGTGGCCCACGCTGGGCAGCAAATCAGCCATGTAGGCCAGCGTGCGACCTTTGTACTGCATCAACGGCACCATCATTTTCTCGGTGTGGCCGTCGGCAAAGATGAGCTCGCTGAAGGGCAGCCCGGCCGGCACGCCGGCGGCGGGGTCCACGAAGCGCAGCTGCCCGCTTTCCTGAATGGGCAGAATGTTCTCGGCCAGAAAGCTGGCTTTTTCGCGGGCGTTGGGCTGGGTGGCCCAGTCCCAGTGCGCGGCGTTGCTCCAGTAGGTGGCGTTGGCGAAGGCGGTTTGGAGCGCGCCATCGGGGCGGCGCACCACCGAGCCGCCGCAGTGGTCGAAGTGCAGGTGCGTGAGAAACACGTCGGTGACGTCGGCGCTGGTGAAGCCGAGCTTGCGCAAGGACTTTTCCAGCGTGTCGTCGCCGTGTAGGTAGAAGTGGCCGCGAAACTTCTCGTCCTGCTTGTCGCCAATGCCGTTATCAATGAGCGTCAGCTTGTTGCCGTCCTCAATGAGCAGGCAGCGCATGGCCCAGGTGCACATGTTGTTGGCGTCGGGCGGGTTCACCTTCTGCCACATGCTGCGGGGCACCACGCCAAACATGGCCCCGCCATCGAGCTTGAATAAGCCGGTATCTAAGGAATGGATTTTCATTTGAAATTTCGCGCAGGGTTTCGCAGTGTTAAAAGCGCAGTGTCCCGCAGTGTTAAAGACGCACTGCGGGCACTGCGCTTTTAACACTGCGAAACCCTGCGCGAAAACCTATTCTACCACCACGCCCATTGCCGAAAACTTGTCGATGCGCTGCGAGATGCGCTCGGCGGCCGGAATGGCATCGAGCTCGGCCAGCGTGCTGAGCAGCGTATCCTTCAGGATGGCAATCATTTCCTCGGCGTTGGTGTGCGCCCCGCCCAGCGGCTCCTTCACGATGCCATCGACCAGGCCGGCTTGCAGCATGTCGGTGGCGGTGGGCTTCATGGCTTCGGCGGCCTGCTCCTTGTAGTCCCACGAGCGCCACAGGATGGTCGAGCAGTTTTCGGGCGAAATCACCGAGTACCAGGTATTTTCCAGCATTAGCACGCGGTCGCCGATGCCGATGCCCAGCGCCCCGCCGCTCGCGCCCTCCCCGATTATCACGCAGATAACCGGCACCTTGAGCATAAACATTTCCTTGAGGTTGCGGGCAATGGCCTCGCCCTGGCCGCGCTCCTCGGCTTCGAGGCCGGGGAAAGCGCCCGGCGTGTCGATGAAGGTCACGATGGGCTTGCCAAATTTTTCGGCCAGCTTCATCAGGCGCAGGGCCTTGCGGTAGCCTTCGGGGTTGGGCATCCCGAAGTTGCGAAACTGCCGCTGCTTGGTGTTATGGCCCTTTTGCTGGCCGATAATCATGACAGTGCGGTCGCCGATTTCGGCAAAGCCGCCCACCATGGCCTTGTCGTCGCGCACGGTGCGGTCGCCGTGCAGCTCCACAAACTTATCGGCCATGCCCTGCACGTAGTCGAGGGTGTAGGGGCGCTCGGGGTGGCGCGACAGCTGCACGCGCTGCCAGCGCGTGAGGTTGGCGTAGGTTTCAACCTTGAGGGTTTTGATTTTGGCTTCGAGGGCCGCCACGGCCTCCGACACGTCCACGTCGCTGTCGGCCGCCAGCTTCTGCATTTCCTGAAGCTTGCCTTCGAGCGAGGCGATGGGTTGTTCAAAATCAAGTAGCATAAGCAACGATGTAAAATGCCTGACGGGAAAAAGCGCTTTCGCAAACGCCGGGCAAGTTAGCCCGCGCGCCCGCCAAAGCCGGGCGGCAAAGGTAGCGCCAAACCCCGGCCGCGCCCCTGGCTAAAAATAATGGCCCTGATTGCCAACCCGCAACGCCCGCCGGCCGCGCCAATCGGCACTTTTTTGGCCTCTGGGCTTGCAGGGGCCATTTTTGGGGTGCTACCTTTGCAACACCAAAACGGAAAACGGCAACGCTCTTCCGCCTCGGTAAACGGTTTGGTAGTTCAGTTGGTTAGAATGCCGCCCTGTCACGGCGGAGGTCGCGGGTTCGAGTCCCGTCCAGACCGCAACCGTTTAAAAAAGCCCTTCCTGCTCGCAGGAAGGGCTTTTTTCATATCCGACTTCCGGGTTTGCGCCCTGTGGATAGTAACCCAGCAAGCCGGTTTTTCGCCTAGCACGTATTAGCAGGCCATCTACTGCTTTTTCATTTATTCCCATGAAAACTGTCCTCCTTTTGGCCAGCGGCCTGCTGGCTACCGCCCCGCTGCTCACGGCCCAGGCCCAGTCCTCGCCGCTGCCCAAGGTCACGGCCAAGCCGGTGAACACCACCGACCCCGCCGCTACCGCCCGCAAAACCGCCGACCGCCGCGCCGCTGCCTACAAAGGCCCTAAAGTGGTAAAAAGCACCGAGGCCCTCGGCCAGAAGATGCTGCGCGACAGCAAGCCCGCGCCGGCTGCCCCGGTAGCGCCCACCAAGCAGTAGCGCAGTTGGGCGTGGCACCGCTTAGCTGGCCCAGGCGGCAGCCAAGTGGTGCCACAGCCAGCCCAGCAGCGCGAGGCCGCCCCAGGCCACCAGCCCGGCCACCACCAGAAAACCCAGCAGCACCAGCGCTATTAAACCCTTGCCACTGCCCGGGTGGCGGCCCTCGGCGTAGTGGCGGCGCAGCAGGGCCACGTTGCGCTCGTTGCTTTTGTAGGCAAAGTCGAACACGTTGCCGATGAGCGGGATGGCCCCGACCACAGTATCAAGCAGGATGTTGAGCGCCATCCGCACCACCACCGCGCCGCTGGCCCCGTGCCGTAGCATGGTCAGCAACAGGGCCACCGACACGGCGGTGGCGGAAAGGTCGCCTACGATGGGCACCAAACCCAGCAGCGGGTCGAGGCCAAAGCGGAAGCGCGTGCCGGGCAGTTGAAACTGGCTGTCCATGAGCCGGGCCACGCGCTCGACCCAGCGCAGGCGCTCGTCGGCGGCAAAGGGGTTGGGCGCGGGGGCTGAAGAGCGGGCAGGCATAGCTGGGCGCGCGGTATGCTAAGACTGCGCAGGCAGCAGCGCCGGAAAGTGCAGCTGCAACAGGTGCTCCAGCTTTTCTTCGGTGAGGGGCTTGTTTACCAGCCCATCGATGTGCAGCTGCTTGATGAGCGTGAGGTCTTGCTGATTGGTGGAGGTAGTGAGCACCACGATAACCGGCCGGTCGGCCGCCTCGGGCTCCTGCGCCTGGTAGCGGGTCAAAAACTCGGCCCCCGACAAGCCGGGCATGTTCAGGTCGAGCAGCACGAGCGTGGGCACGGGCGCGCCGGGGGCAGCCAGCAGGTCGAGGGCTTGCTGGCCGGTTTCGGCCACGCGCACCTCATCGGCCACACCCAGGCGCTGAAAAAGTCGTTCGGTCAAAAAATTATTGGTGGCATCATCGTCGATGAGCAACACGCGGAAGGGCTTGGTCATGGGGATAGAAAAGAGAATAACGAATTTGAAACAACGGCTTACCGGCCGGGCGTTCCGCCCGGCCGCAGGGGCAGCGTTACCGTAAAGGTAGAGCCCACGCCGACAGCGCTTTGCACGCCAATAGTGCCGCCGGCATTTTCCACTACCTTCTTCACGGCATAGAGGCTCACGCCCGAGCCTTGTACGTGCGGATGCAGGCGTTTGAACAGCCGAAACAGCTTGCCCTGCTGCTCGGCATCGAGGCCCAGGCCATTGTCTTGCACCGCCAGCACCAAGCGGCCGGCCGCGTAGCTGGTGCGCAGGGCTATCTGCGGCACGCGCCCGGGGGCGCGGTAGCGCAGGGCATTACTGAGCAGGTTGTAAACCACGGAGCGCAGCTGCGCCGGCACAAACCGCACCGGCGGCCCGGCGGCCAGTTCTACGGTGAGCTGCGCGCCGGTTTCGGTTAGCTCGGCCGCCAGGTCCTGGCGCACGCTTTCGACGAGCGCGGCCAGGTCTACCGGCTCAGTCGGAGTGTCGGCATCCTGCGAGAGGCGCGCCACGTCGGTCAGCTGCGTGATGGTTTGCCGGAAGCGGCCAATCGAGTTGTCCACCAGTCCCAGCAGGTGCGCCACGCGCGGCGCGGCGGGCACCCCGGCGGGCAGGTCCTGGCGCAGGGCCAGCAGCAGCCCTTCCAGGTTAGCGATGGGCGCTTTCAAATCGTGCGAGGCCGCGTACACAAAGCTGTCGAGCTCGGCGTTGGTGCGCAGCAGTTGGTGGTTGCTGGCCGTAAGCTCGGCATTGAGGGCCAGCACCTGCCGGCCGGCCCGCACTTGGTCGGTCACGTCGTATAGCAGCACGGCCACCCCCACAATGTGCTCCTGCTCGCGGTAGGCTTGGCACGTGAGCGTGACGTAGCGCGGCGCCTCGGCGGCCGGGCCGGGCAGGCGCAGCTCCACTTCCTGGTGCGTTTCGCCGGTGTTGAACACGTGGTCGAGCCGGGCCAGCACCCTGGTTTTTATAGCTGGGAAAGCCTCGGCAATGGTGAGGCCGGGCTGCGCGGCCGGTAAAAAATGGCTAAACAACGCATTCACGTAGTCGAGGCGGTGCTCCGGCTCGCGCAGCAGGGCAATGGCTACCGGAGCCTGCTCAAAAATGTGTAGCAGTTCGAGGCGCTCGCGGGCCTGGCGCTGGGCCACCGCCAGCAGCGCCGCCTGCAGGGTATCGGATTGGCGGCGGGTGCGCACCTGCTCGGTCACTTCGAGGGCAAACACCAGAATACCTTCTACCTGCCCCTGGCCGCTGAAAAGCGGCTGGTAAACGAAGTTGAAATACCGCTGCGTAAACGCGCCATCGGGCTGCGTCAGCATCAGGGTTATCTCGGTGCCCACGTAGGGCTGGCCGCTGGCGTACACCTGGTCGAGCAGGTCGATAAAGCCCTGCTCGCCCACCTCGGGCATCGTTTCGGCCACCGTGCGGCCCAGCTCGGCGCGCTGGCCCACCAGCTGCTGGTACTGCGCATTGGCAAACGAAAAGCGGTGCTCGGGGCCGCTGAGCGTGGCAATAGCGGCGGGCACCTGCCCCAGTATCAAGCTCAGCAGCGCCAGCTGCCCGGGTAGCGTAGGCGCGGCGGGCGCAGCAGCGAGGGTCACGACCAACTGCTCGCCGACCCGCCGGGCACTGAGCTGGTAGCGCGCCGAGTGGTCGGGGTAGTCGGCCTGGCAGCGGCGGTCGGCCGCCGCTAAAAAAGCCTCGCGGTAAAAGGCCAGCAGGCCCACTGCCGCCGGGTGCGCGGGCAGCGGCCAGAACGCCGGCCCCGGCCGCGCGGGCTGCCGCAGCAGCAGTTGCGCGGCGGCATTCAGGTGGTCGCAGGCAAAGTCGGTGAGCTCGCCCCGCGCGTCGTACACGGGCCGTAGCAGCAAGGCTGCGGGCGCAAGGTCGAAAAAGGCCTGGGCAAGAGCATCCACGGCGATAAGAGAAAAGAGTAAAGAGAAAGCCGTGGAGAAGGCTACTAAAGACGGGTGGCCACCCGCCCCCCGCCTGAAACGCGCAGACCAGAATGAGGTTTCCGGCCCGCCAGGCGCGCCGCGCCGCCCATGCGCTAACGGCTAACGGCTGCTTATCGCCTGCCGCCGAAAAAATAGTTAGCCGCCGAAATACAATTTTTTCTTGTTCTTTAACACGAAACTACTCTCCCTAAAGTGCCTTGCAGGGTGCGCCAGCGGTCTTCAGCAGAAAGTTGGCGTGTGCTTTAAGCGTATAGCAGACTACCTGGCACAGCGAAAGCCGGCCGCCCAAACCTGTTCAGATTAGCCGCCCTTTACAATACCTTAGCGGGTAGCAACCTTACGGCCCATTTACCGGCCCGTCTTTTCCCACCCACTCCCGTTCCTATGGCTTCTCGCCGCGCCTTCGTCAAATCGGCTGCTCTGCTCTCGGCGGGCGCGCTGGTTAGCCCCGCCCTCCTCGCCGCCCCAGCCAAAAAGTACATTGGCCTCCAGCTCTACACCGTGCGCGACGCCATGCAGCAAGACCCGGCCGGCACGCTGGCCAAGGTGGCGCAGCTGGGCTACAACTCGGTAGAAGGCGCGACTTACACCGGCAGCCAGAAATTTTACGGGATGGAGCCGGCTGCCTTCGCCAAGGTGCTCAAGCAGCATGGCCTCCTCATGCCCAGCAGCCACTACGTGCTGGGCGAGGCGCTGAATAACGGCCAGCCCACCCAAGGCACCATTCTGCACGGCTGGGACAAGGCCGTGGACGACGCGGCCCAGGTGGGCGCCAAGTACATGGTGTGCGCTTATCTATTTGACAGCGAGCGCGGCAGTCTCGACCACTACAAGCAGATAGCCGCCCACCTCAACAAAGCCGGCGAGCGCTGCCAAAAGGCGGGTATCCAACTTTGCTACCACAACCACGACTTCGAGTTTGCGGCTCAGGGCGGCCAGTTGCCCTACGACATCCTGCTGAAGGAAACCGACAAGAACCTGCTCAAAATGGAGCTCGACCTGTACTGGGTCACCAAGGCCGGGCACGACCCGCTGGCTTTGTTCAAGGCGCACCCCGGCCGCTTCCCGCTCTGGCACGTCAAGGACATGGACAAGACGGAGAAGAAGGATTTTACGGAGGTCGGCAACGGGGTCATTGACTTCAAGAAAATCTTCGCCGCCCGGCAGCTGGCGGGCATGCAGTACTTCTTCGTGGAGCAGGACCGCACGCCCGGCGACCCGTTTGTGAGCATCAAGCAGAGCATCGGCTACTTGAAAGGTATTGGTTTGTAATCGCCAATCCTGGTTACGCCCGTCATGCTGAGCGCAGCGTAGCGAAGTCGAAGCATCTCTTTAGCATAGTAACCCCTAGCGTCAGCAACGAAGCGGTAGAGATGCTTCGACTCCGCTCCGCTCAGCATGACGGATGGGCGTCATCCGCTACCCCTCATCTATTTCCCACCCAACTTATATCATGGATACTAACACCTACGACGCCATCGTCATTGGCTCGGGTATTTCGGGCGGTATGGCCGCTAAGGAGCTGACGGAGAAGGGCCTGAAAACCATTATGCTGGAGCGGGGCCGCAACATAGAGCACATCAAGGGCTACGTGAATGCGAACAAAAACCCCTGGGAATTTGAGCATCGCGGCGGCAAAACCCAGCAGATGATAGCCGACTACCCGGTGCTGCGGCGCGACTACACGCTCAACGAAACCAACCTCGACTACTGGGTTAACGAGAAAGAAAGCCCTTACGTGGAAACCAAGCCATTCGACTGGTTTCGGGGCTACCACGTGGGCGGGCGCTCGCTGATGTGGGGCCGCCAGAGCTACCGCTGGAGCGACCTCGACTTTGAGGCCAACGCCAAGGAAGGCATCGCCGTGGACTGGCCCATCCGCTACAAAGACCTGGCCCCGTGGTACAGCCACGCCGAAAAATTCGCGGGCATCAGCGGCAACCGCGACGGCATCGCGCATTTGCCCGACGGCGAGTTTATGCCCCCGATGGAGATGAACATCGTGGAAAAAGATGTGGCCGCCCGCATCAAAAAGCACTTCAAGGACCGCCACATGGTCATTGGCCGCACGGCCAACATCACGCAGCCGCACAACAACCGCGTGAACTGCCAGTACCGCAACAAGTGCTGGCTGGGCTGCCCGTTTGGGGCGTATTTCAGCACGCAGTCGGCCACGCTGCCGGCCGCCATGGCCACGGGCAAACTCACGCTGCGGCCGTTTTCCATCGTTACCAAAATCATTTACGACAAGGACACCAAGCGCGCCAAAGGCGTGGAAGTACTTGACGCGGAGACGAATAAGACCTACGAGTACTTCGCCAAAATCATCTTCCTCAACGCCTCGGCCCTGAATTCGGCCTGGGTCTTGATGAACTCGGCTACCGACGTGTGGCCCGACGGCCTGGGCAGCAGCAGCGGCGAGCTGGGCCACAACGTGATGGACCACCACTTCCGGGCCGGCGCGCAGGGCGAAATGCCGGGCTACGAGGACAAGTACGTGTACGGGCGGCGGGCCAACGGCATCTACGTGCCGCGCTTCCGCAACATGAACGGCGAAAAGCGCGACTACCTGCGGGGCTTCGGCTACCAGGGCAGCGCGGGCCGCGCGGGCTGGGGCCGCGAAATCGCGGAAATGAGCATTGGGGCCGACTTCAAGGACGCGCTGACCGAGCCGGGCGGCTGGTCGATGGGGTTGCTGGGCTTCGGCGAAACCCTGCCCTACCACGACAACCGCATCATGCTCGACAAAACCAAGAAAGACAAATGGGGCCTGCCCGTGCTGGCGATGGACGCCACCATCCGCGACAACGAGCTGAAGATGCGGGTAGACATGATGCAGGACGCCAAGGAGATGCTCGAAGCCGCTGGCCTGCAAAACGTTAAGACCTACAACAACCCGTACAACATGGGCGGCGGCATCCATGAGATGGGCACCGCCCGCATGGGCCGCGACCCCAAAACGTCGGTCCTCAACCAGTACAACCAGGTGTGGGACGCCCCCAACGTGTACGTGACCGACGGGGCTGCTATGACCTCGGCCGCCTGCCAGAATCCCTCGCTCACCTACCTCGCCCTCACGGCCCGCGCCGTGGACCACGCCGTGAGCGAATTGAAAAAGCAGAACGTCTAACTTCCTAGTATTTACGGATATGATGAACAGAAGAGATGCCCTGACCCGCGTGGCGCTGCTCATGGGCGGGGCCGTTATCGGGGCCGATGTGTTCCTGACGGGCTGCGGCCCCTCTACCTCTAATAAGGACACCGCTAAGGACGAAACGAAAGCGCCGGGCAGCGATTTTAAGCCGCTTGATGCGAAGCAAGTAGCCTACCTCGATGAAGTGGGCGACACCATCTTGCCGCCCACCAAAAGCCCCGGCGCGAAAGCCGCCAAAGTCGGCAGCTTCATGGCCGTGATGGTGCGCGACTGCTACGCCCCCGCCGACCAGAAAATCTTCATGGAAGGTTTTGATAAACTGGAAGCCGCCAGCCAGAAGCAGAACGGCAAAGGCTTCCTGGACAGCACGCCGGCCCAGCGCACGGCCCTGCTCACGGCCCTCGACGCCGAGCAGAAGCAGTACAGCAAAACCAAGAAAGTAGAGGAGCCCAACCACTACTTCCGCATGCTAAAGGAGCTGACGCTGCTGGGCTTTTTCACGTCGGAAGTGGGGGCCACGCAGGCGCTGCGCTACCTGCCCGTGCCGGGTAGGTACGATGGGAACGTCCCGTATAAAAAGGGTGACAAGGCCTGGGCTACGAGCTAAGCATTTTCTCTTTAACGCGGGCACCTCACCCCCCGGCCCCCTCTCCGAAAACGAGAGGGGGAGCCGACCGCAAGCCAACGCAAGCAGTCGCTGAGTAGTCGTCAGGCTCCCCCTCTCCTTTTCGGAGAGGGGGCCGGGGGGTGAGGCGCCCGCGTTTGGGTAGCATCATTTACAAATAGCTAATTTCATGAAACTACGCCTCGGTATGATTGGCGGCGGCCAGGGTGCCTTTATCGGCGCGGTACACCGGCTGGCTGCCGCCCTCGATGGCCACTACGAACTGGTGGCCGGCGCTTTCAGCAGTCGCCCCGAAACTTCGCACGCCACCGGGCAGCAATTAGGTCTGAACCCGGCGCGCGTGTACGGTTCGTACCAGGAGTTGATTGAGCAGGAAAAGGCGCGGCCGGCAACCGAGCGCGTGCAGGTCGTGAGCATCGTAACGCCTAACTACCTGCATTTTGCGCCCGCCAAGCTAGCGCTCGAAAGCGGCTTCGACGTTATCGTTGACAAGCCCATGACCTTCTCGCTGGCCGAGGCCAGGGAGCTGGCCGCCGTGGTGCAGGCCACCGGCCGCCGCCTGGCCCTCACGCACACCTACACCGGCTACCCGATGGTGAAGGAGGCCCGACAGCGCGTAGCCGACGGCGCGCTCGGCTCCATCCGCAAGGTGTACGTAGAGTACCCGCAGGGCTGGCTGAGTACCTTCGCCGAAGGTGACGCCGACAACAAGCAGGCCGGCTGGCGTACCGACCCCGCCCGCAGCGGCGTAGCCGGCGCGATGGGCGACATCGGTACCCACGCTTTCAACCTACTGGAGTATGTTACTGGCCTCCAAGTAGAAAAGCTCTGCGCCGACATCAATACGGTAGTGCCCGGCCGGCAGCTCGACGACGATGGCGCGGTGCTGCTGCGCCTCAGCAACGGGGCTAGTGGGGTGCTGGTAGCTACGCAGGTGGCGGCCGGCGAAGAAAACAACCTGCGCCTGCGCGTGTACGGCGAAAAAGGTGGCCTCGACTGGCAGCAGGCCGACAACAACACGCTGCTGCTGAAGCACCTGGACCGCCCCACCGAAACCCTGCGCACCAACGCGCCCTACCTCAGCGCCGCCGCCCGCCACAACGCCCGCGTGCCCCCCGGCCACCCCGAGGGCTACATTGAAGCCTTCGCCAACATCTACCGCAACTTCGCTTTGACCTTGCAGGCCGAGCTGGCGGGCGAAACGCCCTCGCCTAAAATGCTTGATTTTCCGGGTATTGAGGAAGGCGTGCGCGGAATGGCGTTCATTGAAAGCGTCATTGCCTCGGGCCGTAGCGAGCAAAAATGGACGGCTTTTAGTGCTTAGGTTTTAGTGCTTGGTGCTTAGAAGCATGTACATCAAGTCTTTGAACAATACAAAACTTTAATACCAAGTACGAACAACCAAGCACTAAGCACCAAGTATGAAAACTATCAAAGGCCCCGGTATTTTTCTGGCGCAGTTTATCAGCGACCAGGCACCTTTCAACGGTTTGAAGGCCAGCTGCGAATGGGCGGCCAGCCTGGGCTATAAAGGCGTGCAGCTGCCGACCCTCGACCCGCGCTTTATCGACCTCAAGCTGGCGGCCGAAAGCCAGACCTACGCCGACGAGCTCAGCGGCACGGTGCGGGCGGCGGGGCTGGAGATAACCGAGCTATCGACCCACTTGCAGGGGCAGCTGGTGGCCGTAAACCCCGTGTACGACACGCTGTTCGACGGCTTTGCACCCGAGGCGGTGCGCGGCAACCCGGTGGCGCGGCAGGCGTGGGCAACGCAGCAGTTGGTGTACGCCGCCAAGGCCTCGCGGCGGCTGGGGCTGGCGGCGCACGCCACCTTCAGCGGGGCGCTCGCGTGGCCCTACGTGTACCCCTGGCCGCAGCGCCCGGCCGGGCTGGTAGAGGAAGCTTTCGCGGAGCTGGGCCGCCGCTGGCGGCCGATCCTGGATAAATTCGACGCGCAAGGCGTGGATTTGTGCTACGAAATCCACGCCGGCGAAGACCTGCACGACGGCATCAGCTACGAGCGGTTTTTGACGGAAGTAAACGACCATCCGCGCGCCTGCCTACTTTACGACCCGTCGCACTTCGTGCTACAATGCCTTGACTATTTGGCGTATATAGATATTTACCACGAGCGCATCCGGGCGTTTCACGTCAAGGACGCCGAGTTTAACCCCACCGGGCGGCAGGGCGTGTACGGCGGCTACCAGCCCTGGCTGGAGCGGGCCGGACGCTTCCGCTCGCTGGGCGATGGGCAGGTCGATTTCAAGGCCGTGTTCAGCAAGATGGCGCAGTACAACTACCCCGGCTGGGCGGTGCTGGAGTGGGAATGCGCCCTCAAGCACCCCGAAGACGGGGCCCGCGAAGGCGCGCAATTCATCAAGGACCACCTCATCCGCGTCACCGACCGCACGTTTGACGACTTCGCGGCGTCGGGCGTCGACAACGCGCAGAATAGAAAGCTACTAGGACTTTAACCTTCGATTTTCCCACCCATGAAAAAGCTAGTTCTCTACCTCGGCGCGGCGACCTTGCTCACGGCCTGCGACTCGGGCTACAAGCCCGACGGCCCCGACCAGGTAAACGCCCCAAAAGCCGCCCAGCAGGCCAACGAAGCCCCTTCGGCCCCCGACAGCGTAACGGCTACCAACGTGGCGGCCAAGGCTCACCAGCTGCAAGTCGATACATCTACTTCTAAAATCGGCACCTCCCCCACCGGCGTAGCCGATAACAGCCAGGGTGCCAAGCTCATGGCCTCGTCGGACTGCGCCAGCTGCCACCGCGAGCGTGAGAAGCTGCTTGGCCCGGCCTACGTGGCCATTGCCGAGAAATACCCTAACACGCCCGCCAACGTGGCTATGCTGGGTAAGAAAGTCATCAGCGGCGGCAAGGGCAACTGGGGCGACATTGCGATGACGCCGCACCCGGGGCTGTCGGAATCGGACGCCAAGGAAATGGTGAAGTATATTCTGACACTGAAGTAGTTGCAGTTAGCTTTGAGCGTAGCAACGTGTAGAGACGCAATATTTTGCGTCTTGCGTCAGGATACGTTACCAGACGTCAGACGCAAAATATTGCGTCTCTACGCCGTTCAATGCCTATCCAAACTGTCTCACTCGCGGGCTGAAAGCCCGCGCTACTCTCCCACCCGCATGACTACCGCCGTTCGCATAAAGCTGTCCCTCATGATGTTCCTGGAGTTTTTCATCTGGGGTGCGTGGTTTGTGACGCTGGGCACGTACTTGCTGCGCAACCTGCACGCGACGGGCACGCAGGTGGGCGTGGCCTTTCTCACGCAGTCCATCGGGGCCATCGTGGCCCCGTTTATTATCGGGCTGATTGCCGACCGCTTTTTCTCGGCGCAGAAAATACTCGGGGTGCTACACCTGGCGGGCGCGGCGCTGCTGTGGCACGCCAGCACGGCCACCGACTTCGACAGCTTCTACCCCAATATCTTGACCTATATGGTCTTGTACATGCCCACGCTGGCGCTGGTCAATTCCATCGCCTTCCGGCAAATGCGAGACCCGCAGAAGGAATTTGCCCCCATTCGGGTGCTGGGCACGCTGGGCTGGATAGTGGCGGGCCTCACCATCGGCTGGCTGAATTGGGAGCAAAGCAACGGCCTACAAGCCACCTTCTTGATGGCGGCCGGCGCGGCGGCGCTGCTGGGCGTGTTCAGCTTCACGCTGCCCGCCACCCCGCCCGTGAAACACGGCCAAAGCAGCTCAGTAGGCGACATGCTGGGGCTCGAAGCCATCGGACTGCTGCGCAACCGCTCGTATTTGATTTTCTTTCTGGCGTCCATCGCCATTTGCATTCCGCTGGCGTTTTACTACGGCTTCACCAACCCCTTTCTCAACGAGGTGGGCATGAAGGCGGCGGCTGGTGTGCAGAGCCTCGGGCAAGTATCGGAGCTGCTGTTCATGCTGGCCATTCCGCTGTTTTTCAAGAAGCTGGGCGTAAAGAAGATGCTGGCTATCGGCATGGCGGCTTGGGTGTTGCGCTACCTGTTTTTTGCCTACGGCGACGGCGCAAGCAGCTATTGGATGCTCATTGCGGGCATCGTGCTGCACGGCGTTTGCTACGATTTCTTCTTCGTCACGGGCCAGATTTACACCGACAACTTGGCTGGCGAGCAGTTCAAGAGCGCGGCGCAGGGCTTCATTACCTTGGCGACCTATGGCGTGGGTATGCTAATCGGTACGCTGCTGTCGGGGCGCATTTTCGACCAGTACCAGCTGGCGGGCGGCACCCACGACTGGCGCATGATTTGGCTGATTCCGGCCGGCATCGCGGCGCTGGTACTGCTGCTGTTTCTGCTGTTTTTTCGGGAGCGCACTACCTCGCCCGCCGCGCCTACGGCCGCCGTGCCGTATGGCGAAGCTTCTACCGTAGTGCCCGGTTAGCCTTCTATTTTTATGCCTGTTTACAACCGCCGCACGGCCCTCAAAACCATCCTCACCAGCACCGCCACGGTGGGCGCGCTGGGTTTCGCCAGCGCCTACGCGCCCGGCGACAAGCCTGCTCAAGCAACCAAGACCTTGAAAAACAATATCAAACAATCGGTATGCCGCTGGTGCTTCCAGGATATGCCGCTGGAAAAGCTGTGCATCGCGGCCAAGGAAATGGGCATCCGGGGCATCGACCTCGTGGGGCCGGCCGACTGGCCCACGCTCAAAAAGCACGGCCTCGACTCGCCCATGTGCAACGGGGCTGAAATCAACCTCACCGATGGCTTCAACGACCCGCAGTTTCACGCCCGGCTGCAAAAGCAGTACGCCGAGATGATTCCGAAGGTGGCGGCGGCGGGCTACACCAACCTCATTTGCTTTAGCGGCAGCCGCCGCGGCATGAGCGACGAAGTAGGCCTAGCCAACAGCGTGAAGGGCTTGCAACCGCTAATGGCCCTGGCCGAAAAGCACAAGGTAGTGCTCGTAATGGAGCTGCTCAACAGCAAAATCGACCACCACGACTATCAGGCCGACCGCACCAGCTGGGGCGTGGCGCTGGCCAAAAAGCTGGGCTCCGAGCACTTCAAACTGCTCTACGACATCTACCACATGCAGATTGACGAGGGCGACGTCATTCGCACCATCACGGATAATCACCAGTATATCGCGCACTACCACACGGCCGGCGTGCCCGGCCGCCACGAGCTCGATGATACGCAGGAACTTAACTACCCGGCTATCATGCGGGCCATCAAAGCCACTGGTTTTCAGGGCTTCGTGGCGCAGGAATTTATGCCGCGCCAGGCCGATAAGCTGGCTTCACTGCGCCAGGCGGTGCAGCTGTGCGACGTCTGATAAGGAAATATGGCTGTCATTGCGCGCGCAGCGAAGCAATCGCACCAGCGCGGCACCCAAACGGCCCGTCCTGATGCGATTGCTTCGCTGCGCTCGCAATGACAGTTGAATCCCTAACTACCCAAACTCATGAAACGCGCCCTCCTCCCCACCCTATTTTCGCTCATCCTCCTTTCCGTGGCCCACGCCCAGCAAACCGGCAAGCCGGAAGACACCGAAGTGTATGAGCCAGTGCCTAAAACGGTAACGCCCGGCCCCTACACCCCCAGCGCGCCGCCCTCCGACGCGGTGGTGCTGTTCAACGGCAAAGACCTGAGTGAGTGGGTAGCGGTGGCCGACCGCAAGGCGCCGGCCAAGTGGAAAGTGGCCGGCGGCCTGCTGACCGTGGACAAGGCACAAGGCAACATCGAAACCAAGCGCACCTTCACCAACTACCAGCTGCACCTCGAATGGCGCGTGCCGGCCAACATTACGGGTACTGGACAGGTGCGCGGCAACAGCGGCGTCTTTCTGGCTTCCATCGGCCAGGGCGACCTGGGCTACGAGCTACAAATTCTTGACAGTTACCAGAATAAGACTTACGTCAACGGCATGGCGGGTAGCATCTACAAGCAGCGCATCCCACTGGCCAACCCCATCCGCAAGCCCGGCGAGTGGCAGACGTATGATGTAGTCTGGACGGCCCCAGTCTTCAAAAGCGATGGCGCGGTGCAGTCGCCGGCCCGCGTCACGGTGCTCTTCAATGGCGTGGTGGTGCAGAATAACGTGGCGCTCGATGGCCCCACGCAATACATCGGCAAGGCCAGCTACCAACAGGCGCACGGCCCGTCGCCCATCAAGCTGCAAGCGCACGGCGACAAAAGCGAACCGCTGAGCTTCCGCAACATCTGGGTGCGCGAGCTATAGCGCTAGGCGCTGATTGGCGCAGCCCTTGTCCCGCCAAAGCTGCGCCGTAGCCTACCTTCGCCCGGTACTTGCGCCGGGCCGGCGCTTTTTCCTGCGCCGTGGATTGGATTTACGCCGTACCCAACTGGGTTCTTTTCGTGGCCTGTTGCAGCGCCACGCTGATTTTCTCACTGGCAGGCATGGTGCTGCTGCGGCCGTGGGTGCGCGCTCACGTGCAGGATTCGGCCGAGCACAACGACCTGGTTAGCTACTTTTTGGGCGTGTCGGGCGTCATCTACGGCATCCTGCTAGGCCTGGTAGCCGCCGGCGTCTGGAGCAATTCACAGGCGCTGTCGGGCCAGGTTGATAATGAGGCTACCATCACGGCGGCGCTGTACCAGGACATGGCTACCTATCCGCCGGCCGCCCGGCGGCTTTATCAGCAAGAGCTGAAAGCCTACGTGCGGGCCGTGATTAACGTAGACTGGCCCGAGCACCACCAGGGCATTGTGCCGCAGGAAAGCAGTAAGCTACTACGTCTGTTTAAGAACGATTTCCTAGCCTTCGTGCCGACCGACGCCCGCCTGCAAGTAGTACACGGCCAAGCTATCAACCAAGTAAACGAGTTGCTACTGGCGCACCGCCTGCGCCTGCGCGGCGACCAGGCCAACCTGCCCAATCTCCTGTGGTGGGTACTCATCCTGGGCGCGGCCATCAACGTGGCCATCTCCTGGTTTTTCTTCGCCAAGGACACTACTCACCAAACGGCCCTCACCTGCCTCATTGCCCTGCTGCTCGGGGCGCTGCTGTTCGTCACCGCCGCCATGGACAATCCGTTCCGAGGCGAGTTCAGCGTCGATGCGAGTGCCTTTGAGTCGGTGCTTTATGAAATGGTAAATTATTGAGCTATAGCTCTAAACTACGCCCGTCCTTGCTTCGCTGCGCTCGCAATGACAGACTTTTTAGGCAAACCTACCGTCTGGCTGCTTTCACTACTTGCCGACTGAATACGTTTTCCGCCCCGCGCCTACCCCGGTTATTTTCACCGAATGCCAGCCAGTGGGCAAGGTTGTTTTGCGCTGCGTAATACCCAATGGCGTGATTTCCAGCCCGCCGAAGCCCATGAGTACGGCTTGCAGCACGCCGCCCGCGCCGGTGGCGAAATAAGGATTGGTGCCGCCCTTGGTTTCGGCGATAACGCGGAAGGGCGGCAGCAGATTGGGCAAATAGGCATCTTGGAAGAAGTGTTGCGCCTTGCCGCCGTCGCCGAGGCGGGCGTAGAGCAGGGCAAAAATGGCCTGGGTCATGGCCGGCGTGCCTTCGTTGGGCACGCGGGTCTCGTAGTAGGCCAGGTCTTTTTTGATTTGGGTGGGGTCGGTGATGGTGCCGAGCGGGTAAGCCAGCAGGTTCACGTCGCCCTGCTTGATGCCCTCACCGTGGTAGGTGGCGTGCTCCCGGGTCACGCCGTCGGGCATTTTCAGGAGGGGAATATTCTGGGCCACCACCGCCCAATCGGGGTTGGCGCGCAGGCCGAGCAGCTTGGCGGCGGCGGTGGCGGCGCGCAGGTTGGCCTGGGCAGCGGCGTTGGTAAAGGCGTCATTATCTACGTTTTCGGCCCATTCATCGGACGCTACCACGTTCTTGATATCGTAGTGACCGGGGCCGTTGCGCTCGACGCGGCTAACCCAAAAATCGGCCGTGGCTGAGAGCATCGGCCAGCCTTTCTCGCGCAGCCAGTCCTTGTCCTGGGTCACGCAGTAGTACTGCCAGGCGGCCAGGCCCACGCAGGCCGATACATGGTGCTCAAATGGCCCACTCAGGGCCCACACGGGCGTTTCCTCCACGCCGGTGTCGGCGCTTTCCCAGGGGTACATGGCCCCCTGGTAGCCGTGGGCAAAGGCATTGCGCCGCGCCAGGTCGAGCCGCCGTAAACGGTACTCAATCAATGATTTAGCTAGCTCGGGGTGCAGTACCAGCAGGGCCGGAAACATCCACAGGTCGCTGTCCCAGAACACGTGGCCGTTGTAGCCCAGGCCCGAGAGGCCCATCGGCGAGGGCGAGTAGTCGGTGCCGGCCCGCGAAAAGCTGTAGAGGTGGTACAGCATACTATGCACGTCCTGCTGGGCCTGCGCGTCGCCGGCTATGGTTATATCGCTCTGCCACAGCTCCTGCCAGGCTTTCTGGTGAAAGTCGAGCAGGCGCTGCCGGCCCTCCAGCCGGGCAAAAATGGTAAGCCGCTCGGCCTCGTTGAGCGGGTCGGGGTGGTGGGCCGAGGTGATGCTGGAGCCCGCCACCGAGTAGGCGTAGGTCTGCCACGCCTTCAGCGCCTTGCCAAACTTCATGAGGTGCATGTTATTGTCCCACATCTCATGGATAATGCGTGGCTCCTGCCCGTGTGGCTCGGCAAATAAAAAGCTGGTACTGGCGCACAGCAACAGCTTGCCCGTCGGACTTTTAGCCGACGACGTGAGCAAACTCAGCGTGGCGTGCGGCCGGTCGATTTCGTTGTAATAGTTCTGGGCGTCGCGCAGGGCGTCGGGGGTTTCCAACACGCTGGCGGCGGTGAGGGCCACGTCTTTTTTGGCCGTAATACTGACATCGAGCAGCACCGTGTAGGGCAGGTGCCGCAGGGCGTAGTAGGTGTAGCTGATACTGGCCTTGTCCTGGTAGTCGAAGGTAGTGGTGAAGGCCGCCCGCTGCATATCCAGCTCCTGCCGGAAGTTGCTCGCGTCCTGCGCGTTGAGGCGGTGGCCGTCCACTTCCAGGTACATATTCAGCAGGTTGAAGCTGTTGAGGAAGTTGCTGACCCGGCCCCGGCCGTACTGGTCGTAGGCCCCGGCCAGCACCACGCTTTTCAGCTGAAACGGCACCGGCGACGACACCAGCCCTATCATGCCATTGGCCACGGTTACGCCGTAGTAGTTGCTGGGGTCAATTTTTGCGGCCGTAATGCGCCAGGGGTCCGGCGTTTGGGCGGCCAGCGGCAAGTGCGTAAGTAGCAGGAATAGCGCCCAAAGGCAAGCTTTTGGCTGGAGACGGGTGGAAACGGACATGGCAGAGTGGAAAGCTGGTAGTGTAAAACGGAGTGGCACTCCGCTTTACAGTTTTAATTGGCCTGGATGGCAAGCACCCGCGCCTCGAAGGCTTCATTGGGCAGGAAAGAGCGGTTTTTGACCCGCGTCTTATAGGCGTATACCGTGTGGATGGAATAACCCAGAATACGGCTAATTTGCTCACTGTCAGTTATCCCCAGCCGAATGAGCGCAAAGATTCGCAGCTCGGTATTGAGCAGTTGCGTATCGGCCAGGTGAATGCGGTCGGCCTCGGTGAAAAGGGCGTTGAACTCGGTGACGAAGTTGGGAAAAAGCTGGACGAATACCGTATCGAAGCCCTTAAACAAGTCGATGCGCTCCGACTTGATATCAATTTCCTCAACCATTCGCTGCGCCACGGCTATTTGCTTGGTGGCTAGCATAGTGGTCAGCTTTTTCTTCAGGCTTTCGAGCTTGTCGATGTAGCGCGCCGTGTTGTTGAAATAGTAGCCGATGTACTCTTCCTTGATGCGGTTGGCTTCGTTGAGGCCTTGGTTCAGCTCTTTCAGCTTCTGGTTTAGCAATTGCTGCTGCTCATTCAGTACCCGCAGCTTGCGGTTTTTATTGTGCAGTTCCTGGTTGCTGGCAGTCAGCAGCGCACCGGCCCGGCGCAGCCGCCGCAGCTGCACGTAGCTGAGGCAGGCAAACCCCAACACCATCATGGCCAGCACACTAACTACCAGCGTATAGCGCCGGGCTTGCTGGCGCTGGCTTTCTACTGAGGCTATTTTTTGGCCGTCAATCAGTGCTGCCAGCGGGGCCATCTGCATCAGGCGCTGCCGGGTGTTGAAGAAAGTAGCGGCCTGGCGGGCCTCACCGATGTAGCGGTGCGCCCGCTCCAGGTCGCCGCGCTCGTAGCAGTACTGCGCTACCAAGTACAGCGCAATGCCTTCCTTAGTCGATGATTTCAAGTCGTTTATCGCCGCCAACGCCATTAGCTGCAAGGCGGCTTCGGGCTGGCCGGCGTACTCGTAGAGCCGGCCAAGGTTGCAGGAGGTAGTAGCCAACTGGTGCGCGGTGAGGGGCAGTTGCCGCAGCCGGGCATACGCGGCCCGGCCGGCGGCCAGGTCGTGTTGCTCGCGGGCCTTAAGTAGCAGCCGGGCCAGCTGCACGTAGGTGCCGGGGCGCGAGTAGCGCGCGGCCGTGTCGGCGTAGGCGTAGGCCTTCTTCAAATACAGCGGCGTGTAATAGGCATTGGGCTCATACTCAGCCAGCTCGATGCACACGATGTTGTACATCTCATAGAAATCAGCCTTGTCCGGCACGGCCAGGTGCCGGGGATTGATAACGTTGAGCGTATCGAACGCCTCTTTAAACAAGCCCGCCGAGCGCAGCGTGAACGCCAGCCGGATGCGGGCGGCCTGTAGCCGGGCGGGGCTGTGCAGGCGGCGGGCCAGCGCGGCTAGCCGCAGGCTGTAGGCAAACGCAGAGTCATACTTAAAAACCTGATATTCATCATAAATCCGCAGCGCTGTTTGGTAGCGGGCGGGCGTGTCGGTCTTATCCGCCAGGAACTCGGCCGTGAAACCGGCCAAGCGGGCGCAGCGCTGCTGGTCGTAGTTGCGTTGCTGCGTAAGGGTTTGGTCGAGCACCCGCAGTAGGCTATCGGCCGCGCCAGGGGCCGCCAGGGCCGGCAGCCCACGCAGCAGTAGGCTACACAAACCCAGCAGCCAGGCGACGCGGCAGCAAAAAGGAAAAGGCACGGGTGGGAAAGCAGAAGTGAAAAAGCGTGCAGCTTTAATGAGGCCAAGATACGGCGGCTGCCTGTTTCATAACCAGCGCCTTACCAGAGGCGTCTTCTAAGGGCCAGCAGCCGCGCACGCTTGAGCCGTTTTGGCTCTTGTTTGTGGCAGGTAGGTATGGCCTGGCAAAGCGGAAATTTCATACCTATTCTTTGGTTTATTCCAGTTTATGCCTAATAAATAGGCTATATTTTACAGCTATTTTTTATGCACAAAATTTTAATCATCAATATCTTATCTAAAAATAAGATTGATATTTTTTCTGAGCCTTGTCATATAGTCTTGGGGAATGCTCAGGTAGCAGATTCTTTTGCAAAAATCACCTGCAAACGATTTCGGTATTTGGCCGGCCTGGGGCCTGTTTTTCTACTTATGCTACATCTTTCCTCCCAGTATCGCTCTTGCCCAGTTGCTACCTCGCCCGCCGCCCCTGGCCTCTCTCCGGTGGCCGGGCCGTGGTGGCGACTGACTGGCCGGGCATTGGTGCTAGTAGCCCTCGGCTCGCTGGCGGCCTGCCAGCAAGCGGCTAAGCAAGAAGACGGCGCGGCTAACACCACCGCCACTGAGAAGCGCGCAGCGGCGGTGCCGCCCCAGGGCGATACCGCCACGTCGGGCCTGGCCAAAAAGCCGGGCTGGTGGAAAGAAACCATCGTGTACCAGCTCTACCCGCGCAGCTTTCAGGACAGCAATGGCGACGGAGTGGGCGACCTGCGCGGCATCATCCGGCGGCTCGACTACCTCAAGAGGCTGGGCGTGGGCACGGTGTGGCTGAACCCAATTTACGCCTCGCCCAATGATGATAACGGCTACGACATCAGCGACTATCGCCAGATTCAGCCGGAGTTTGGCACGATGCAGGATTTTGATGAGCTGCTGCGCGGGATGCACGCGCGCGGCCTCAAGCTGGTCATGGACTTGGTGGTGAACCACAGCAGCGACGAGCACCCGTGGTTTAAGGCGGCGCGCAGCTCGCGCACCAGCCCCTACCGCGACTACTACTACTGGTGGCCCGCCGAAAAGGGCACGCCGCCAGCGCGTTATAGTACGTTCGACGTCAAGAAGAATGCCTGGCAGTACGACTCGCTCACCAAGAGCTACTACCTGCATTACTTCTCTAAAAAGCAGCCCGACCTGAACTGGAACAACCCCAAGCTGCGCCAGGAAGTGTATAGCCTGATGCGCTTTTGGGCCGACAAGGGCATCGATGGCTTTCGCATGGATGCCTTTCAGTTTGTGGCCAAAGACCCGAGCTTCCCGCCCATGCCGGGCCTCACGGAGCAGAACTACGCCAACGCCTACAACCACGGCCCGCACCTGCACGACTACCTGCACGAAATAAACCGTGAGGTGCTGAGCAAGTACAACCTGATGGCCGTGGCCGAAGGCGCGGGCCGCAACCCCCAGGAAGCCATGCTGTTCGTGGACCCGGCGCGGCAGGAGCTCGACATGACCTACCACTTCGAGGGGGTGGGCGTGGGCAGCGGCAGCGATACGTATAAGCTCACCGAGCTCAAGCAGGTATTCACGAAGTGGGACAAGGCCTTTGCCCAGAAAGGCTGGCAGGCCATCGACCTCGGCAACCACGACCAGCCGCGCATGGTAAGCAAGTTTGGCGACGACCGGCCGGCTTTCCGGGCCGCGTCGGCTAAGCTACTGAATACCTTTCTACTAACCATGCGCGGCACGCCCTACTGCTACAACGGCGACGAGCTGGGCATGACCAACAGCACCTTCAAAGGCATCGCCGACTACCGGGACGTGGCCGCCCGCAACGGCTACGCGCTGGTGCAGCAGCAGCGCGGCGACCTGCCAGCTTTTATGCACGGCCTGGCACGCTTCGGGCGCGACAACAGCCGCACGCCCTTTCAGTGGGATGCTACGGCCCAGGCGGGCTTTACCACGGGCACGCCCTGGCTGGCGGTGAACCCGAACTATACCACCATCAATGCGGCGGCGCAGGAAAATGACTCCAGCTCGGTGCTGCATCATTTTCGGCGGGCTACGGCCGTGCGGCAGCGGCATAAGGTACTGACCTACGGGCAGTATGAGCTACTCGACGCGACCAACCCGCACATCTACGCCTACACCCGCACGCTGGACGGCGAGCGGGCGCTGGTAGTGCTCAACTTCTCATCGGCACCCCGTTCGTGGGCGGTGCCGGCGGGCCTCACGCCCAGCGGGCAGCCCTGGCTCAACAACTACCCCACCCTGGCGGCCGGCCCGGTGCTGGCCTTGCAGCCCTGGCAGGCAGTGGTGCTGCCGCTGAATTAGCTCTTTTCAATGCCAATGGCTACGCTCAAAAAGCTGCCAAATTATCGGCGTTTTTTCCGGAAACGATTGCAACGCATTTGCCTGCTAATAAGCTCTTTTTACTACTCGCTATTTTTCCCACCTCTTCATTTTTAACCCATGCGTAATCACAATTACTCAAGTTCTTACGCCTTTGAGCGGCCGGCCTCCCGGTCTGCACTAAGTGGTAAGCTACTGCTCTTAACCCTTTTTCTGCCTATCGCCGGCTACGCGCAAACGGCCCGGCAGGTGACGGGTAGAGTGCTCGACGGCACGGGCGGCGGCCTGCCCGGCGTCACGGTTATCGTGCCGGGCACTACCAACGGCACGGGCACCGACGGCAACGGCAATTTCCAGTTGACGGTGCCCGCTACGGCCACCAAGCTCTCGTTCTCATTCGTGGGCTACGCCACTCAAACGGTTGACATAACGGGCCGCAACACGGTGCAAGTGACGCTGAAAGACGACGCCCAGGCGCTGGGCGATGTGGTGGTAGTGGGCTACGGCACCGTACAGAAAAGCGACCTGACGGGCGCCGTGAGCGCCCTCGGCCCGAAAGAGTTTAACAAAGGCACCTTCACCTCGCCCGAGCAGCTCGTGCAGGGCCGGGCCTCGGGGGTACAGGTGACGCAGAACAGCGGGCAGCCGGGCGGAGCCTCTACTATCCGCATTCGGGGCAACTCGGCCGTGACGGGCACCGGCCAGCCGCTGTATGTGGTGGACGGCGTGCCGCTCGACGGGCGCTCGGCCCGCCCCGGCCTCACTACTTCGCTTGGCGACAGCCCCGATAGCAATCCGCTCAACTTTTTGAATCCGGCCGACATCGAGTCCATCGACATTCTGAAGGATGCCTCGGCCACGGCTATCTACGGCTCACGGGCGGCCTACGGGGTCGTACTCATCACCACCAAGCGCGGCAAAACCGGTGAGCCCCGGCTCGATATCGGGGCCTCGGGGGGCTTTTCGACCATTATGCGGCGCATTAAGGTGCTCTCGGCCGACCAGTTTCGGGCGGCGCTGCCGTACTACGGGGCGCCGCAAACCAACGACAAGGGGCTCAGCAACAATCCGCTGGATGCCATTTTGCAAACCGGGCCGCTGCAAAACTACACGGCCGCCGTGAGCGGCGGCGGCGAAAACGGCCGCTACCGCCTCTCGATTGGTTACCTCGACCAGAAGGGCATTGTGAAAAAAACCGGCTTCCAGAAGTACAGCGCTAATTTCTCTACCAATGTCAAGTTTCTGGAAAGCAAGCGCCTGGGGGTCGACGTGAATATCACGGCCAGCCAGTTTCGCGAGCAGCTGGCCCCTATCAGCAACAACGGCGACTTCCGGGGCAGCCTCATCGGCCAGGCGCTACAATACAACCCCACCGATACGCTTTACAACCGCGACGGTAGCCCCTTCGTGCGGCGCGGCACCATCATCAACCCGGTGGCCCAGCAGGCCTACTACAATGATAACTCGCGGGTGAGCACCGCTTTGGCCTCGATTTCGCCTTACTATAAGTTTACCGATTGGCTGGAATACCGGGTCCTGCTTGCGGCCACCTACAGCACGGGCATCCGGCGCACCTCCATCGACCAGCGCCTCAACATCGAAGACTACTTCGGGCGCGGCTACGCCGCCATTTCCAATAATGAGCTGCTGACCCAGCAGATGACGCACACGCTGAACTTCAACAAGAAGCTCGGCGCCGATTTTAACCTGAACGCGCTGGTGGGCTACGAGTATACCAAGTTTGCTAATTCGGGGTCGACCATCAGCGCGCTGGGGCCGCCCAACGGCTTTGGCACTTTTGGGCTGGACTACACCAATTACATCCAGTTCTCCAATGCCTCGGCCCGCACGGTTACTTCATTCGTAGACCCTGTTACCGAGCTCCAGTCGGTTTTTGGCCGGGCTATTCTCAATTATAAAGGCCGCTACCTGCTGACGACCACCCTGCGCGCCGATGGCAGCACGAAGTTTGGGGCTAACAACAAGTATGGCTATTTCCCTTCAGCTTCGGCGGCCTGGGACGTCAGCCAGGAAAGCTTCTTCAAGGTCGAAGCCATCAACCAGCTGAAGGCACGCGTCGGCTACGGCCGCACCGGCAATCAGGAATTCCCGGCGGGCTCCGCCCAGGGGCAGTACGTATTTTCCAACAACGGAACGCTGGCCCAGAGCAATAACCCCAACCCCAATCTGAAGTGGCAATCGGATGAGCAGTATAACGCGGGGGTGGACGTGTCGCTGTTCAACAACCGCGTGACGCTGACCGCCGACTACTTCTACAAGAAAACAACCGATTTGCTGTTTCCGAGCTTTCCCATTCAGCCCGCCCCTCCCGGCTCGGTGGTGCGCTGGATAAACCTGGATGGCTCGGTGGTGAACAAAGGCGTGGAGCTGGTGCTGGGCGTAACGGCCGTAGAAAACGCCCGCTTTGGCCTGAGCTTCAACGCCAACGCTACCTTCATCCGCAACAACGTGTCGGGCCTGGCCGCCCCCATTCCCACGGGCACGCTCAGCGGCCAGGGTTTGTCGGGCGTCACGGTCGAGCGCATTCAGAGCGGCTACCCCATCAACGGCTTCTTCACCCGCCAGTACCAAGGCATCGACCCCACTACCGGGCAGGCTTCGTACGCCGACAATGGCTCGCCCACCTTCTACTCGGGCAATCCCAATCCTCGCACCCTGGCGGGCCTCAGCACTACGTTCCGCTTCCAGAAACTGTCGCTGATTGCCAATTTCAACGGCGTATTCGGCAACGTGATTTACAACAACACGCTCAATAGCGTGCTTAACGTGGGCCAGATTCTGACGGGTAAAAACATCGCCTTGTCCAACTACGAGTCGCCCATTAAGGAATCGACGACCAACCCGCTGACGGCCTCCTCCCGCTTTCTGGAGAGCGGCAACTATGTGAAGCTTACCAACCTGACGTTGTCGTACGCGTTGGGCGATTTTGGTAAAATCTTCAAGGGGGCCAGCCTCTACGCGATTGGGCAAAACCTGTTTGTCCTCACCAACTACTCGGGCTTCGACCCCGAAATCAACACCAACAAGGCCTTCAACGGGGTGCCCTCGGCGGGCATCGACTACACCGGCTATCCCTCGGCGCGCACATTCACATTTGGCGTCAATTTCTCGCTGTAATCCCCTCTATTTTAGCTTGTCTGTTTTTATGAGAAAGATTCTTAACGCGGCGGCTATGGTGGCCGTGCTTCAGCTAGCCAATGGTTGCAAAATCAACGAAGACCTTCAGGGAAGCCTGACCACCAGCCAGGTAGGCGGCAGCGGCGGTGGCAACACGGCGGCCCTGCTCGAAGGGGTGTACAATGCGATGCGCAGCCCGTTTCAGGGCGCTACGCAGGTGTTTGCCTTGTCGGAAGTGAGCACCGACGAGCGCCTGATGCCCACCCGCGGGGGCGACTGGGACGACAACGGTAAGTGGCGCCAACTGCACCAGCACAACTGGGACGCCGACCACCAGGAGGTGCGCGACGCCTTCAACAACCTGAACGGCATCGTGTATGCCGCTACCGACATGCTGCGCTACAACCCTACGACGCAGCAGCAAGCCGAGGCCCGCTTTCTACGCGCCTGGGCCATGTACTGGATTCTGGACCTCTACGACCAGATACCTTACCGCGACCCCGGCGAAAGCGTGATTGAAGCTTCGCGCGTGCGCAAAGGCACGGCCGCGCTCGACTACATTATGAGCGAGGTTAACGCAGTGCTAGGCAATTTGCCCGACGCGCCGGTAAACCGGGCCACCAAGGACGCGGCCCGCGGCCTGCTCATGAAGTGCTACCTCAACCGGGGCGTGTACGCCAACCGGCAGACGCCCACGTTTGCAGCGGCCGATATGAACCAGGTTATCAGCCTGGCCGACCAGATAATCAGTAGTGGGCGCTATCGGTTCGCAAGCAACTACTTCGACAACTTTGCCCCCGACAACAGCAACATTGGCACGGAGAATATTTTTACGGAGCTGAATCAGGGTGGCGTGAGCAGCGGAGCGCAGTACGACTTGTGGCGCTTTATCTCGCACTACAACATGACACCAACCGGCTATAACGGACCCACTGCCCTGTCAGATTTTTATAATAAGTTTGAAACCAGCGACCTGCGCCGGGGCCAGGTATACCGCTACACCAACGGGCCCGCCAACCCCGGCAACCGCGTGAACGTGGGCTTCCTCATCGGCCAGCAGTATAATCTGCAAACCGATGCGCCGCTTGTCGACCGCACCGGCGCGCCGCTGGTTCTTACCGCTGCCGTCAATATTATCGAAACCGACCCTAAAACGCTGGAGCGCACGGGTATTCGCCCGATGAAATACCCGCCTGACTTCACCAACAACGGGGCCGGTACGATTGATAATGACATGGTGCACCTACGCCTACCCGATATCCTGCTGATGAAAGCCGAGGCTATTTTGCGCGGCGGCACTGGCACGGTGGCGGGTACCTATGGTAGCACGCCGCTGGCGCTGGTCAACGCTATTCGCACTAATGCCTCGCGCGGGGCCAGCGCCCTCACCAGCGTCAACCTGACCAACATTTATGATGAAAGAGGTCGTGAGCTATACCTGGAGCAATGGCGGCGGCAGGACATGGTACGCTTCAGCACCTTTCTGGGGCCGATTCAGCAGGGGCCTACCAGCAGCGACCCCAAGTACCTCGTCTACCCCATTCCCAACCAGCAAATAGCCGTCAACCCAAACTACACGCAAAACACTGGCTACTAGTTAGTAATTCAAATTCGACATGAGCCATAATTGGCAGTATGTCAAAAATCGCCGCCGCCTTGCCCCACCGGCTAATTTATTCTTTCTGAAACTTTACCAAATTTTTACCAACTGCTTGGGAAATCAAGAAACTTTTCCCTACCTTTGCAGCACCAAAGCGGAAAACGGCAACGGTCTTTCGCCTCGGCAAACGGTTTGGTAGTTCAGTTGGTTAGAATGCCGCCCTGTCACGGCGGAGGTCGCGGGTTCGAGTCCCGTCCAGACCGCACCGTTTAAAAAGGCTCTGCAAGCAATTGCAGAGCCTTTTTTTATACCCCTCTCGGCGGCATACTGCCTGTCGGTGAGTCATTTGAGAGCCGGCTTTCGCCTTGGCGGCTTTTTCAGCGTATGAAGGCCAGTTGGCCCTTTGCAAGCGTGCCAGCTTTCTCTTGCGGCATTCTTCATGGCCAGATTTTTAATTACCAGCGCCTTCTTCCTCCTAAGTACTTCCAGCTTCGGGCAGCTGCCCCGCCTGCGCGACTCCCACTCGCTGGGCTGGCTCGTGTACGTGGGCGACCACCGGGTAGCTCCAAAATGGGCCGTGCACACCGAGTACCAGCTGCGGCGGGTAGACTGGCTGCGCACCCCGCAGCAGCAGATGGCGCGCCTCGGGCTGGTGCACACGCTCAGCGAGCGGGTGCGGGTATCGGGTGGCTACACCTATATGCAAACCCATCGCTACGGCACCTACGCTGAAGTGCCCGGCCGCGCCGAGCCCGAAAACCGCCTCTACGAAGACCTGACGCTGCGTGACCGCCTGGGCCGCCTGGGCTTGCAGCAGCGCCTGCGTCTCGAGCAGCGCTGGCTGGGCACCCGCGCCGCCGATGGCCAGGGCCCGGTGCAGCAGTGGGAGTACCAGAACCGCATTCGCTACCAGCTGGCCGCGACCTACCCGCTGCAAGGCCCCACCCTCGACGACGGCGAGTTTTACCTGGCCGGTTTCGATGAGCTGTTTATCAGCTTTGGGCAAAACGTAGGCCTGAACGTCTTCAACCAGAACCGGCTGTCGGGCGGCCTGGGCTTTCAGCTAACCAGCGACGCCAAAGCCGAGCTCAACTACCTCTACCAGATACGCTCGCATGCCGACCCCGACCCCGCCAGCGGCCAGGCGGTAGTCGAGCTAAACCACGGCCTCACGCTGAATTTATCCTATAACCTTGATTTCACTAAAAAGCAGTAGCAGGCTATTGCTTACGCGCATCAGCCGCTGTCAGCGCTACACTATTTAGTAATTAGCCCAGCGGCTTTCAGTGATGCTTTTCGGTAATCCGATTTACCTGAAAAGCTGCTTTACTCCTTAGCGCTCATTCCGCACCGGGCTCTTTACTTTAGTAATTCGCCACGATGCGGCATCCGTATCCTTCGGGTAGTTTAATACGTAATTTGCTTTCAAGACAAGTAGCTTGTTAATTTGTCTTATCATTCACCTACACCTTTGTTTTCCCAATTTCACCAATGGCTATTGACCTCACCCATTTTCAGCAGGTAATTGACAGCGCGCAGAAAGCCGATGCTTTCAAAGCTGATGTAAAACGCGCGTTGAAGAAAGTGTCTTCCGCGCTGGGCAATCTGCAAACTGCACTGGAAGATGCCGAAGCCATGATGAGCGACGACTACACGCCGACCACGAAAGAGCGCAAAGCCCGCACGCCACGCGCCGCTTCAGAAGCTAATGCTGAAGTTGACCCCGAAGCCCCTTACGGCCGCAAAAAAGATGGTACGCCCAAGAACAAGCCGGGCCGCAGCAAATAAGTAAGACCGAATAATTCTAGAAAGCCCATTCCTAACCGAACGGGCTTTTTAGTTGGCCTTAACTTATAAAATCAGTGATTTTCTTCTTCCTTTTAACCCAAGGTAATTAATTCATTACAACCTGCTTGCCTGGGCCGGCGAGCTGCCTTGTGCGCTATGCCCTGCGTAACATGGCAGCGATTACCAGCATCATTTCTTCGGGGCTGCTTTAGTAGTAAGCCAGCTTTAGCTACCCCGGCGACGATACCACGGCTCTAATCACAACTACCTATTGAGATAAGACAAGGTAATTAGCTTCTCTTTCATGTCTATCCTGCCTTGGCGGCGCATTAGCTATATAGTCCTTCTTAAAGTTATGAGCAATTGCGGATTTCCTGGTTTCAGCAGGTAATTCGCTTAGCCGCTTTCCTTTTTAAAGCAGCAGATAATTCGTTTGTTCCTCGGCCAGCTCGCCGAGGTGGCACCAGCAAGGCAAGCCCGTAGTGCCTATGCACCCGCAGCAGTGCAGGCGGGGCCAGCCGGCGTAGTAATTTGCGATGGCTTTGCTGGGCCGCCTCAAATAAGATGGCGTAACGGCCAGCGCGAAGACTACCCTCTGCCAAAATAATTACATGAAAGCTGCCCTTTTTTGCTGCGCGCTCGGGCTACCGCTGCTGGCACCGGCCCAGCGCCTGGTTGCCACGCTGCCGCCCATCACCTACCACGTGGGGCTGACCAAGGCCCCGCTTTACAGCGGCCTCGACACCTTGCGGCAGCCGAGCCTACTGCTGCCGAGCCAGTCGGAAGTAGTGGTGGTGGGCCGGTTTTCGCCCCGCTGGGTGGTCGTCAAGCGCGAGGGCTTTATGTACGTTACGCCGGTCAGCAAGCTCAGCGACTACGACGCGGGCGATGCCGCACCGCTGCCCATTGATGCTGATACGCAGCTCATTACTTACCAGGGCGTGGTGCCGGTGGCAGGCGTCAGCCAGGCCGACCTGTACGCCCGCGCCGCCGCCTGGGCCGCGCGCACCTACAATGCCACCGACCAAGTGAAGCCGCAGCCGGCCGCCGGCGAGCTCGACGTGCAGGGCCGGCGCATCGTGCAGCTGCGCACTACCTACGGCGGGGTGCCGCGCGGCAGCTACGCCGGCGTAGTGCACCACACCTTGGCTATTTATGTGAAAGACGGCCGCTACAAATACGTGCTCACCAACCTGACGCACGATGCCACTGGCGTACCCAGCCTGCGCTCGGGAGGAGCACTGGAAAAAGACCACGCCAGCCTGTTTGGCTACGCAGGCCTGGGCAGCCGCAAGCCCTGGGACGAGCTCAAGGTAGACGCCACCCGCGACGCGCGCCGCCTGGTAGCCGACCTGCAGGCCGCCATGACCCTGCAACCCGTGCCGTTCGTAGTGCCCGCCGAGCCCGTGCGCCAGCCCCGCAAGGCAGCCAGCGACTTCTAGCGCGGCGGCTGCATCGGCTGGTAGTTGCGCACGAAGGCAAGTTGTGCCCCCGTTTCGGGCGAGCGCGGGGCGCGGGCGCGCTTGGCCACCGTTTGCCACTCGCGGGCAATGTAGGCCAGCGCTTCGGCCCCGCTCAGGCCATGTTGCTGCACCAAATGGCAGCCCACTACGGTACCCGTGCGCCCAATGCCGCCCCAGCAATGCACGGCCGCCGGGCGTCCGGCGGCTTCGCTGGCGGCTATGGCCGCCAGCACCTCGGCCAGGCGCTCGGGCGTGGGCAGGTCGAGGTCGCGCACCGCAAAGCGCTGGTAGTGAATGGCCGTGGGGTCGAGGCCGACGTGCGCGACCCGCTCGCGCAGCAGCGCCTCGTAGGGTACCAGCTCACCGGCCTCGGTGAGGTCGTAGAAATCGCGGATGCCGGCGGCCAGCAGGGCATCGATTTTGGGAATGGCCTCGGCGGGCGTGGGCGCGCCGGGGTACTCGCAGGCCAGCAGGTGCGGCGTGGCCCAGTAGGAATTAGGGAGCGGACGGGGCTGGGTGGCAGGCATCTTTTTGGGATTTTGATAAGCGACAAGCTAAAGCTTACCGCGCGAGACGGGCGGCCAGGTCTTCGATGTCGGCGCGGCGGGCCAGCACGGCCAGCCACCCGGCCGGAATGGCGGCCTCGCCATACGCCAGCCCGGCCAGGCCACCGGCCACCGCGCCGGTGGTGTCGGTATCGTCGCCGAGGTTTACGGCAGCCAGCACGGTAGCGGCGTAGGTGTCGTGCGTGAGCAGGCACCACAGCGCCGCTTCGAGGGTATGCACCACGTAGCCCGAGGACTTTATATGGCCTTCTGGCTGCGCGGGCAGCTTCCCCGAAAGCACCCACCATTGGTAGTGCTTGTCTTCCGCTACGGCTGGGATAGTGCCGTTTTGCAGCCAAGGAGTGGCCAACTCTTGCATCTGGCTGTAAGCCGCTATGGGCGACAGCCCGGCCAACAGCCCCCGCGCCACCAGCAGGTACAAAAAGCAGCCCAGCGACGAGCGCGGATGCCCGTGCGTCACGCTGGCCACGGCTTCCGTCAGTGCCCAGGCGGCGTTTAAATCCAGGCTTTCAGCCCGCCAGGTTTCGTGGAAAACAAGTGGTAGAATCCGCATCAGCGCGCCGTTGCCGTTATCGGTTTCCGAGCGCGGGCCGGCCTTGGTCGGCGCTACGCCGGCCCGCAGGTTCTGAATAGCATAGCGGGTAGCATTGCCCACGTCGAAAACCTCGCCGTGGGCCGTCCAGTAGCTCATGTCCAACCAATTAATGGCTCGGCGGCCAAAGTCGGCGAGGTCGGGCGTGCCGATGCGGCCGCCGGGCCGGGCCAGCGTTTCGGCCAGGCAAAACGTGAGCGACGAGTCGTCCGACCACGTGCCGGCGGGCTGGTGGTGCGTGCCATAGGCGCGCATGTCCACCACGGGGTCGCGGCGGCGGGCCTCGCGGCCGATAAACTCGACGGGCACGCCCAGGGCGTCGCCCACGGCCAGGCCCAGCAAGGCGGCGCGGGCCGCAGCGGCGAGCGGCGAAGCGGGAGCATTGCAATCAGACATCACAGCGGTAACTTTAGCGAAATAACCGCCGCAAAGTAAACGCCCGCAACCTGGCCCGCCGCCCACGTGCAACCCCCAAAAGCCGGGCGGGTTATTTGAGCGTTTCGTCGGCACTATTTCGGCCTCTGGCAGCGTTTTTGCCGTAAATAGTGCCGGGTTCGAGCCTGCCCCCTACATTTGGCTTCTTCATTATTTTAGTTTCTCTCTAGATGCTTTCCTCCCGTTTTAAAATAGGTATGTACGCGGGGGCAGTCGGGGCCGTGTTTGGGCTGGCCTCGTACCGCTTCTACCGGCACAACGACCCTACCGCGCTGCCCGGCAAAGAGCAGATACTCGTGGGCACGCTGGTGCAGGGCCTTTCCTCGGCCCACTACCAGCCCGAGCGCATCGACGATGCCTTTAGCAAGCGGGTATTTGATTTGTATCTCAAGCGGATAGACTACCGCAAGAAGTTTCTGACGCAGTCCGACGTGGCGCAGCTGCGCCAGTACGAAACCAAGATTGACGACGAAACAAAGGCCGGCACCCACGGCTTTCTGGACTTGAGCACCAAGCTCATGGCTGAGCGTACCAAACAGGTGCAGGCGCTCACGCACGAGATTCTGGCCCAGCCGTTCACCTTTGACGCCGACGAAACGCTCCAGACCGATTTCGAGAAGGCGACCTTCCCCGCCAACGCCGCCGACCAGCGCGAGCAGTGGCGCAAGCTGCTCAAGTACGAGACCATGACCCGCGTGGCCGAGATGATGGACGAGCAGGACAAGCGCCACGACCGCGCCAAAACTGCCAGCCAGGCTAAAGAGCCCGTAACCGCCGAGCCCGACCGCACCCCTGCCCAAATGGAGGTAGAGGCCCGCAAGCGTGTGCTCAAGTATTACGACGAGCAGTTTGCCGACCTGCCCAACGCCAGCGATACGCTGGCCAACTACGCCAACACCATCGCCAATACCTACGACCCGCACACCGAGTACTTCGCACCGAAGGACAAGGAAGAGTTTGACTATCAGCTCACGGGCCGGCTCGAAGGCATCGGCGCCACGCTGCGCGAAAAGGATGGCTTGATTTACATTGAGGAAATCGTGCCCGGCTCGGCTTCCTTCCGCCAGGGCCAGCTCAAGAAGGGCGACGCCATTCTGCGCGTGGCGCAGGGCGCGGCCGAACCCGTGAGCATTGAGGGCTGGCACACGCCGAAAGCCGTGACGCTCATCCGGGGCAAAAAGGGCACCGAGGTACGCCTGACGGTGAAAAAACCTGACGGCTCGACTAAGGTCATTCCTATCATCCGCGATGTGGTGATTAACGAGGAAACCTACGCGCAGTCGGCCGTTATCAACGACCCGAGCGGCAAAAAAGTAGGCTACCTGCGCCTGCCCGGCTTCTACGCCGACTTCAACAACAACGGCGGCCGCTCGTCGGCCGACGACGTGAAGAAGGAGCTCGCCAAGCTCAACGCTGAGGGCGTGCAGGGCATCGTATTTGACCTACGCACCAACGGCGGCGGCTCGCTTACCGATGCCGTGGAGATGGCTGGTCTCTTTATGCCCAGCGGCCCGATGGTGCAGGTGCACGACAGCCGCGGCGTCACCAACGTATTGAACGACAAAGACCCGCGCGTGCAGTACACCGGCCCGCTCGTGGTGCTAGTGAACAAGTACAGCGCCTCGGCCTCCGAGATTCTGGCCGCTGCCGTGCAGGACTACAAGCGCGGCATCATCATGGGCTCGACCAGCACCTACGGCAAAGGCACCGTGCAGCGCGTGGTAGACCTCGACGAGACGCTGCCCGCCGAGCTCAATTCGCTCAAGCCCTTCGGCTCGCTCAAGTTCACGATGCAGAAGTTTTACCGCATCACCGGTGCTTCGACGCAGTTTAAGGGCGTGGCTTCCGACATCGTGCTGCCCGACGTGTACTCCTACCTCGACCAGGGCGAAAAGGAGATGGACTACCCGCTGAAGTGGGACGAAATAAAGCCCGCCGCCTTCCGCGCCTGGGACCAGCAGCCCAACTATACCAAGCTCGAAGCCGCCAGCAAAACACGCGTGGCCGCCAGCCCCAGCTTCAAGCAGATGAACGAGCTAGTGCAGAGCCTGCGTAAGCGCAAAGACGAAACCGTAGTTTCGCTAAAACTCAGCAACTACCGCGCGCAGCAGCAGTTACTGAAAGCGGAGTCGGACAAGTACGAGGCTATTCAGAAAACGGCTACGCCGCTCGTTATCAAGCCGCTGGCCGCCGACACAAAAACACTGACCGGCGATACCGTGAAGGTAAACCGCTCGATGCGCTTCACGCGCGGCTTGAACAAGGACATCACGCTCGGCGAAGCCGTGAACGTGCTGAAAGACCAGATGTAGACCGCAGATTCAAACGGATTTGTTGGATTTAACGGATACGCCCGCTGCGCGGGCTGGCTAAGGAAAGAGTATAGTTGTTATGAGAAGGGCTGCCTGGTGGCAGCCTTTTTTATTGCTTATATTTTTAGCAAATCGCCCTACTGGCTCAGTTGATTGGAAACAGTAGCTTTGGTTAGTCTTATGGCTGGCGCGGGCTCTTTTTCTGTTCCTAAAATGGCCTTTTTGACCTTTGGAAGTCATTTCCATGCCTGAATCAGCGTCATCTGCTAAATCAGCAAAAATCAGCGATTATTTTTAGCAAATGGCAACTAATTTTATTGGCCTTTAGTTTATCTGGTATGACAATGAAAGCCGAAGCCCGCATTATCCCGCTCATCCCTACCGAGCCTTATCAGGCTCCGATGACCATTTCAGCTGCCGAAGCCGTGCTCACGCCCGAAGAGCAGGAGCAGCAGCGCGTAGCCGACGAAACCTGGCGCCGCTCGATTCCGGCGCAGGTGTTTCTCAACTACTTTTTTGCTATTAACTACCACTTGCAGGAGGGCGATGGCCCGCTGGGGGGCTTACAGCACCTACCCTATTTCCGCCAGCACCAGGCCGAGCTGACCGAGGCCGATACGGCGGCCCTCACCAAACTGCTGCACACCTGCTGGAGCACCGAGTATGCCTTGCGCGCCACTGCCGAACTCGGTGACGAAGCCTTCCTGCGTAATGCCCTGCATTGGACGTTTCCGCAGGCCTACCACACCATTTTGTCGGGCCTGCAAGCCTTTCTGTACACTACCGGCGTGCGTTCTACTAACGCGCAGGTTATCAGCCGCGAAGTGGGCCGCCTGGTAGTGAAGAACGCCTACCCGCGCCCGGTTTCGTTTTACGCCGCTGGGGCGTATGGCGACTTTAACATCCACCGCCTGCCGCTGGCGGGCTACAAAGCCGGCCTGCACATTGCTTCGCAGGAGATTGACGCGCAGGCCCAGATTGGCCAGTTTCTACGCACCACGCGCAAGCAGAAGGCCATCGCGGTGCGCCAGCATGTGCAGGCTAACCCCAACACGGCCATCCGCAGCCAGAAAACCGGCCGCCCGCTCGACAAGTGGACCGCCGCCCACTGGCAGCAGATTACCTGGCGCCTGGGCTACACTACCATCTTCGACCTGCTGGGACGCCTGCGCATCTCGCAAAGCAGCCGCGAGATTGAGCGCTACGTGGAGGCTGACATTGATTTCCGCCTGTTCCACAGTTCGCTGCTCAACATCGTGAGCTACCTCAACGGCGTGCACGAAACCTACGTGGCCAAGGCCCTGGGCCTGGAGCGCTACGAGCAGCTGGTGCGCGAGCTGCCCAGCCACTTGCAGGGTACATTCGTGCAGGAGCGCCTGCGCACGCGGGTGCAGCCCACGCTGCTCGGTGCCGAGCCCGAGCGCGAACTCAAAATGGCCGCCTAGACCGCAGATTCCAACGGATTTTTAGGATTTAACGGATACGCCCGCTATGCGGGCTGGCTAGTTGGGTTGGTTAAAAGGCCGCTCCCTTTCGGAGCGGCCTTTTTTTGGGCTTACTTTTGCGCTGCTATCGCATCTCATCTCCGCCGTGGGCAGTACTTACTCACTGGTTGTTAAAAAGGATGCTAACAGGCTGTGCCTTCATTTCCGCCATGAGCCTGGCTTAGCCAGCCCGCCGCAGGCGGGCGTATCCGTTAAATCCTAAAAATCCGTTTGAATCTGTGGTCCATTTAAGCGAACAAGAGCAGCTGCGCCGCCAGAAGCTGACGCAACTGCAAGAGCTTGGCGTTGAGCCGTATCCGTCGGAACTGTTCGACGTAAATTTCTACGCGCAGGAAATTCTCGACAATTACCACCCCGAGCTGAATAACTTTCAGGAGGTAGCGCTGGCCGGCCGCCTGATGTCGGTACGCATCATGGGTAAGGCTGCCTTTGCCGAACTCATGGACTCGTCGGGGCGCATTCAGATTTACGTCAACCGCGACGAGATTTGTCCCGGCGAAGACAAGACGCTGTACAACACCGTTTTCAAGAAGCTACTCGACCTCGGCGACTTCATCGGCGTGAAAGGCCACGTGTTTAAGACGCAGGTCGGCGAAACGTCGATACACGTAACCGAGCTGAAGCTGCTGGCCAAGTCGCTACGCCCGCTGCCGGTGGTGCGCCGCGTAAAGGATGAAACTACCGGTGAAGAAGTTACCTACGACGCCTTTACCGACCCCGAACTACGCTACCGCCAGCGCTACGTGGACCTGGTAGTGAACCCGCACGTGCGTGAGACGTTCATCAAGCGCACGCAGCTGGTGCAGGCCATGCGCAACTACTTGAATGACAAAGGTTACCTGGAGGTAGAAACGCCCATCTTGCAGCCGCTGTACGGCGGCGCGGCGGCGCGGCCATTCAAGACGCACCACAACACGCTGGACATGACGCTGTATTTGCGCATTGCCAACGAGCTGTACCTCAAGCGCCTGATTGTGGGAGGGTTTGATGGCGTGTACGAGTTCTCGAAGGATTTCCGCAACGAGGGCATGTCGCGCTTCCACAACCCCGAGTTCACCCAGATGGAGCTCTATGTGGCCTACAAAGACTACGCCTGGATGATGGACCTGGTGGAGGAAATGGTAGAGCGCGTGGCCATGGCTTTGCACGGCAAAACCGAAGTGCAGGTGGGTGCCAACCTCATCAATTTTCAGCGGCCCTGGCAGCGCTATACTATGTTTGAGGCCATCGAGAAGTACACCGGCGTGGCCATCGGCGAGATGGACGAGGCGGCGCTGCGCGAAACCGCTACCAAGCTCAACGTGCACCTCGACCCCAGCATGGGCAAAGCCAAAATTATCGATGAAATCTTCGGCGAGCACGTTGAGCCCAAGCTCATCCAGCCCACCTTCATCACCGACTACCCCGTCGAGATGTCGCCGCTGGCTAAGAAGCACCGCGACCGCCCCGGCCTCGTCGAGCGCTTTGAGGCCATCTGCAACGGCAAGGAAATCTGCAACGCCTTCTCGGAGCTCAACGACCCTATCGACCAGCGCCAGCGCTTCGAGGACCAGCTGGAGCTCGGCAAGCGCGGCGACACCGAAGCCATGGTGCTCGACGATGACTTCCTGCGCGCCCTGGAGTATGGTATGCCGCCCACGGCGGGCCTGGGCATCGGCATCGACCGCCTGAGCATGATTATGACCAATTCCAATTCAATTCAGGACGTGCTCTTCTTCCCGCAAATGCGGCCGGAAGTACTATAAGTAGTAGCGCAAACTTTATAGGTCGCGTTTAGCTAGCTGGCCGCTGGCAAACGCGACCTATAAAGTTCGCGCTACTACTTATGATTAGTCCTAAAAGTCGAAAAGCCCGGTACCAAAAGTACCGGGCTTTTCTTTGAAACAGCTAACCAAGTCTAAACCAGAGCTAGTTGGCAGAAGCTTGCGATGGACTATCTGATTTTACGACTGGCATGTTAAACCACTTACCAGCAGAAGCTCCTATAGTCGGCAATTTTACGACCAACGTCCTAAGGTCTGAATCTTAAGCCGTTTGTATAGTCTTTAACGGTGCGAGGCATTGGGGGTTACAAAGGGCGCGAAAATAATTCAATTATTTTCGCGCCCTTTTGACAACTACTTGCTATACAGTCCCAAGACCCCGATGGCGACCGTCACTACCATCGCCGTCATAGTCGAGGCTGTTGTGCTCAGCGGGGTGGGCGTCGCCCCCTATCGAGCGGCCGTTGCCGGTAGCGCTGGTGGCGAGGTCGCCGGGCTCGGTGTTTTCAGCACTCATCGAGTTGAAAAGCGCATCGGCAGCATTGCGGTCTTCGCTCACGGCTGCGTCGGGGTTGGTGTGGCCGGGCTGGTCGTGTTGCAGCTTACCTAATGCATCCTGGGCTAGCTTGCCGAAGCTACCGCCCCACTTGCCGGCCGCTTCGCGCAGGCTTTTGCGCAGGTCTTCGCCGGTTTCGGGGGCCAGCAGCAGGCCCGTTACGATGCCGGCCGTAGCGCCGGCCAGCAGCGACAAGATGACTTTTCCGTTGTCTTTGGGCATGAGTGAAATACGTTTAAAAGTGAAGGAAGATAGCAGCTGGCTAACGGCGAAAAGCCACTGGTGGTTAGGGCCCGACGCGAAAAAGCCCCGTGCCGGGCGGCACGAGGCTTTTGAGTAGTAAGTCGGTGGCTAAACTTAGCTCACGGCGTCTTTAGCAGCATCAGCGCCTTTGTCGGCGGCATCTTTTGCTTTGTCGGCGCCATCGCGCACGGCATCTTTGGCTTTGCTAGCCAAATCATTGCCTTTGCCGGTCAGGTCGTTGATAATTTTGGTAACCTCTGCTTTGCCTTTGCCCAGTTTTTCTTGCAGCTTGCCCACAAGCTCGTCGCCTTTGCCTTCGGCGTAGGTCAGGTCTTCGTCGGTCAGCGAGGCATATTGCTGCTTCAGCTTGCCTTTGATTTCGTCCCAGTTACCGCCAATGTTGAGGCTACCGCCCGACGTGATGCCGAGGTCTTCGAGCTTGTCGGTGAGGCCTTTGAACTTGATTTCCAGCTCGGCGCTGTATTCTTTGTACTGGTCGCCTAGCTTGGTGCCGTAGTCTTTGGCGGTGCTTTTCCAGTTTTCGAGGGTAACCGAGCCTTTATCGGGAGCGAGCAAAATGCCAGCCAAGATGCCAGCGCTAGCGCCAGCGAGGGCGGCGAGAACGATTTTGCCTGCGTTATTATCTTCTTCGCGGTAAGCCATGAGAAGTAAAAGAAAGGTGATGAGGTGTTGAAAGGTGAGGCTGAGGGTGCCCCTCGGCCCATTGTATAGGCAGCTATACGGGGCGAGCATTTACGGGTTGGGCGGGCCGGATAAATTTTCGGTTTGCGCAGCCATTTCCTACTCCTCGCCGTTTACTTGCCCGTTACCTTCTTTTTAGCTTATGGCTTATTTATCCCGAGCGACTCTGCTACTCTTGTGCGTAGGTAGTGGGCTGGGCAGCGGCTGCCAGCGCACGGCCCCCGCTACTGCCATCACCAGCGATTGCATCGACCCGACCAAGGTCAACCCCAACGGCATCTGCACCATGGACTACAACCCTGTGTGCGGCTGCAACGGCCAGACCTACTCCAACCCCTGCGTGGCTCGCAATGCGGGCGTGCGCAGCTACACCAGTGGCCCGTGCCCTACGGCTGCCCCCTAACCTCCTCAGCGTATGCCTTCTGCCAAAAACTACTTCCGCAATTTGTATCCGTTTCAGGTGCCCACCACTGATGGCAAGCTCATCGAAGAGCACGTGGGGCTGGCCAGCACCGGCACCGGTCAGTATAGCGTGGCCCACATGGTAGCGCCGCCGCAATGGAGCGAGCCGCACCAGCGCCCCGAGTTTGACGAAATAACTATTGTGGTGCGTGGGCGCAAGCGCTTCGAAATCGACGGCGACGTAGTGGAGCTCCAGGCCGGCGAGTCGCTGCTCATCCGGGCCGGGGCGCGAGTGCGCTACTCCAACCCCTTTGATGCGGAGTGCGAATACTGGTCGGTGTGCGTGCCGGCTTTCAGCCCGACCACCGTGCACCGCGAGCACTAAGGCTTTTGCGGCCACCTTTTCGTCTAAACCCATATAAAATGCCCGTGGCTAGGCGGCGAGCTACCAGCACGCCGCCTAGCCACGGGCATTTCAGTTATAGCAGAGCCGACACCTATCAGGCGTTATGCAGCTCTTGTGCGATAGCCTGCTTAGGGTAACGAACATGCACCTTCTTGATGGAGCTAATTAGGTGTTCGACCCCCAAAATTAACGCTAGCAAAATGCCGGGCCCCCACACTGGGGTCAGCACGCCTAGCCAAGGCCAGTCGGCGATGCCTGGCACTTGCAGCAGCTTAAGAATGGGAAGCAAAAGCACCAACGATTGACCAAGCAGCACCCAGGCGCAGCCTGTTGGTTGAATCTTGTACATAGTACTAGTGGGTGGGAATGGATGACGACAGAACGAGCTATGCAGCTCTCCAACTTATGGAAAACGTTATAGCAAAAGACCATAACGGCTGCTAATGTAGCGTAAATAATACTATTTAGCAACCACCCCGCTGCTCTTCATGCAGAGGGCGGGTTATTGGACTCAAGTTATATACGGCCTGAGGCTTGCGCCGTTTGCTGTTTTGGCAATGCTGGAAGCTATTAAATCCAAAAAGCGCTACGCATCTTGCTATTAAATGCGCTACGCTGGTGTTTTCAGATTAAAAAATAGCACCGGCTAACCTCCTCAAAAAAGGCCGCAGAATAAGTAAAAATATATTAACCGAGCACACGCTTAGTAATGCGCTGCCCATCTACAACGACGGGCCGCAGTAATAAAGTGCCTTTGGCAACTGCCGGCTTTTCTCAGGCACGCGGTGGGCATGTACTAGTACCCCGCACCTGCCTAAAGCGGGCCGCTGCAATAGTCGGCCAACATCCAGCGTAGCGCCGTGAGGTGCTGGTCAACTATCTCCAGCAAGTCGGCAGGCACTTGGCTGCTCACGCCGGTGCTATCGCGCTGCTGCACCAGCTTCATCACAGCCTGCACCTGTTGCACTAGCTCGGCACAAACCACACTCCAATGGTCTGAGCTACGGGCTTGGCCAGCTCCGCAATATTGGCGCACGGCGATAAGGCGCTCGACTACGTGCGCAAACTGCTCCAGCACCTCCTGCTCGGGCGCGCTAAACGCCCGTGGCGCGTGGTCGATAATACAAAGCGTGCCAATACAGTGGCGGCTGGGCATGCACAGAGGCACACCGGCGTAAAATAACAGTCCCTTGGCTTGTGCAGCGGCTTTAGCCTCCGGCGTTAGCGAGCGAGTATGGCGCAGGTCGCTAAACACTACCGCCTCCTGCCGCCCCACGGCCATCGAACAAATAGCCTCGGCGCGAGGCTGGCGGCGCAGGTCGGGTAGGCCGTGGGTAGCCTTATACACCACTTCGTCAGCATCTACAAGGGCAATCAGTGAAATAGGCACATTAAATAGGGTAGCAATTACCTCCACCACACTGGTAAAAAGCGGCTCTTTTAACGAGTGCAGAATGTCATAGGCCCGTAGCGTTTCCAGGCGCTTATTTTCATTAGGAGGTAGCAATGAAGCAGGAGTAGACATCATAGCTAATGTATAATATAGATAGCCAGAAAAGGTATAAAGTTAAAGCACAGCCGTGTAACAATAAACTACCTGCTTTGATTAGCTGAGCTTTATCCGTCTGGACGGGCCCTTGCAGCTATAGCCATACCCCATCACGCCTCCAAAAGCTGGTTTTCATACCTCTTATCGCGTTAAAAAGGGTCGAAATTCGACCGTGCTACCAGGATAGCTTACAACCGTGTAGCAGCATTATTCTAACTTAATAATCACTACCACAATTATTTATCTTGTTCGCAAAACTTTTTTATTGCACAATAACATAGCGAAACCAGACTAACAGTTTGGTGAGTGCCTTTACAATTAAGAATTTGCACACTACCAAGCTGATTCAACACACATGATTCATTTTATTCTAATATTCAAACTAAATATTAAAATCATAATAATGATTTTAATATAAACCGAAATCTCCAGCAAATTATTTTTTCGTGCCTTAGCCATTCGACTGAGCTCCGCGCCGGCTCACTCATTTTACTACCACCATCTTACGGGCGGCGGATGTACGGCCCACCCGCCCCCAACTTCGCTTCACTCATTCTACCACTACCAGCTTACGGTTTATTCGCCGCTGGCTCGCTCAGTAGCTTCAGCTTCGTAGCACGCAGTCAAATTAACTTGAGGCCTCAGTATTATCCACCCATCCCAAACGCCAGAAGTGCCTTTATACGCCTTTCCGTTCGGCAAGTTATTAGTTATCAGATATTAACCAGCTTACTTAAAGTCGATGAACGTCATGAAATTCCAGGCCTATTGGGGCTGTTAAGTATTGTAATTGTGCATCCACTCACTTAGGAATTACCGATGGGCCAGCGAGCGAAACAGGTGGGTATCGAGCAACTCGCGACGAAAGAAAACGTTGAAGCGTTTATTATTGGCCTGTTGCGTCAGCTTACCGGACTGAATCCAGTGTAGTCTAATGAAAGTTCCTCCTTTCATTACTCATAATTTACGCTCGATTCAGGAGCGTACAGAATAAGAAAAGGGCCATACTCTTTCAAGAGTATGGCCCTTTCGTGGCTCCGCTGGGATTCGAACCCAGGACCCGTACATTAAAAGTGTACTGCTCTACCAGCTGAGCTACAGAACCAATGGCAAATATTTAATTTTATAATAAACCCTATTTGGTCGCTGGTAAAAGCAACACAAATAGGGTCTACTGAAAAAGGCTGGCGGCGACCGACTCTCCCACCGGTGAAGGCAGTACCATAGGCGCACCGGGGCTTAACGACTCTGTTCGGAATGGGAAGAGGTGAACACCCGGGCTAAAGCCACCATTGCTGGCGTTGGTTGCGTGTTCAGGCAACCAGC
>NZ_DASTEP010000237.1:0-8376 GCF_035709525.1 Hymenobacter sp. | reverse complement strand
TAGACATGAGACATGAGAACCGCTTGAGAGCCTGACCAGCGTCTTTCTCATGTCTCATGTCTAACGTCTCATGTCTAAAAAATTAAGTCAAACAGCTCCTTAGCGGTCGGCTCCCCCTCTTTTTTGGAGAGGGGCCGGGGGGTGAGGTTCCCTACGCCGAGCGGCAAGCCACCGTCTTCCTTGTAAGTATTTCCCAATTATGCCTGCTTCCCTATTCCCTGTCCTCTGGCGGCACGAGCTGACTTCTTTGTACCGCAACCGCGTGCTGGTGGTGCTGTTTTCGCTGGTGCTGGTGGTGCTGCTGGCCGCGCTGTGGGCCGGCAGCAGCCAGCTGCACACGCAGCAGCGCACGCTGGGGCGCATCCAGGCGCACCGCCACGAAGCCCAGGACAGCCTAGTGCGCCGCATCCGGCGCGTGGAGGCGGCCGGCATGCGCTACCCCGGCTTTATCTGGGACGACCCCACGTATGCCTACAACACGGCCCGCAACGAGGGGCCGCAGTACGCCGCCAAAGCCCCGTTTGCCTTGCAGGCGCTGGCGGCGGGCCAGAGCGAGGTGCAGCCGTTTTACTACAAGGTGTACATCACCAAAAAGCAGCAGCTGGTGCACGAAAGCGAGATTGCCAATAGCTACTTGCAATTTGTGGGCACTTTCGACTTCGCCTTCGTGGTGGTGTATTTGCTGCCGCTGCTCATCATCGTTTTTACTTACAACGTGGTGTCGAGCGAGCGCGAGCAAGGTACCTGGGTGCTGCTCAAAACCAGCAATCAGTCCATCGCCCGCCTCACGCTGGGGCGGCTGGGCATTCGCTACGGGCTGTTTACGCTGTTCTTTTGGGCGGTGGTGGGGCCGGTGCTGGCCGCGCTGGTGGGGCCGGCCTTTCTGGCCACGGTCAACTGGTGGTGGCTGGTGGCGGCCGTGTCGCTGTACTTCGCTTTCTGGTTTGCGCTGGCGCTGCTGGTCAACAGCTTTTCGCTGAGCTCTAACCTCAACGCGCTGACGCTCATATTTATGTGGCTGGCGCTGGGGCTGCTGGTGCCGGCCGGGTTGCAGCTGGGCCTCGACCGGGCGTACCCCATTCCGAGCCGCATCGCTATCACTACAGAGGAGCGCAACGCCATCAACCGCTACTTCGAGCGCGACGGGCAGGCGCTGACCAAGGACGTATTCAGCAGCCCGCGCACGCTCATCCGGCAGGCGTCGGTGGTGACGCCGGGCATGGTGTACGGCTACGGCGTTATCGTGAGCAAAAGCCAGGACATCAAAGACCAGGCTACCCGGCTGGCCGAACAGCGGCTCTACGGGCAGATAGAAAAGCAGCAGGCCGCCCTGCGCTACTGGCAGCTGCTGAGCCCGGCGCTGCTGCTCCAGGAAACGCTGTCGGCACTGGCCGGCACGCACTGGCAGCAGTTCAACCACTTCAGCCGCGATGTCGATGCGTTTCGCACCCGCACGCAGCGCTTCTTTTACCCCAAAATGGCGCTGCAAAGCACGTTCCGCACCTTCACCGTGGCCGATGCGGCGGCCATTCCGCAGTTTCGGCCCCGGGTGTATGCCGATTATGGCTGGCTGCCCATCGGGCCGTCGTGGCTGTTATACGCGGGGGTGGTGGGGCTGGTGCTGGGCGTAGGCTACCGCCGATTATTACATGCTAGCCGATAACTCCCGCCCGTGCGGCAACTGGGCGTGGGTGCGAGGCCACTGAAAAATTAACTACCCCACTAGCTGCGCCGCGTGGAGTGGGCCCCAACGCAAAACAGCCCGGCTTACCAAGTAAGCTGGGCTGTTTTAGTTCAATGGAAGGCGGGCATTATTGCAACGTCAAGCGGCTGGTAACGGCGGCCTCTCCGGCTGGCTGCACCGTAAGCATATAAGTGCCAGCGGCCAGGCCCGTGGTGGGCACCTTGGCCATGACGCCACTGAAGGAGCCGCTGGCCACGGCCTGCCCCAGCGTATTGCGCAGGGTGTAGGTGGCCGACTTGGCCGTGGTGGTTTCGGCCAGCACCACGTCGATGCCCTGGCCGCTGGCTACCGGGTTGGGGTAGGCCGAGAATACCTTGGCGGCCTGGGCGGCCTTGGTGCTCAGCGCAACGTTGGTGTAGGTACCGAAGAAGTTTCCGCCGTAGTCGCGGGCATGGTCGCGCCACACGCTGTGGTAGTGGATGTTGGTGCGGTACACTACCCCGGTCTGGCACACAAACTCAATCCAGGCCGTTGGCCCGTCGATGCGCACGTAGTCGCCGTTGGTGGTGAGGTTGCCGGTGCCGGAATACGAAATGTACGTGCCCGCCGGCTCGTTGGTGTACGTGGCCAGCAGACTAGCGGCCGTGACGTCGTCCACGTCCTGCACCCAGGGGCGCATGGCGTCTACTACCAGCTGCTGCTGGGCCGCCGTGAGCGTGCTTACTGGCAGCCCCACCTTGGTGGCCGGAAACTGCCCGTTGCCACTGGGGCCGAGCAGCACGTCGCCGAAGGTCTGGCTGAGCTTGGCCGTGGTTTTCTGCGTCGCCGTCAGGCCGTTGAGCATGGCTAGCATGGCCGAGGCTTCGTTGGCCATTGGGGCCGCCACGGTGCCGGTGGGCAGCACGTTGGCGTTGGTGGTGGTGAAGGTGAGGGGCTCAACGCCTTCGAACTGAGGCGTGCCCCCCTTCACCTGGCCGTTGCCGAAGGTGACATTGGTGGCCAGGTGGTGCCCCCCGAACTGGAGCTGCCAGGTGCCCGTGGTAGACGGCGTGCCCAGGAACGCAATGAAGTAGATGCCCGAGCCATAGCCGCTGCCGCCGCCGTTCGCGTTCAGGTTGTCATCGGCTGCCCGCAGCTGTTGAATTTCATTGAAGCCATCGCCCGCCACGGTTCCCGTGGCCGCCTGCACCACGGCCATCGCTGCCGCTTGCTGCGCCGTCGTCAGGGTAGAGAGTTGCAAGCCGATGCGGCATTGCGAGCCACAGGGCAGGTTCGACCACTTGGTAACGGTCGTGGAGTTGTAAGCCTGCAACAGCGTGGTTTGCTGGGTGGTGCTGAGGGTGGCCAGGAAGGCGTTGGCCGCCGTCACCACGTCGCTCACCGCCGCAGCCTGCGTGGTGCCTTTGGTGTGCTTTACACTGGTTGTGGAAGTCGGCAGCAGCTTCAGCGTAGCCGTGCTACTGGTGTGCTGCTTAAAAGCCATCACCGCCAGCAAGGCACCGGCTGAGGCTAAACAAGTAGAGATTTTCATGCAACTAAACGGGTGAAGTGAAGAAAAATGAGTGCTAAAGCTTACTGGCTCTTACTGGCTGGCTACCGAAAACCTAAGTTAAATCCGGCTTAATACTCTTCGGTAATCTACTCGCAGCTACGCTAATATAATACGTTTGTTTTGCCTCATCACCAGCTGTCGCCCAATTGCTGAATAACATCGACCAACGGGCAAAACGCCGTACCCTAAGCCAACCGACGGCGGCGCTGATAGAGCACGACCGAGCCGATAGCCAGCGCGGCCAGAAGCCAGGGCGCGTAGGGCACGGCCGTGGCGAGGGCCCGCGTCAAGGCATTGCTGCCGCCACTCAGGCGCTCTACCAGCCAGGCCGCCGCGGCCACGCCGGCCAGCGCCGCGCTGCCCAGCCGCACGTACTGGTAATAGGGCGTGCAGGCCAGCAGCAGCAGCCACGGAATCGTAAGGCCTACTACCAGCAGCTGCATCAGCTCGATACCCACGTTAAAGCCCAGCAAGCTCAGCGCCAGCGGCCCGGCTTCCAGGTGCAGGGTAGCCAAGGTGCTGGCAAACGCCAGGCCATGTACTAGCCCAAAGCCGGCGGCCACCCAGGTTTCGCGCCCCGGAAATAGCGGCCGCACCGCGTGCGCCGCCGCCACCAGAATGGACACCGCAATGAGCGCCTCCACCGGCTGCGTGGGCAGCCGCACCCAGCCCAGTGTGCCCAGCAGCAAAGTAAGCGAGTGGCCCAGGGTGAAGGCCGTGACGAGCAGCAGCAGCCGACGCAAACTGTAGCGGGGGCCACCGTAGCCGCCCCAGCGCCGGCCGGCCACCAGCAGCGGGGCCGGCAGCAGCAAGGCCAGCAAAAACAGCAGGTGGTCAGTGCCCTCGGCAATGTGGCGAATGCCGAGCTTCACCATCGCCACGAAGCCTGTCCAGGGGCTGCCTGCGGTCAGGTTCACGGCCAGGGGCGGAATAACGCTGTTGACCACGTCCATTTCGATGACTCCGACCTGCGTTGGCGCGGCATCTTCGGCCACTTGCCCGGCCGCCCAGTCCTGGCGCACCGACACCAAGATTTTGTGCGTTACTACCTGGTGCACAATGGCATCGTAGCGCAGCACGAAGCGCCGCACGTCGGCGCCGGGCGGGGGTAGCAGGTGCAGGTACGCTACTACCTCGTTGTAGGGGCCGTTCAGCTCGTTGGCCTGGTGCTGCACCGCCAAGTCGCCCACCCGTAGGCCCCAGTAGCGGCCATCGGTGCTTTGCACCCGCACGTGTTGGGTCAGGTACTGCCGCAGCTGCGGCCCCCAGCGCTGCATCAGGCCGGCGGTCGAGTCGGACACGGGGTACTGGAAGGCAGGTTGCAGCTCGCCGAGCGGCAAATGCACCTCGGCCTCCAGGCGCTGCGGGTGCACCGTGAGCAGCACCAGCGAGTTGGGCATGGGGTGGGCCAGCGCCGGCAGCGCGCCGCCCACCAGCACCAGAAGCAGCAGTGCCAGCCAGCGGCTGGGTTGGCGGAAAAGTGACGCCATCACAGAAGAATTAATTGATAAGAACGGAAAACTAATAAAAAAGCTTTCCCACCGCACGAATCCATGGCTCGCGCGGCGGGAAGGCTTTTTTCAGCAAGCGCTAGTTACCGCCGTAGTCCTTGCTCTTGTCGCGCCACACCGAGTGTGGGTGGGTGCCCGAGAGCACGATGCCGTTCTGGCAGGAGTACTCCATCCAGACGTGCGGGCCGTCGATGCGCACGTAGTCGTTGCGGGTGGTCATGGCCGTGGTGCCCGAGTAGGCCACGTAGGTATTGTCCAGCTCGCTGGTGTAGGTGGCCAGCATGGTGGCGGCGTTCGCATCGTCGGTGTCGTACACGTAGGTCTTCATGGCCGCCACCACCAAGGCCTTCTCGCTGGCAGATAGGCTACTACCCTTTACCCCTACGGCGGTGCTGGGGAAAGTGCCGTCCTGGCCGGGGCCGGCCACTATGTCGCCGTAGGTTTGCGAAAGCTTGGCGGCGGTCTGGTTGGCGCTGCTGAGGCCGTTGAGCATGGCCGAGAAGGCGGCAGCTTCCTGCTGCAAGGGCTGGTTGCTGGCACCGTTCAGGGTAAAGGTGGCGAACGGCTCGACGCCGCGGAACGAGGGCGTGGCCCCGGTCAGCACGCCGTCCTTGTAGGTGTTGGCGAAGGCCAGGTGGTGCCCGCCAAACTGAATTTCGAAGGTGCCCGTGGTAGCCGGCGTGCCCAGAAAAGCGATGTAGTAGTTGGCCGCTCCGTAGGTACTGCCGCCGCCGTTAGCAGCCAGGTACTCATCAGCATTGAGCAGCTGCTGTAGCTCGTCCCAGCCCTCGTTGGTCGTCGTGCCCGATACTTCCTTAATCAGCGCCTTGGCGTACTGAATCTGAGTGCTCGTCATCGAGCCGAAGCTCAGGCCCACGCGCTTGGAGGAGCTTTGGACCAGGCCCTGCGGCAGGTTCGACCACTTCTTGGCGTCGCTTACGGCGTAGGTGCGCTGCAAGGTCGATAGCTGCGTGCCATCAAGCTGCGATTTAAACGCGTCGGCCAGGCACACAATCTTGGCGATGCCCGTGGCCGTCGAGGTGCAGGCGCTCACCGTGATGGGGTCGGGATTGGAATTTGAGGACGAGGTGGTAGTGGCGGTGGTATCGTCCTTTGTGCAAGCGACGAGGCTGGTGGCCAGCATGGCCCCAATGGCCAGCGCGATTTTTATGCGGTGTAGCATACGGCAAACGATTAAAGAAAAAAGGGGCGTGCTGCTGCTTGCACAGACTATGGTGAAGTAACTGAATGAGCGGGCGGTAACAAGGCCGCTTTACGTACCACTCAAACCTAGTCTGCCAGCGGGCCGGCCCGCTACCTTACTCGGCCGCCGACCATTTTTTGTCGACTAGCGGGCGCAGTTTGCTCCAGACAACCCGTGCTAACTGCGAAGAATTGTCGGCATTCCTTCCAATCCATTTCCGAAGGTGGAGTGCGAATCCAGCCGGCTACCGGCGTGCTACGAGCCCGAAGCTCCGGTCAAACAGGCTCTACAAGCTTTTGACGTGTACGATTGTGCCCCGTACTTGAGCCGTGCAATCTATTTTCGGACAGGTGCTGGTGCAACGCCAACTAATAGTATAGAATTACAAATCAAAAACCTATGCAACCTGGCGCATCATCCAAAAGCAAAACAGCCACTCAGATTCTCATCTAAGTGGCTGTTAAACAATGAGCGAGAAACGAGGTTCGAACTCGCGACCCTCAGCTTGGGAAGCTGATGCTCTACCAACTGAGCTACTCTCGCAAGGCTTGGATGCTGGCAAAGGTACGGTTATTTAACTAAATAGCAAGGCCCCGGCATGGCCCGGAACATCGGGCCGCGCCGGGGCGTTTAGGGTGGCACATATGGCCCGTTCTCCCTCGTCTCGCACCGTTCTCTCGCCTCTTTCGCGCCGCCTGGTAGCCGGGCTGCTTATTGCGGCGGGCATCTTGCTGGTTGTCGCACAGCTGCTGCGGGTGTATGTGCTGTTTTACCATTGGCACGACCTGGGGCAGCTGGCCTGGCGGCCTTTGCTGGGTGTGGGGCTGGGCACGGCGGCCGGTGTGCTTACCAGCTACGTGGGCTGGCGCGTGGGCCGGGCGGGCTAGCGGCGGTGGGCTTTGGGCGGGCGGCCCCACCTTTGCGGCATGTCTTCTCCGCTCCGCATCTCTATTGCCAAGGCCAATATGGCCACCGCTACCCGCCTCGCCGACCTGGGCCGCCAGACGTTCACCGAAACCTCGGGGGCCGACACCACCCCCGAAGACCTGGCCGCGTTTCTAGACAAAGTGTTTGGCCCCGACATTCAACTGGCCGAGTTGCAGCAGCCGCGCTACACCTACCTGCTAGCCGAGATGCAGGGCCAGCCGGTGGGCTTTGCCAAGCTCTGGCGCGACTCGCCCCTGGGCCTAGCCCCCGGTGAGGCCGCACCGGGCCGCCTGGAGGTGAAGCAGCTGTACGTGGTGGAGGAGTGGACCGGCACCGGCCTGGGCGCGGCCCTCATGCGCCGCATTGTGGAGCTGGCGCAGGCCGAGCACTGCACGGCCCTGGTGCTGGGCGTGTGGGAGCACAACGCCCGCGCCCGCGCCTTTTACCAGCGCTTCGGCTTTCGGGAGATTGGCGAAACGACCTTTCAGCTAGGTGCCGATGCACAGCGCGACCTCATTTTGCGTAAGGGGCTGGCGGGGCGTTCCTAGCCACTGCGGGCGCCCGTGCTGTTGCCTATGCGTATTACTTCCTCTTTCTGGCTGGGCCTGCTGACCGGCCTGGCGGCCTGCTCGCCACCCTCGGACCCCAGCGGGCAGGCGGTCCCGGCGGCGCACCCGCCGGTGGGCCACTTCGCTGGGGCCCTCACGGCTGCCGGCCGGCCCGAGCTGCGCGCCGCCCTGGAGGTGCGCCACCCCCGCCCCGGCCACTACGATGCCGAGCTGGTAGTAGCCGCCGCTCCTGCCCTCAGCTTCGTGGCCGATACGGTGGCCTTTGCGGGCGGGCGGCTGCGGCTGGTGCGCCCCGGCTACGCGGGCCAGGTGCTGGCCCTCACGCAGCAGGGCGACTTCTGGCGCGGTACACTGGCCGTCGATTCCACTACTTATACTACGCTGCTGGTGCGGCGCGGCCCGCCCGAGCCGGCCGTGTACCGCGTGCGGCCCGATGAAGTGCCGGGCTCGGTGGGCGAGGCACTGCTCTTCAGCCCCGCCGACGAAAGCCTGCCCGGCGCGGCGCTGGCCGTGTTCCCCACTGCCGCCACGGCCGGGACCACCCCGGCCTGGGCCGATGCGCTGGCCCGGCAGGGCTACACTATATTAGTACTACCCGCCGCCGACACCCTCACCGCGCCCGCCCTCACGGCAGCGCTGGCCTACCTGCGGCGCACGCCGGGCGTGGACACGGCGCAGGTGGGCACCTGGGCGGCCGGGCGGCGGGCCGCCGCACTGGCCGAACTACTGGCGCAGCCGGCCGCGCCGCGCACGGCCTTCGTGGTGGCGCAGGAAGCACCGGCGGCGGCCCCGCGCGGGGCGTGGCGCACGGTGGCGCAGCGCCGGCGCGTGCTGGGCATCTACGATGCCGCCGATGCTACCACGGTGCAGGCGGCTGCCGCCCTGCGCGGGGCGCTGGGGCGGCCAGGGCGCGTGCTGCGTGGGCAGGG